>JBLNGH010000435.1:0-6115 GCA_050264575.1 Acidobacteriota bacterium | reverse complement strand
CCCGGGGTGCCGTGGTCCCGGTTTTCCAAGCAGCAGGGTTCCTAAGTTGGGGCTTACACCCCCGTACTTTGGCAACCCCGGAACCGACATGAGCTTGTCACATCCCCCCAGACTCCTTGACGCTGCCTGCGCACCAGAACTAGGCTGAGAGAGAACTCCCCTGGTTACGCCAACGTGGATTGACCCGATGCCAGCCTTCTGGAACGGGTCGGGAAGGTGTGACTATGGAGAGTCCGCTCTCCGGCGAAACGAGTGTTGCCGGTCCCACCCTGAATCAGACCGCGCAAAAGCTGAGCGATCGGCAGGAGCGGGCGCGTGCTGCCCGTTGAACAGGGACACCTGCACAACGTCAGAATCCTCGCGGTCGAGGATCAGGACGACTCGCGCGATCTGCTGCAGTACCTGCTCGAGCGCGAAGGCGCGTTCGTGCAGGCGGTGCGATCGGTACCGGAAGCGCGGGCCGCCCTGCGAGAGAGCACGTTCGACCTGCTTGTCGCCGATCTCGGATTGCCGGACGAAGACGGGTACTCGCTGATCCGGACGATCCGTGAGGGATTTCCGGAACCGGCATGCGACATACGCGCCGTCGCCCTGACCGCGTACGCCGGCGATTCGTATCGCGCGAAAGCGCTCGCGGCCGGCTATGACGCCTATCTCGCGAAGCCAATCGAGATCACGACGCTCACCGATGTGCTCGTGGCTCTCATGAGCCGGACGTAGGAAGCCCTATTTGCCGCTCAGCCGGCTCACCCCACCCGCGTCGCGGATGACGAGATCCCGCCCGACGATCACGGGCGCCGACCAGGTTTCGCTCGCCCCCAAGTCGTATTTCTTCTCGATCGCGAACGTACCGCCGCGGCGCGCGACGACGAGATCCGCGCCGTTGGTGAGAAAGAGGACGTGCTTCGGCGTGAGCAGCACCGAGGCAAAGTCGCCTTCGCGGCCTTCGGTCGCCCACTTCACGGCGCCGGTCGATTCGTCGAGCGCGACGAAATGACCTTTGCGCTTGTCCGACATGCCGTAGATGAAGCCATCGCCCGCGACCGGGGTGCTCATGTACATCGACGCATCGGTCACCTTCCAGATCTGTTTGGCCTGCCACGTGCCGCCAGTCTCGGTCACCGTGTACGCCTGCGTGCCCTGGCGCGAGCCCGAGACGATCAGATGGCGGCCCGTCCAGGTCGGCGTGACGATGTTCTCGTGCCATTCATCGGGAAACGGGGCGGTCCAGAGCTCGCGCCCGGTGCGCGCGTCCAGTCCCACAATCGACTGGTTCGTCATCGTCACGAGCTGTGACGTTGCGCCGACGGTGATGATCACGGGCGAGGCGTACCCGGGACCGGAACCGCGCCATTGCCATTTCGTCGCTCCTGTGGCCGGATCCAGCCCGAGAATCCGGCCGCCGTGCACATCGCTGCCGACTTGAACGACGACGAGCCCGTGCGCGAGCACGGGTGAGGCCGCCGTCCCGCAGAAGAGCTTCGAGAAGTCGACTTCCTTCGTGTAGTTCTGCTCCCAGAGCCGCTTGCCCGACGCCGTGTCCCACGCGTTGAGGATGCCGGTCGCGCCGAGCGTGAACAGACGCCCGCCCGCGACGAGCGGCGTGGCGTTCGGCCCTTTGCCCATCCGGACGGCGTATTGGTTCTTCTGATAGGGCGCGTCGTACGCCTGCTGCCAGACTGTCTTGCCGGTCGCAAGGTCGATGGCGGTCACCAGCTCCTTCGGGTCTTTCCGGCTGTGCACGAACACGCGCGTGCCGGCAACGACGGGTGACGAGTACCCTTCGCCGATCTCGACGCGCCACGCCGATCCGAACGCGGCGGGCCAGTCGGCTGGGGCCTGAGCGGCCGGTACGATGCCGTCGCGGTTCGGTCCACGCCATTGCGTCCACTCCCGCGCTGGCGGCACCTGTGCGGAGACGGACAGCACGATCGCAACGATGATCAGAACCTTCATGGGGCCATTATCGTCATTTGCGCTGCGCGCGTTTCATTTCATCGTCGTCAGCGAAAAGTCTTACACTCGTAGCAACTGCACTTGCGACAACCGGGAACGGGTTGATGGCGTCTCCCTACGTTCGGACGGCGGGCCGTCTCACGCAGGCGCCGGCGGCGCCGCTGGCGCTGCTCGACGATCTCCGCACGCTGGTCACGGTCACGCGCACGCACAGCAAAGACATCCAGATTCGCCAGGTCTACGTTCGGCTCGACGGGAGTGCGCCGACCGCGCTTCTGTACGGTGAGTCGTTCACGCTCGAAGTGCAGCCCGGACGTCACCGGCTGTTCATCCACAACACATTGTTCTGGAAGCGTGTGACCTTTCACGTGGAGCCGGGCGAGCACCTGGAGTTCATGCTCATCAATCGTGGCGGCCGATTCACGTACCCGCTCGTCGCGCTTCTCGGCGTGGCGCCGCTCTATCTGACGGTGCAGCAGCGGAGCGTCAGATAGACAGGACGTTCTTAACGCGCGAGCGCGTCGGCGCGCGGCATCTCCCAGGGCGGCACGCGCGGCGGACACTCGAGGTGCGAAACGTTCGCGTCGTATCGCATCGACGTGAAGTTCCCGCGCGCATCGCTTTCGAATCGCAGATCGAACAGCCGGCGGCCATCCCACACGGGTGCGCGCGCGAACCGCAGCCACGCGGCGGCCCAGCAATCTGTGACGAGACCCCGCATGTCATCGACCGGCAGCCGATACTCATCCACCCACACGTACCGATCGCCCCCGGCCTCACGCAAGTCGCGTGACGTCGCGAAGCGATTCAACGGACACGCTACCGCGGGATGAAATCCAGGCAGCAACGAGAAGCTGCCACGGCGAAGCATCAGCGTGCCCGCGCGATCGTCACGCTCGATCATGATGATCGCCCAGCAAACGGGAAATCCCGGGCTGGGTGTCATGACAAGGTCGAGGACCTGAGCTGGTAAAGGCGTCGACGCGTCGGCACGGACCTCGGCGCGGGCATACCGGGACAATCCACTCATGGCCCCGGCGTAGAGCGCGCAGAGGGTGAGGGCGACCAACGAGCGTGTCCGCGGTGAGCGTCCACGTGCGGCGCCCGCCAGCACGATCGTCGTCGCGCCGATGACCGCGATCGCGGCCCAGGGCACGAGACCGGCGACAACCGTCGAGATCGGCAGGGCGACAACGGATGCGATGAGCGATGTCCGGCCGACCCGAGAGGTGGCGTTGCGTGCAGCGGTGGCGCCCAGCACCGTCCAGAGTCCCGGCTCGAACACGAAGAACGTATCGCCGTAGTACCACCTGTTGTCAGCGGGAAAGAACGGATGCACGCCATAGGTGTTGGCAGCATCGAGTGCGAGGTGTGATAGGAGACTTGCGCCAAGGACGATACACAACCGCACGAACTGCGCCGGCGAACGTCCCGATCCGAACAGCCGCATCAGCAGTAGCAGCCCGGCAAATATCGCGGCGGCGCCAACGAGTGTGTGTGTATGCCCCCGATGGTGCAGCAGGTACCCGATCGGCATCGGCGTCATCGACGTGTAGAGCAGGTCGAGGTCAGGCGCATTCGAGGCGATGACGCCGGCGGCGAGGAACACGCGACGCTCGCCGCGAGTCGCATCGGCCCGGAGCGCGGCGTCGGCGATGACCGCACCGGCCAACGAATGCGTGAAGTTCTCCAAGGCAGCGCGTGAGCGGACCGGAACGGAATGAAACGGAGAGCGTGGATCAGGGTTCGGCGGCGATGTCGTCGGTGATCCGCCGGTTCACCTTCAACCCCGCGACGTGCACGGTCACCGCCACCGCTATGATCAGCAGGACGGCCCGCAGCCACCACGCCTGCACACTGACAAGCGCGCTCGCGCCGATGCCGATCCACAACAGGAGCAGCGTCCAGGTCTTTTCGCGCGTGCTCATCCCTCGACCTTCCCGATAATTTCTGATGTACGCGCCGAGCCAGCGGTTGTTCAGCAGCGTCTGGTGGAAACGCTCGGAGCTTCTCGCGTAGCAGGCCGCCGCGAGCAGGAGAAAGACCGTGGTCGGGAGCAGCGGTACGAAGATGCCCAGCACACCCAGGCCGACGCACAAAGTGCCGCAGGTCACGAGGAGCGCCTGCAGGAGTCTCTTGCTCATGGCGATCCTGATCATGCCACGGCCGGGCTATTTGAAGTTCGAACTTCGACCTTCGAAGTTTCTTTCAGTACACCCCTTCCGTCACCGATGCCTGGAACCGTGAGAACGGGCGTACGTTGCGGACCCCGTCCCACGGATACGTGTCACACGGCGGCTCGCGCTCGGCTTCGTCGCGCTCGAGAAAGCGCGGCATGAAGAACTCCTTGGTCAGCGTCGTCAATCTCACGCGGCCGGTCTGGCCGTAGTCGACGAGGCGAGCCGGATTATCGGGTTCGACAACCTCCAATACGGCGCGCGGCAGCGGCGGGTAATAGATGATCGCGTAGTTGTCTTTCGGATCGAACGGCTTGTGCACGGCCAGCCCCATCAGCGTGTTGCCGTACGTCGGCGCGAAGAAGATCCCGTCGAGCACTTCTTCGCGGACCCAGCGATGAAACTGCGGCGTCATCTCGGTGCCACCGCAGAAAATGCCGCGGATACCGGCCTTCTTCAGCGAGATCTTCTCGGCCAGCGCCTCGAGCAGCTTGGGCGTGATGAACATGCACCGAATCGTGTCGTGCGCCTTGAGGAGCGTCAGCGCCTGCTCGATGACGTGGCGCTTGTACGCTTCCATCTGATCCATCTGGCGCGCCTTGATGAGCTTGATCACCCAGCGCGGATCGAGATCGACGCAGAACGAGATGCCGCCGCGATGCTGCGCGAGATGCTCGACGGCGAGCCGCAGCCGCCTCGGGCCTGACGGACCGACCATCAGCCAGTCGCTGCCCTTGGGGAAGTGCTCGTCCGGCAGCGTGTCGCTGAACATCTCGTAGTCGATTCGGAAATCGTTGATGTTGATGCGCGACTTGGGCACGCCCGTCGATCCACCCGTCTCGAACGTGTAGATGGGCTTGTCCGCGAACGCCTTCGGCACCCAGCGGCGCACGGGGCCGCCGCGCAGCCATTCGTCCTGGAAGAATCCGAAGCGATCGAGATCCTGGTATCCGCGAATCTCCTTCCGCGGATCCCAGTCGAGCTTCCTGGCGAAGTCGAGCCAGAACGGCGTGCCCGTCTCTGGACTGAAATGCCACTGAACAATTGCTCTCACATGCGCATCGAGCTCGGACGCCGGGACGGGCTGCATCGAGGTTAGAGACTACCGCAAGGACCTGGAGGACCTGAAGGACCTCGAGGACCGGCCGGTGCGTTTACACTGTCTGGATGCTCCACATCCCGCTCCTCCGCAGAGGTCAGCCCTACAAGAGCCTGGATGTCGTCCGCGCGCCGCACCATGCGACCGGGAAGGCGTTCGTCGAAATCAGCCAGGCCAACGTCGGGCTGATTCGGCGCGACCTGCTGGCGCAGGAGGCGATGCGCGCGTCGCTCGCGCGGATCCCGGTCGCGAGGCTGCTCGAGCTCACGCGCGCCACGGCGGACATTTTTCTGAACGACACGCTGCCGATTGGCGATGATGCGCAGCGGCCGGACGATTACGTCGAGCAGACCTCGGCGACCACCGGGATGCCGTTCGTGATGGTGCGGCGCAACATGCAGCGCGTGGCGGCCGTGATGTCGAACGTCGCCGACATCCTGCGCGGGCTCACGCGCGGCCTCGACCCGGCGGTTCTCGATCGCGGCTTCGGGGAGATGAACGGGCAGGCCATCAGCTTCTATCCCAAGGCGCGCGTGCTCGGCACGGTGCTGCCGAGCAATTCACCGGGTGTCCACGGACTCTGGATTCCGACCATCGCGATGAAGACGCCGCTCGTGTTGCGTCCGGGCAGCGCCGAGCCATGGACGCCGTACCGAATCGTTCAGGCGATGATGAAAGCGGGCGTGCCGGCCGACGCGTTCTCGTACTATCCGAGCGATCACGCCGGCGCGGGGGAAATCGTGCGTCAGTGCGGCCGCAGCATTTTCTTCGGTGACACGAGCGCCGTCGGCTCGTTCGCCGGCGACCCGCGCATCGAGCTGCATGGCCCCGGATACAGCAAGGTCCTCTTCGGATCCGACGAGGTCGATCGCTGGCCGGACTC
>JBLNGH010000434.1:0-2705 GCA_050264575.1 Acidobacteriota bacterium | reverse complement strand
CAACTGAAGCGGCCGTCGAGCCGAGCCGAGGGCAAAACGACCGGGAGCGTCGCGTTTGCAGCGGGCGTGGCTTCGCGGGTTCCGGTCTTCGGCAAACCTCGATGGTCGTCGGTCCCAGGATCTGTTCGGCAAACCGGCCCGCTGCACCAGCGGCAGGACAGCGAGCGGAGGGAGTTTTGCCGGCGAGCGCGAGCGGCCGCGTAAGTGAGGACTCAGCTCCACGGCCGCATCGGCTGCCCGCCAGCGAATCCGCCCCGAGCGGTCAGCGGCGCGGAAACTGATCGGGATTGTCCGTGAACACCGCGTCGACGCCGTAGTCGTAGAGGAACTTCGCCATCTCCTCCTTGACGGACGGGAACGTCGTGTTCGAGGCGCGGAAGGTCCACGGCGTCACGGTGAGGCCGGCCTCGTGCGCCCACTTCACGACGTCGGGCTTCTGCTGGACGATGATCTTGTTGGGTCCGAGGCCCGTCGCCCAGGCGGCAATCGCCTTGACCTTCCCCGTTGAGTCCACCTGGTCGGCCGATCGCGGCTCGAGCAGGTACACGCGCGGCACTACGGGCAGCTCCTTCGCCAGCTGTTTCAACGTCACATCGTCGAAGGACTGGATGATGAGCGGGGTCTTGGGGTCGTTCGCGAGGTTGTTCCTGGCGATCACCTCTGCGAGCAGCTTTGCGGTGTTGACGCCACGCTGACGATAGAACTCGGGATCCTTCAACTCGGGATACAACCCTGCCTTGCCGCGCACGAGGTCGATCGCTTCCTGGAAGGTCAGGATCCGCGCGCCGGCGAACTTCTTGTCGAACCACGAGCCCGCGTCGAGCGTTTTGATCTCGGACAGCGTGAAGTCGTTCACGAGCCAGTGCTTGCCGGGGCTCGCGCCGGTCTTGTCCTCGACGAACCGATCGGGGAACACCTCCTCGACGTTGGTCGTGCGTTCGAGGGTGAGGTCGTGAATCGACACCAGCACGCCGTCCTTCGTGACGGCCAGATCCTGCTCGACGAAATCGGCCCCCTGGGCGATGGCGAGCTTGTAGGCGTCAGCGGTGTGCTCGGGCGCGTACCCGGACGCGCCGCGATGGGCCACGAGCTGTTTCTTCGCCGGCACGGGCTGTGCCGCGAATGCGGATGCGACGACGAACGTAAGAAGAAGTGGTTTGAATGCCATAGACGTGAAAAAGGGGAGGGCACGTCTCCGTGCCCTCCCCTGACCCTGAGCCCTCACCCTGAGTTAGAACGTAAGCTTCACGCCCAGCTGCAGCTGCCGCGCATCGTAGGCGCTCGTGATCGTCCCGAAATTCGCGTTGCTCCGATTGATGTTCGGCGCTCGGAAGTTCGTCCGGTTGAGTAGATTGAACGCCTCAATCCGGATCTCGAGCCGCGGATCGTTGCCGAACGGCAGCATGAAATGCTTGGCCGCGACGACGTCCAGCTGCCAGAACCAGGGCCCGCGAATGGAGTTCCGCCGCGCGTTGCCGAACGGCTGGCCCGGATCGGTGGGGGCCGGGATCACGACCGTGTCCCTGTTCAGGTAGTTCGTCGTCGAGTTCCGGTCGCCGTAGGGATCGCCGATGACATTCGGACGGTAGTTGTTCGCCCCGCGGAAGTCCTGGTTGATGCCCGAGACGAGGTACGCCGCGCCCGGCGTGTAGTTGAGCGTGGCCGGTTCTCCGGAGGTCATGGTGTTCACGCCGCTGACGGTCCAGCCTCCCAGGATTCCGTTCAGCACGACGTTCTTCGTGTTCATCCAGCGCCGACCAGTGCCAAACGGCAGATCCCAGACGAAGCTGGTGGTGTTGTTGTACGGCTGGTCGTACCCGGACGTGTCGAAATCCGCCTCGAGGTTGTGGTAGTCCTGCGGCGAGGGCAGGTTGCCCGGCGCGTTCTCAAGCGTGCCGGATCCGTTGTCCTTGGCCTTCGACCACGTGAACGAGTTCAGCAGCATGATCCCGTCGCGCAGGCGGTACTCGTACTTGATCTGCAGCGCGTTGTAGCGCGACTTGCCGCCGTTGAAGGCGTAGGTAATGTCGCCGAAGGTCGGGATCGGACGACGCGCCGCGAGCGGGATCGACCCGGCGACGTTGTTCGGCGCAGCCTGGTTGAAGTTCGCGAGCAGGAGCAGGCCCTCTGCGCGATTCCCGACGTACGCGACGTCGACGATCATGTTTCGGGCGATCTCGCGCTGGACGGAGATGTAGTAGCTCTGCACGCGGCTCGAGTGGTAATCCTCGGGCATGTAGGTGATGTTGGCGGCGACCGGGTTAAACGCCGACGGATCGGCAAAACCGGCCGGGTACCCCTGCTGGGTAGTCCGGAAGGCCGGGGCCAGCGGGTTGGTCTGGGTCGCCACGGCGTTCACGACCTGCGGGCCGTTGATTGAGAGGATGTTCGCCGCGCCCGCGCGGTGGAAGTGGATGTAGCTGACGCCATACCCGCCGCGGATGACGGTCGCCGGTGTCACTGAATACGCGAACCCGAGTCGCGGCCCGAAATTGTTCCGGTCGGGTTTGATGAGGGCCCGATCCTCGAGCGAGCCGTCCTTCGCCAGAATCATCGTGTTCGTCGCAGGGTCGAAGTTGGACATGATGTTGTCCGTCTCATACTGCGGCGTCGCATACTCGTAGCGCATCCCAAGGTTCAGCGTCAGCTTGTCGTTCATCCGGAAATCGTCCTGGATGTACGTGAAGTGCATCTGCTGGCGCAGG
>JBLNGH010000433.1:0-14419 GCA_050264575.1 Acidobacteriota bacterium | reverse complement strand
ACCGCGTCCGCGTGCTCGAGCAGGTCTCGCGCACGACGGGACGCCCCGTGCTGAGCGGCGAGCCCTTCGGGGCCGGCGAAAAGCGCGTGCCCGGTTCGCGCGAGACGGATCCGGATCTCTTCTTCACCTACGGCGCGCTCTGCCGCGTGTTCGAGATTTCCTGCAATTTCCACCTGGAAGCTGGCCTCAATGCCGTGGAACCCGGGCCGGTGCAGCAGGCCGCCGCCAGCGCCTTCATCGCGGGAACGAAGGCCGCCCCGGACGAATGGCGGTTGACGTTCACCGAGCTGAGCGCGCAGGACTCGCCGATCGCCCGGGCGCATCTCGGCCACGTCGTCGCGGTGTACTCCGCGCTCGCCGGCAATGAGGGGCTCGCCGTGGCCTTCGGGATCAGCGGCGATATGGAGCTGCAGTGGCGCGGCTATGAACCGACGGCCGTCGTCCGCGACCGTCCTGCCGTGAAAGTCTGGCGAATCAAGAGGCGCGAACGGTGAGCCGGTCAGTTCCTGGAACCTCGAACTTAGAACTAAGAACGGGAGATTCTCGCCTTTCTGCGCCTCCGTCGAGAACGTCGCGGTTCGGGCCTCGGCTGCGGCACCGGAATCGATACGTCTATTTCCCGGCCGGCCATGACGTCACGTCCCAGCCGGGTGAGACTCAACGTGCGGTACTGATCGTTCGACATGTCGAGCAAGCCGCCAACGGCTGCCGATTCGATCCAGCGCTCGACGGATCGCGCCTGGTGGTCGCGTAACAGGCCCGTCGTCGAGAGGCGCGTGAGCTGCTCGGGAAGATCGTCGGTCAAGCCGACCAGCATGGCCGTGATACGGCGCTTGCCGTACCGCTCGCCCGCCCGGGCGACGCCTGAAAGGATCTTGCGGACCAGGAGGAGTTGACCGGCGTCGAGCGTCGTGCGCGTGAGGCAGTTCCCGCAGCCGTCGCAGGGTTCGCGCGCCGCCGGATCGCCGAAATACCGAAGGATGGTTGCCCGGAGGCAGCTCGACGTTTCCGCGTAGGAAATCATCCGCTTCAGCTTTGCGTGGTCCAGTTCGCGGCGACGGGCCAGCTCGACCGGATCGACGGCGGCCTTCGGCCGATCGGGGTCCTCCTCGCGCGCCTTGTCGATGAGGTACTTGCGCGTTCGGACGTCCGCGAAATTCCAGAGCAGCGTCGCCGTGGCGCGGCGTCCATCGCGTCCCGCCCGGCCGACCTCCTGGTAATACGCCTCGACCGATCCCGGAATGTCGGCGTGGATCACGGCGTCGATGTCCGGCCGATCGATCCCCATGCCGAACGCGTTCGTCGCGCAAACGACCTGCAGTTTGCCCACGGCGAACCGATCCTGCACGCGCGATCGCTCGGACTCGGTGAGGCCGGCGTGATAGGGTGCGGCGGCCAGTCCCGCGGCTGCGAGCGTTGCGGCGGCCTCCTCGGCACGGCGGCGCGTGGCGGCGTAGACGAGCGCCCGTCGCGCGCCGACGAGCGTCGGAAGCCGCTCGTGCTTCTCGATGTCGCCCGAGACGGGCACGACCCGAAGCTCGATATTCGGGCGATCGAATCCGGAGACGAACACCCGCGGCTCGCGAAGCGCCAGGAGCGCGACGATGTCGTCGCGGACTTCAGGTGTGGCAGTAGCCGTGAAGGCGAGCATGGGCGGCCGTCCCGGGCCGTCGTCGCTGCGCCGGCACTCGAGCGCGGCGGCGGCAAGCCGGCGATAGTCCGGGCGGAAATCGTGTCCCCACGCCGAGACGCAGTGTGCCTCGTCGACGACGAACCGCGAGAGCGGCGTTGCCGTGAGCGCCGCCATGAATTGCGGCGACGCGAATCGCTCGGGCGCGACGTAAAGCAGCCGCAACCGGCCGGCCCGCAGCGCGTCGAAGACCGCATGCCGCTCGGCGGCGCCCTGCGTCGAGTTGAGCGCGCCGGCCGGAATGCCGCGCCGGCCGAGCTCCCCAATCTGATCTTTCATCAACGAAATCAGCGGAGACACGACCAGCGTCAGGCCCGGCAGCACGACGGCCGGCAGCTGGTAGCAGAGCGATTTTCCGGATCCTGTTGGCATTACGGCCAACAGATCGTGGCCGTCGAGAGCGGATTGGACGACGGGGGCCTGGCCGGGACGGAACGCCTCGTGTGAAAAGCTGCGCCGCAGGATGTCGATGAGCGGCTCGGGCATGACGAATTCTACTTGCGAGTCGAGAGCGACCTCGGGCATCGCGGCCAGTGCTGCAAACGTCGATCCGGATGACGAGGGCCGGTATCCTGCGACTCGCGGGACGAGATCGCAGATTCTGCAAGATGTGATCGGGTCGATTACAGCAACTCGAGCGCGTCCTTCCACAGCCGCCGCACGAAATCGCCGGCCGGTTCGACACGCGCCATCGCGGCCGCCTGACCCGCCCACATCTGCATGCGATGACGATCGCCGGCGGCCGCGCCGGTTTCCCGCATCGCCGCCGTCAGGCCGCGCTGGATTGGATACGGCGCAGGCCGGGGCGCGTGAGCGGCCGAGGCGGATGTGACGTAATCGGTGACGACCGCGCGGCCGAGCCGGCCGGTGAATGCGCGCGTCGGCATCGTGTCCTCGGGTTCGAGATTGGCGAGCGCGCCGGCCCAGGCCGCATGAGTCGACGCTTCCGGACAGCGGAGCAGGGCCGTCCCCACACACACGGCGCTTGCGCCGAGCGTGAGCGCCGCCGCCACGCCTCGTCCATCGCCAATTCCACCGGCGGCGACGATGGGGATGGCGAGGTGATCGGCGAGTCGAGGCAGCAGCGCGATGAGTCCCGTCGACTGACGCTCGGCGGCCGCCGAGTCGAACGATCCACGGTGACCGCCGGCTTCGAAACCCTGGGCGACGATCGCGTCAGCGCCGGACTCCTGGGCGTGTCGCGCTTCGGCCAGCGTCGTGGCGGTCGCGAACCAGGCGATGCCGGCCGCTTTGAGCCGCGACACGAACGCGGCGGGAAACAGACCCATGATGGATGACACGACGGCGGGCCGAAGCTCCAGAAACGCGTCGCACTGAGCCGCGAAATCCTGAAGCGGCACGTCGCCCGCGTTCTCCGCGACCGGCGGGCCCCACTCGGCGAGAAACGTTCGGACTCGCGCCTCGGCGTCTGCGTCCCGCACCGGCGATGGGTCCGGTACCCACGTGTTGAGCTGCAGGGGTCCGCGGCACTGCGATCGAAATGCGCCGGCCCAGTCGCGAACGGCCGAAGGCGAGCTGATGAGCGCCCCCATCGCGCCCATTCCGCCTGCGTTGGCGACGGCGACCGCCAGGCTGACCGGACAGGCGCCGGCCATCGGCGCCATCAGAATCGGAAGATCGAGTCCGTACTGCTTGCAGAAGCTGAGCGCGCGATCGCGAGGCCGGATCATCAGGCCCGCATTGTACGAGCACCTCGGCTCGTCAGTTGCGCTGCAGCAGGACCAGTGTCATGTCGTCGGTCTGACAATTCCCGATGCCGAACTGCTCGAGCTGCACTTCGAGCTCTCGAACGATGAGTTCGGCTGGCGACGCGGCGCGCGGCGCGAAGAAACACGCGAGACGGTCGAGACCGAATTCGGCGGAGTGGCTGTTCGAGCACTCCGTGAAGCCGTCGCTGTAGAGCACGACGGCGCTTCCTGGATCGACGCGAACCGTGTGGACGTCGTACGTGAATGTCTTCGACACGCCGAGCACCGGACTCGAGTCATCCAGGAACCGCGTGTCTCCTTCGCGCCGGACGAGCAGCGGCGGACAATGGCCGGCGTTGACGTAATGCAGATCGCCCGACGCAGGGTCGAGCACGCACACGCAGAGCGTCACGAACTGATTCTCCAGCGACCGGTCGCAGATGTCCTCGTTGACGCCGGTCAGGACCCGATCGAGCCGGGATTCGTATTTCAGCGCGGTCCTGATCGTCGCCTGGGTGAAGTGCGCGAGCAGCGCCGCGCCGAGCCCTTTCCCTGACACGTCGCCCAGCACGAACCCGACGCCGCCGGAGGGCAGTTCAAAATAGTCGTAAAAATCGCCGCCGACCGCGTAACACGGCTGACTGTCGCCAAAAATCCGGTATCCGGCCACGGGCGGACTCGCGTGAGGAAGCAGAAGTTTCTGGACTCTCCTCGCGGCGTCGAGCTGCTTGTAGATCTCTGCGGGGGCGGTCGCGCGGTTCGACTGGCGGAGCGACGACTGGGTGGCGCCGGACCGCTTGACGAGCCGCTCCTGAAGTGAAAATGCGTCGGTCTCCGAGGTGCTTCCGGTGTCCTCGTCCGGTTGTCCGGTTTCACCGAGCTCGAAGACCAGCCGGCACGCGCCGAGGACGATCTCATCGCCGTTCGACAGTGGAGCAGCCGCGGCGATCCTCACGCCGTTCAGCAGCACGCCATTGCGGCTCGACGCGTCGTCGACGAGATATCCCTGAGCGTGACGGGTGATGACGGCGTGCTGGCGGGAAATGCTCGCGTCGGGGATGACGACGTCCGAAGCGAGGGACCGGCCGATGGTCGTTCGCCGGGTCACGAGATCGTGGTGCAGCACCTCTCCGGACCTGAGCTCGATCCGGAGGCGGGTCCCTTTGACGAGGGGTGCGCCGCGCCCGTCCGCCATCGGCAGCGGAGTGATGGACATCGGCAGGGGAGTCATGGACGGATATGAAGCAAACCGGCGCGGTTCGTTACAACCCCGGCCCGACGGACCGAATCTGCTGCAGATCCTTGATGGCGCCGGAGAGCATCACTTCCAGTTTCTTGTTCGTCGTCGCCGATCGCGCCGCCGCGTAGGCTTTCATCGCGCGATCCACGTCGAAGGTCAACATTGCCGCCGACGCGATCCCGAGCTGCGGGCGGTACCAATCAGGCGCGGCTTTGGCCGCCAACTCGAAGAACCGGCGGGCCATCGCGGGATCGCGCGCCAGGAGCGCGATGTCGCCCGCCGAGACGAGGCCTCCGGCGTCGAGGCTCGCGCCGCCGAGCTTCTGCAGAGCCTGGCGAGCGCCGCGGCGGTCGCCTCCCGTGACCTTTTCCGCCGCGTCGACAATGAAGCGCTCGGGCGCATTCTTCGGCGCATCGGCCGGCAGGATTGCGGTGATCGGCAGCAGCGCGAGGCTCGTGTCCCAGGGAATCGGCTGCGGCTTCAGCATCATGGAGATGGGAACGACCACGGCGTGAGGCAGGTGATCGCGGGCGGTGATTTCCAGCACCCACAGGCCTCGCGTGACGCCAAGCAGCGACCATTCGCCTTGCTCGTTGGCGCTGGCGCGAAACTCACGCTGACCGCCGAACGGCCGCGCCATCGCACCCCGGAGCGCGTCGGTGTGAACGCGCGCGCCCGCGAGCGGGCCGCCGCCTTCAACCAGGACCTGACCGTTGACGCGAAGCGTCTCGGCATCCTGCCGCATGGCAGCGAAGCCGCTGGCTGCGACCAGGCATGCCGCGACCACGAGACTGCGTCGACCTCGCATGGCGATTCTGTTGTCGAAGGACGAATCAGCGGTATCATCCCGCCGGGAGCGCGCCATGCGCAAGTCGAGCGCACTTCTTTGTCTGCTTCTGGGTAGGCTTCTGGTTCCCGCGATCGCCGGCGCCCAGGAGACGTCACCGGACGCCCACGAGGCCGTCGAAATCGTCGCGGCACCGGATGTCCGGCCGCCTCACCCGACCCGGCTCTATTTCGGCATGTGGACAATGCATCTCAGGCACGACGTGTGGGCGCTGGACAACAACTGGGCGATAGGTCTCGCGTCGCACGGGTTCTTCGGGGCTACGTTCGTGAATTCCTTCGGCCATCGTGCGTTTACCGGCGGCATCCAACGCACGATCGTCTCGACACGCCCGGCCACCTTCGGCGCGTCAATCGGCTATCGATTGGGGTTTGTGAGCGGGTACGACGGACGGTTCATCCCGCTCGCGCGAAAAACGCCTGTGCTCCCGCTCGTGCAGCCGTTTGTGTCGATCGACGTCACGCACGTCGGCGTTGAGGTGTCCTATACGTTCGTCGTGATATCGGTGGCCGCGTCCTACAAGTTCTGACAAGTTCCCAAACGCCCTCCGACGCGCGCAAGGCTTACTCCGAACACGGTTACACTCGACGTTGTCGTTCCAGGGTGGCGAGTTTCCCGGCCTCGTTGCGAGAAAGAGGAGAATTGAGATGTACCTGATTCGAGAAGTCTGGTCCTGCACTCCGGGAAAGGTCCGGCTCCCACGATCTCGTGAAAAGCGGACGCCGGGAGATCTTCCAGATCGAAGGTTGACACGTCGTCGGACGAATTGATCCGTGCCGGACGCTCGCATCAACTTCGTCAAGCAGCAAGGATTCGCGGACGCAACCGGAGCCACGTGCGGCATTCAGTATCCCGCGCTGGCGTTTCAGCCGCGCGTCATCGGCGTTCTGGTGCTCGCCGGCGTGCTCCTGCAGTCGCCGGTTCTATTCCTTGTACCGTCAGCCGTGCTCTGGTGGAGCGCGTTCGTGCCGGCCCTGAACCCGTTTGACTGGACGTACGCAAGTCTCGTCGCGGCACGAACCGGCCGATGGTCCGTGATGACGGCCCGCGGGCCGCGACGGTTCGCGCAGGCGCTGGCGGCAACCTTCATGCTGGTCATCGGCGTGTCGCTGATCAGTGGCTGGCGCATGGTGGCGTTCGTCATGGAGGCGATCCTTGTCCTAGCCGTGGCCGCGCAGGTCTTCGGCAGCTTCTGCCTCGGTTCGTACCTCTTCCATCTGTTGACCGGCCACCGGTCGTTCGCGCATCGAACGATGCCGTGGAGCCGGTGACCGATCGACCGGCCATGGCGGACGGCTCCCGGTACTACGCGAAGCTCGCGAGCGCTTCTTTCTCGGTGTCGTACACGTCGAACACCATGTTCAGTTTGGTGATGACGATCAGATCGAGGGCACGCTTCCCGAGTTTGGCGAGCTTGATTGCGCCGTTTTCGCGTGTGGCGGTCGTGTGGCAGCTGACCATCTCCCCCAGACCCGAGCTGTCGATGTAGCTGACGTCGCCGAGGTTGAGGACGATCTGCTTGTGCCCGGCGCCGAGCAGGCTCGTCACCTTGCCCTTCAGCTGGCCGGCGTCGTCCAACGTCAGCTTCCCCGACAAGGCCAGCACGGTGGCTGTTCCAACCTGACGCTCGCTGATGGTCATGGGTCCTCCCGTTGTCGGCGAGAGTATATGGCAGGGTGGGGCGGAGCGGTGTCGCCATAGGGCATCAGACGCACCGTCCATACACCTTGCACTTCTACACGTGTCCGACGTAACCTGTAGAAGTACAAGGTATCGCCCGATGGCCGAGAAGTCCGACCTCCCGCAAGGCACCCTCGATCTGCTGATTCTCAAAGTCGTCGCGCTCGGCCCGGTCCACGGATACGCCATTGCCCAGCGGCTCCAGCAGGTCTCCCGTCACGTCGTCCAGGTGCCGCAAGGGTCGCTGTACCCGGCGCTGCACCGGCTCGAGAACCGGGGGTTTCTGACCGCTGACTGGAAGGAGACCGGCACGGGACGCGAGGCGAAGTTCTACCGGTTGACGCGTCAGGGCCGGGCGGCGCTCGAGATCGGGGCGGCAAGTTGGCATCGATTGAGCGACGCGGTCGCCCTCATCCTCAAGATGTCGGACGGAGGCGCGAAATGACCTGGTTCTCACGCCTTCTGCGCCGCAGCCGCATGGAACGCCAACTCGACAACGAGCTGCGGTTTCACATCGAGCAGCACACCGCGGATCTCATCGCCCGCGGTCACGATTCCGCGGAGGCGCACCGGCGGGCACAGCTCGAGCTTGGCGGGTTCGAACAGATGAAAGAGGAGTGTCGCGACGCGCGCGGCACGCGATGGCTCGAAGATCTCCAGCAGGACTTGCGGTACACGCTGCGAATGCTGCGCAAGCGGCCGTTCTTTGCGGCGGTCGTGGTCGCCACGCTCGCGCTCGGCGGGGGCGCGACGACGCTCATGTTCACGGTGATCAACAGCGTGCTGCTGCGGCCGCTGGCGTACTCGGAACCCGGTCGGCTCGTGTCGGTGATCGAACAGACGGACTACAGCACGCAGTACGGCAATCAATGGGCATTTGCGTATCCCAATTATCTCGACTGCAAGCGCGATGTCCGGACGATGACGCTCGGCGCCTGGCGCACTCGGCGCGCGACCGTCATGGCCGGCGGCGAGCCGGAGTTCGTCGTCGGCCGTCAGGTTTCCGCGGAGTTGTTTCCGCTGCTGGGCGCGTCGCTTGCCTACGGCCGCGTCTTTGCGGAGGCCGAGGATCGCGCCGGCGCCGCGCCCGTCGCCATCATCAGTCATGGTCTGTGGCAGCGCCTGTATGACGGCAGCCCCTCGGCGCTGGCCAAGCCGCTCGTTTTCGATGGCAAGCCGTACACCGTGATTGGCGTCACGGCGCCCGGTTTTGCGTTTGCCGCGACGACCGACGTCTTTCTGCCGATCGGGCAGGACTCCGATCCGCTCCTGCGGAATCGCGAAGCGCATGCGGGCATCCAGGTCTGGGCCCGGCTGAAACCTGGTGCGACAGTGGAGCAGGCGCAGACCGAACTGACGCTGATCGGCCGGCGGCTGGCGGATCAGTACCCGGTCTCCAACAAGGGACGCACCTTCGTGGCCGAGCCATTGCGGCCGTTCGTGGGTGACGTCGGGCCGACGCTCTGGCTGCTGCTCGGCGCCGTGAGCCTGGTGCTGCTGATCGCGTGCGCGAACATCGCCAGCCTGCTCCTGGCGCGCGCCGTGTCGCGCGAACGTGAGATGGCCCTGCGCGCCGCCCTCGGCGCCCGACGAGGACGGCTCATTCGGCAATGCCTCACCGAGAGTACGTTGCTCGGATTGATGGGAGGCGCGTGTGGAGTTCTGCTCGCCGTCCTCGGCATCAGTCAGTTCGTGGCGTTCTGGCCAGGCGGGCTCCCGCGCGCGGACACCGTTCAAATGGACTGGCGCGTCCTGCTGTTCGCCGTCGGCGTGTCGCTGGCCAGCGGCGTGCTGTTCGGCCTGGCGCCGGCGCTCCGCGTGCCGGCTGGCGGGTTGGATCAGACGCTTCGCTCCGGCGCGCGGACCCTGGTCGGCCGTTCGCGGCGGGTCCACAACGCGTTCGTCGTCTTCGAGATTGCCGTCACGCTCGTGCTGCTCGCCTGCGCGGCTGTGCTCGGCCGCACGATCTTGCGGCTGACCGCGCTGGACGCCGGCGTAGACATCCAGAACGTCCTCGTTACGCGAATGGCATTGTCACCGTCCCTGCTGAACGATCCTGCCGCCGCGCGCGCGGCATGGGACGACGTGTTGAAGCGGGCGGTCAGCGTACCGGGCGTGAAGGCGATCGCGATGGTCGACACGGTGCCGATGCGTCAGGGGAACAACCAGCTGACGTACTCGACGAGCCCGGTGCCGCCGCCCGCCGATCAGCAGCCCTTCGCGCTGGCCACCAGCGTGACGCCGAACTATCTCGAGGTGATGGGGATCGCGTTGCGGCGCGGCCGGTTTTTCGACGATCGCGATCGTCTCGGCACGACGCCCGTCATCGTTGTCGACGACGTGCTGGCGCAGCAGGCGTTCGGCGCGCAGAATCCGATCGGCCGGCGGCTGTGGTTGCAGGATCTGGGTGCGGTGGAGGTCGTGGGCGTCGTGGGCCACGTGCGCCACTGGGGATTCGCGACTGACGATGAGGCTCGCGTGCGCGCGCAGCTGTACTACCCGTTCGCGCAAGTGCCCGACGGGCTGGTGCGGCGCTGGTCGGAGCTGATGTCGATTGCGGTACGCACCACCGTCGATCCCGAGCAGGTCCTCGGTCCGCTCAGACGCGAGCTGCGCGGCGCCGCCGGCGATCAGGTGTTGTACCAGGTCAACACGCTCGATCAGCTCGCCAACGGCACGCTTGCGCGGCAGCGCTTTCTGCTGCTGCTCTTTAGTGTCTTCGCGGGTGTCGCGCTGCTGCTCGCCTTCATCGGCGTCTATGGCGTGCTGATCTATCTCACGAATCAACGCGTCCCTGAATTCGGTGTCCGTCTGGCCCTGGGCGCCACGGCAACCAGGATCAGAAGGCTGGTGCTGGCGCAGAGCCTGGGTCTGATCGGGATCGGCGTCACCATTGGCCTCTTCGCGGCGCTGGTCGCCGGACGCATGCTGACGCGTCTGGTCGAGGGCGTGCGCACGATCGAGATCTCCACGATGATCGTGGCGATCGCCGTCGTCAGCGGCGCCGCGTTGATCGCGAGCTTTGTGCCCGCGCTTCGCGCCAGCCGCGTCGATGCGACGACGGCGCTGCGACAGGAGTAGTTAAGAAACGTCGAACCTCGAACTTCAAACTTGGAACTACCAGAGCCTCCACCAAGGCTTCGGCCGCCTGAAGCGAAGGAGCGGGATGGCTTCAGGGTTCACACGCGATGAATCCTGCGACCCTTCGAGTTGGTAGCCGAAGAACTCGAGAAGAGCAGCGTCGCCGAGCTCCAGGGGATGAAACGGAAGAGGGTACTCCTCGTCCACATCGGGATCGACGACGGGATGCTCGCCAGCCCAGTACGGCTCCTCAAGTGGCAATCGAGTGCCGATGTCTTCGAGTACTCCGTCGGATGTGACGCTCAACGACCTTTGGAGCCTGCCATCCTTCCAGATGGCAAACGTAAACCCGTCGACAACGCTGATCACCGTATGCAGATAAATCGTGTGACCGACGCCGCACCCCAGGAAGGTCGATGGCAATCGGGAAGGATAGTCGATGGCAAATTCCCGCGCCGCAATGATTGAGAGCCCTGGAAAGCAGCCGACAATCAATTCGTAGGTTGGGGGCCCCGTGAAATCCAGCGTGCTGTCCGAAATTGGTTCCAGCCTCTCCGTCGGGAACAGTTTCTTCGCGAGGGCAGCGCTCGCTTCACGATCCAATTGAGGCTTGGCCTCGAGGACTTCGCGCGGCGTTCGGCGGCTGTAGACGAGCATCCACCTTTTGGCTCCCATCGTGTCTGTCGGTGATCATATGTCCGGTGAGAATTGATGGACGTTTGACGCCGCGACCGCACCGGCCGTGACATGATCCGCTGACGATGGGGCTGGTAGCGGCCAACCGAAGCGGTGTCGGCGGCGTCTAGCTAGGGGGGACCACGATGCGATGTCGCCTGGCTGTCAGTCTTTTCGTCACGACCGTTCTGGTCGCAGGCGCCGGCGCGCAGCAGGCGCAGCGGGACGCCGCCGATGCGGCGAAACTGATCGAAGTCCTCGAGATCCGTCCCGGCGCGACGGTCGCCGACATCGGTGCGGGGGGCGGCGCGTTGGTGCCGCCAATCGCACGGCACCTGGGATCCTCCGGCCGTCTGTACGCGACGGACATCAACGCCGATCGTCTCACGGAGCTGCGGAAACTCGCCGCGTCTGAGTCGCTCGACAACGTCACGGTGGTCGAGGGGGCGGCAGCGGAGACGAAATTGCCCGACGCCTCCTGCGATGCGATTTACGTGCGGCTCGTCTATCACCACTTTGGCGACCCTCCGGCGATGAACGCGAGTCTCCTGCGATCGCTCAAACCCGGGGGGCGGATCGCGATTCTCGACTTCATGCCGACGTCGAAGGTGACTGCGCCGCCAGGCAAGAGAGGCGAGGGCGATTCGCACGGCGTCATGCCGGCGACGGTTGTCGAAGAGCTGAAGGCCGCCGGATTCGCCGATGTGCGCGAAATCCCGTGGTCTCAGCCGACGGTCGCCGTCGTCGCGCGACGGCCTGAAAAGTAGCGCCGGCAGGCGGCTGGCTTTTTCAGCTGCCCGAATCGGTCACGAGCCCGAGGACCGCGGCCGATAAGCTTGGGGCATGCCCACGGGCTCGGTTATTCAGGTTTCAGGTCTTACAAAACGGTACGGAACCCTCGCCGCGCTCTCGGATGTGTCCGTCGAGGTGCGGGACGGCGAAATCTTCGGCTTGATTGGGCCAAACGGCGCGGGCAAGACGACGGCGATGGAGTGCATCGAGGGCCTGCGCGTGCCCGACGCGGGCCGCATTTCCGTCCTGGGGCTCGATCCGATTCGCGACGTGTCCGCGCTGCAGCGCCGCATCGGCGTGCAGTTGCAGGAAGCGCAGCTGCAGAAACGGATCAAGGTGCGCGAAGCGCTCGCGCTCTGGTCGGCCGTCTATCGGACGTCAGCCGACGGCTCGCAGCTGCTCGAGCAGCTCGGCATTGCCGCCAAGTCCAACGACTGGTTCATGACGCTGTCGGGCGGCCAGAAACAGCGGCTGTTCATTGCGCTCGCGCTGATTCACGACCCGGAGCTCGTGTTTCTCGACGAGCTCACGACGGGATTGGATCCCCAGGCGCGTCGGGCGATCTGGGATCTCGTGCGCGGCATTCAAGACCGTGGCAAGACCGTGTTCCTCACGACACATCTCATGGAGGAAGCCGAGCGGCTCTGCGACCGCGTCGCGATCATCGACCATGGCCGCATCGTCGACGTCGACTCGCCCGAGGGGCTCGTGCGGCGGCACTGTCCGGAGCGGACGATCACGATCGAGACCGCCGACCCGCGAGCGACCGAACTGCTCGGTCGTGTCTCCGGCATCGACGCCGCCACACGCGAGAACAAGGCCGTCGTACTTCGCGCCCGGTCGGTGGACGTGATGACCGGCGTGTTCCGCTGCCTGGCGGACCAGCAGATTCCGGTCACCGATTTCCGGACATTCGTGCCGACGCTCGAGGACGTGTTCCTCAAGCTCACCGGCCACTCGGTGCGGGAATGATGACGTTCGGCCCGCGCGGCCTGCTGGCGCTCACGTGGCTCGAGATCAAGATCTTTCTCCGCGAACCGCTGGGCGTGATCGGCTCGGTCTTCGTGCCGGTGTTCCTGTTCGGCGTCCTGAGCCGGGTGTTCGGCGGGCGCCTGACGCAGACGCCCGAAGGCTATCGAGGCATCGTCGGGCCCGACCTGGCGGTGTTTGCGGCGCTGCTCATCGGGATCAGCGCGGTGCTCTCGCTCGTGACGATCATCGCCATCTACCGGGAGAGCGGCATCCTGAAACGGCTGCGCGCGACGCCGTTGCGGCCGCTGACCATTCTCAGCGCACACGTCCTGGTCAAGTTGGCGTTCACCGCTATCACCCTCGTGCTCACGCTGCTGCTCGGGCGGCGCTATTTCGCGGTGGACATTCCGATTCCCTGGGTCGCGTTCACCGCGGCGACCGCGGTCAGCACGCTCAGCATTCTCTCGCTCGGGTTCGTGCTCGCGAGCGTGGCTCCGACCGCTCGCTTTGCGCAGCCCATCGGCACGATCGTGTTGTATCCGATGGTCGGCATCTCCGGCCTGTTCGTTCCGGTCCACGACATGCCGGCCGTGCTGCGGCTCATTGCGCACCTGACGCCGGCGACCTACGCGGTGTCGCTCATGCGAGGCGCCTGGCATCATGATTCGCTGCTGAGTCACACGGGCGATCTGATCGGCCTCGCCGTGATCGCGGCCGTGGGCACGCTACTCGCGATCAAGTGGTTCCGGTGGGAATAGACACCAGCCCTGCGCAAGACCAGAGCGTTACACCACGAAGCACACGAAGGACACGAAGGATCTTGAAGAAAAATCGAATCCGCAGTCGCTCTCGGCCAGTCGTTTGGCGTCCTGGAGGTGCTGCCGGAAGGCTTGAAGCGAGGGCCTCGGATCGTGTTCTGAGAAGATTAATGCAGCGTGCGTTGGAGCCGTGCGAGCGAATCGGCGACGGTCGATCGCGCCTTCCCGGTCACGATGTGACGAGCCACGCCGCCGAACATACCGTTGAACAGGTCGATCCGCGATCGATTCAGATACACCAGATAGGTGAACGGGGATGCCGTGCGCCGGTCGGGCACGAGGACCGTCAGCCCGAGCGACGCGTCGAAGTAGTGCGTGCCGTAGATCTGCTTCGAGGCGATCGCGTACTCGGCAGGCGACTCGACGTCGAGCCGCATGACGGCGAGATGGGTGATGCTGACAACCGACCGCCGGCCGACCTTTTCCTTGGACCAGTACAGGCGATCGATCGTGCCTGGGGCGTCAGACGCCGGATAGTCGAGCAGATGCTGCCGTAAGGCCGCGAACGGATTCCAGCCGGCGCCGAGTGAATCCGCGAGCGAGACGAATTCGCGGCCAAGATTCAACGGCGCGCTGTCGTCCGCGTACTCCATCGACGCCGCGGTCCCACGCCTCTGGTAGTCGCCCACGTAGTCCAGGAGGATCCCGCGGATGATGTGGTTCGCCTGGTCGGGCGCGTCCTCACGCCGCCAGTCGATGCGTTGCTGGAACCCGTCGATCGCCGTCGCAGAAAGCTGCACGCCGCAGGCGCCGGCGCGGCACTTCCGCAGGCTCCTGATGTCCGCGTCGTCGAGCGTGAGACCGGCGAGATCCGTCAGCGCCGGCCGATTGCCGAACGCGCCGATCTGCAGGACGGCCTCATCCTCCTTCTTGAAGGTCGCGATGTCGGCGAGCCGGTGGACGTACTGTTGTGGC
>JBLNGH010000432.1:0-4846 GCA_050264575.1 Acidobacteriota bacterium | reverse complement strand
ACGGTCGCCCTGAGCGTGGGATGGCTCACGTTGGTGAATTCGATCGGGATGCTCTGGCCCGTGCCCGTGTACGTGAAGGACTCTCGCGGGTGAAGACGGATGTGCCGGGCGCCATAGTCGAGCTCGACCACGAACTGCCGGATGAACTCCCCGCCGATGATGCCGTCGACGGGCCGACCCATCGCGCCCGGCAGGTCGGACATCGGAACGGCCAACGAAACCGACTGCGAGAACCCGTCCAGACCGACCAGCGACCACGTGGCGCCTCGCACGAACTGCGCCGTCTGACTGCCGGGACCGGCGCCTCTTACGGTCGCCTGGCCTTCGAGCGTGAGACCAAGCGCCTTCGCGGCGTCCGTGCGGATGATGGCGGCGTGCGCGCCGGTGTCCAGGACGAACGACAGCGGCGCCGATCCATTCACGGTGACCTTGACGATCAGATGATGCGTCGCCAGCTCGATCGGAATCGTGATGGGCTGGACGCTGGTGGTGCGCGCCTGCGAGCTGGCGCCAACTGGCGCATAGGACCCGCCCAGCAGGGCCAGCAGGACGAGCACCGCAATCGAGCGGGTGACCGAACGTGTCATCGCACGGATCTCCTCCGGGCGTATAGACGCGCTCGCGCCCGCCGCAGTTTCCGCGTTCGAACTGACCGCTAGCGGTCATTCAGAACCAACCGAACGGATGTATGCTCGATCAGGAGAGTCTGTGAGACGGTCGAGCCGCCGCCGATGGTTCTACGGCGCCTTGCTGGCGCTGATGATCATCGGTCTCGCTGATCTCGCATTGGCCCAGCGTCCCTACCAGATGGTCTATGAGCCGACCGTGGTCAACGTGGGCTACGACGGTCGATTCACCTTTGCCCGCCTGAAATACCCGGTCGCGCCCGGCGGGTACTACTACTACGGGATGCCCGCGTGGGCCCACGGTCTGCCGCGCGCCGAGGACAATCTCCTCGAGATTCTGCACGCCATCACGGCGGTGCCGGTCCGGCGTGAGACGTCAAACGTCTTCGCGCTGGACGATCCCGAGCTCACGAAGTATCCGGTCGCGTACATGACCGAAGCCGGGTACTGGCAGCTGACGAACCGTGAGGCCGCGGCCTTTCGCGCTTATCTGCTCAAAGGCGGATTCGCCATCTTCGACGATTTCCGCCCGCCGCCGCGGGGCGGCGGCGGCTGGGAGACGTTCGAAGCCAACATGCGCCGGATTCTGCCGGAAGCCCGGATTGTCGATCTGACGCCTTTTGATCCCATCTTTCATTGCTTTTTCGACATCGAGACGCTCGACATCATCCCGCAGGACTACGATCTCGGCCGCCCGGTCATCCGCGGAATCTACGAAAACAACGATCGGACCCGCCGCCTGATTGCCGTCATCAACTTCAACACCGACGTGGCGAACTTCTGGGAATTTTCCGCCACCGGCCTGAAGCCGGTCGACGAAACGAACGAGGCCTACAAGCTCGGCGTGAACTACGTGATTTACGGCATCACGCATTGACGGCGCTGTTGCTGCGGCCCGGGCGTAGGGCGGGGCTTCAGCCCCGCCAACGCCGGCCCTGAAGGGCCGGCCTACGTTTCGTGACGCACCTCAGTTCGTCCTCATCGTGACAAGCGGATCGGCGCGGGCCGCGCGCCACGCCGGCAGCAGCGCGGCGAGAATGGCCACCACGATCATCGCGGCTGCGGCCGCGGCCACCGTCATCCAGTCGGACGAACGAAGGCCAATCAACAATCCGGCGATGGCGTGATTGAGCTGGCGGGCCGCGAGGGTCGTCACGACCACGCCCATGACGAGGCCTCCGCTGAACACGATCGCGGTGCCTCGAAGAGCGTCGCGGATGATGCTCCAGCGACTCGCGCCGAGAGCGATGCGCAGGCCCAGCTCGCTGATGCGGTTCGCGACGGCGGCCGCCGCGACGCCGAACAGCCCGATGCCCGCGAGCGCGAGGCCCGTGAGTCCGAAGAAGCCGCTGGTCGCGGCCAGCATGCGTTCCCGCGCGATCGATCGATTCAGCGCATCGTCAGGCGTGCGGACCGCCACGAGCAGCCGGGGATTCACACGGCGCACGACCTCTTCGATGGGTCTGAAGAGTGACGCCGGATCGATCGAGGGCGCTGTTCTGACATGGATTGCCTGCGCCAGCCTCGCTTCCGACGGCAGCGCAAACCGATAGACCGCCGGCTCTTCCCAGCGGACGTTCGTCGTATTCGCGTTGCCGACGATGCCGACGATGAGCGCCTGGTTGAAACCGCCGCGCTTGCCAATCGCGTCCTCGCCCGGGAACCAGCCGCGTGCGTACCACTCGTTCACGACCACCACCGGATCCTCGCGCGCGAGATCGGCGGGCGTGAGGAGCCGGCCGCGGAGCAACGGAATCTTCATGGCGGCAAAGTAGTCCACGCTCACGCGCGTGCCGGCCTCACCGGCGGGCTGCTCGATCCCGAATGCCCACGACGGGAACAGCGGATGCGAGAGCGCGACGTGCTCGACGCCCGGAAGCGCGCGAATGCCGTCGACCAGCGCGTCATGAATGTCGCGGACCTGCGCGGCGTTCACGCGCAGCACCCGATCGGCCAGCTCGACCTCGACCAGATGCTGCCGATCGAATCCGAGCGGCATCGTCGCGACATTTCGCACGGTTTGGGCAAACATCGCCGCAGCCGTGAGGAGAACGACTGAGAGTGCGACCTGGACCCCGACCATCACCAGTCCAAGCCGGCGAGCCCCATGCGGCGCGTCTTGTCCGGGCGAGGCTTTGAGGGCGGCCGCCGCGTCGACACGCGACGCGCGCCACGCCGGCAACACCGCGAATCCAAGCAGAGTCAACAGCGTCGCGGCGCCCATGAAGGCCAGCACCCGCGCGTCGGCATGGAACGCGAGCCGCGCGGCCGCTTCCGGCGACGGGATCGTCGAGAGGAGCAAATCGACGATCTGTCGCGCGCAAAACCAGGCGAAGCCGCCGCCGATGATCGCGAGGACGAGCCCTTCCATCACCAGCTGACGAATGAGGCGCGTCCGTCCCGCGCCGAGCGCCGTCCGCACACGCAGCTCGTGGACGCGGCTCACGTTGCGAACGACCAGCAGGTTGGCGAGGTTGGCGCAAGTGACCAGCAGCACGAGGGCGACGAGCCCCATCAGGGCGATGAGCGGCGCGCGGTATCGCTCACGCAGGTTCGACGTGCCCTGACCGCCGGGAATCACCGCCGTCTGAGCAGGTCCCACGCTGGCGAACGTCGACCGAGTGTGATCGAGGTTGTCCAGCGGCGCGGCCGTCGCGGCCGTCGCCTGATCCAGCGAGATGCCCGGGCGAAGACGCGCAATCGCGAACGTCGAGAGCGACTGGAGCCCGGACTGCAGCACCCAGATGTCGCCGGCGCTGTCGAGCGACACGCCCAGGAAGCCGGGTGCCGCCACGCCCGCGATCGGGTACGTCTCACCGTTGATGGCGAGCGCCCGGCCGATGACGCTGCGATCTGCCGCAAACCGCGCACGCCAGAAACTGTCGCTGATCACCGCGACGGAATTTGAGTCCGTTGGCTCGAGCCGTCCTGCCTGGGCGGTGACGCCAAGCGTCGTGAAGAGGGACGGCGTCGCGGCGAGGACCTGCCGCGACGGTTCCGGCGCGTTGTCGATCGCGACGCTTGCCGACGGAAGCGCCGACGTCATCGCTGCGTCTGAATAGATATCCGTGAGCCCGCGAATGACGTCGAGTGATGTCGCGTCGAGCGGCGCCGGTTTACCGGTCGCGGTCATTCGCTGGATGAGGACCAGACGCGCCGGATCGGCGACGGGCAGCGAGCGGAGCAGCAGCGCATCGACGAGGCTGAACAGCGCGGTGTTGGCCCCCAGTCCGAGACCGAGCGAGGCGATCGCCAGCAGCGTGAAACCCCAGCTCCTTGTCAACGAACGCACGGCAAAACGGAGATCGTGAAGCTCCGGCTTCATCGTTTCTCTTTCAGCACCCAGCTCACGAGCGATCCGATCACATCGCCGGCCTGCAGCTTCGATGGCGGCATCGGGTCGGAGTTCACCTGGATCGCGGCGCTGAGGTGCTCGTCGGCGAGGTAGAGCATGACCGTGGTGTAGCCGAAGATCCACCCGTCGTGAAGGTACATCGGTCCCCGCCCGCTCGCCCTGATCTCGGCGCCCAACCCGTATTTCACGTCCTTCTCGGACGGCTTGCCGTCGAGCATGTCCGCCAGCCGCGCGGCGCTGAACGCGCGACCCGACCAGAGCTGCGCCGCCCACTGCGCCAGATCGTGCGATGTCGAGATGATGCCGCCGCCCGCGTATTCGGCCTGCGCGTTGTAGGTGAATTTTCCGTCGCGCAGGGAAGTGTCCGCGAGACCGAACTTCCGATACTCATTCCCCTTCATGTCGAGCCGGCCGGCCACGACGCCGGTCATGTCCCGCCGTTCGGACGGCGTGGTCCGCGACAGCGAAAACGGCTTCACGATGCGCCGGTCGATCTCGTCGAACAGCGGCCGGCCGACCGCGCGCTCGAAGACCGCGCCGGCGATGATGTAGTTCATGTCCGTGTAGAAGTATTTGCTGCCGGCGCTGAACCGCGGTTTCTTGTCGAGGACGAAAGCCATCAACTCGGCCGGCGTCCACGTCTTCTCGACATTGGTCGTGATCGCCTTCATGAACGGCACTTCATCGACGTCAGGAACACCGCTTCGATGGCTGAGCAGCAGCCGCAGCGTCAGCGTGCGTGCGTTGGGAAGACGAGGAAACCAGGCTTCCTGGCCGACCCACTTTCCGATCGGGCTGTCCAGATCCAGCACACCGTCGTCCACGGCCTGGAGAATGGCAGCGGCAACGAAGGTCTTGCCGACGC
>JBLNGH010000431.1:0-13735 GCA_050264575.1 Acidobacteriota bacterium | reverse complement strand
TCGATCAAGGCGCTGCGGATTCATCCCGCAGGAGTGCTTCGAGCGGAGTGAGGGACAGGCCCAAGGCCCCAGGCCCATGGCCCAAGGGGACGGCCAAAGCGCAGGTCCTAGCCGCTACTCTCCCCCCTGCGCTTCAGTCGCACTTTGACCCAAGACGCATAGTCCTTGGGGACGTCCAGCTTCTTGAGATCGTTCCACGCGGCGATGGCGTCTGCACGCGTCGTCTTCTTGTCGGCTGCGAGGAAATCAGCGACGAAGTTGCAGTAGCAACGGATAGGGATCCTCTCGAATCGCGGCAGCTTGTTCAGGACGATGTACTGCCGGACGAGATCGCCGTAGGTGAGGTGCTTGCCGCTCGTGATTTGTTCTTCTCGCCAGCGGTTCAGGCGATACCAGACCCCGGACTTCTCACGAACATCCGGCGCCATGATCCGGGCCTGTTGGGTGATGAAGTCCTTCGTTTCACGGTTGCTCGTGTAGTTCTCAATCCGGAGCTTCAGGTTGAGACCACGTTCAACATCCTTGATGCCCGTCTTCCGCAGTAGACGCTTCGTGGGCAAGGCAGCATTGCCCGTGCGCAGGAATGCCACGATGGCCTCTTCGAGTTCGTCCTTCCGCAGCTTCTTCGCAGCCGGGATACCGATGCGGTCCGCGAAGTCCTTCAACTGATCGAGATACCAGTAGCCGTTCTCGAACTCGCGCAGCGTCATCGTGGGAGAGAGAGCGTTGGCCATCCTGCGGGAGCTTAGCTCATTGGCCAAAGCTGCAGACCCAACTGTCGCGTCATCACGACTGCCGTGCCGAAACCTCGGCGCCCGCGCCGATGCAGCGGCAGCAAATTGCGTGGGCGCCGGGCCCTCAGCCTTGAGGCTTCGACAATCGCGACGCGTGCCGTGGCATGCGTTCTGCTCCAGCAATCGCGCCGACGTCTGCGCAGGAGGGGGCGTGACCATGGCGGAAAGTCGACATCATCTCGCGCAAATCAACATCGCGCGTCTCAAAGCGCCGCTCGACGATCCCAGCATGGCCGACTTCGTCGCCAACCTCGGGCCGATCAACGCGGTTGCCGACGCGAGCCCCGGCTTTGTCTGGCGATTCCATGACGAAGGTGGTAATGCCACGGCCTTGCGGCCGTATGACGACCAGCAAGTCATCATCAATTTTTCGGTCTGGGAAGATCTCGCGTCCCTCTATGACTTCGTCTACCGGAGCGCGCATGCCAACGTCATGCGCCGCCGCAGCGAGTGGTTCGAGCGATTGACCGAGATGTCGATCGCGCTCTGGTGGGTGCCCGCCGGCCATCGTCCCTCGATCGAAGAGGCGATGGTCCGGCTCGAGCATCTCCGCCAGCATGGTCCGTCGCCGCACGCGTTCACGTTCACGCAGACCTATCCGGCGCAAGAAACGACATCGGGTCAGGCCCAGGGCCCCAGGCCCATGGCCCAAGATAGAACGCAAAACTCGATCACGCCCGGGCGCTAGCGACAAGGACAGGTTGCGAGTGCGTGATACCTCCGCCCTCCACCCATTCCCGCCAGCCTTCGACAACGTCGTGTTCGAGCGCGGTCCGGACCGCCGCATCGAGTTCCAGCATCGCGCCGGCAAGCGGAGTGCAGGACAGGTATTGCCACACGAACTGCTGCGGCGACGGGAGCCGCAGCTGCTTGGAGATCGACTGAACTGCGACATCCCTGAAGCCGGCATCACGGAAGAGCTGCTCCAACGCTTGCGGGTCATTGAGGGAGAACACAAGGCGCACGAACGGCGCTGCGTCGGGAACATGGCGCCCAAGAGCGTTCTCCAGCACGTTGAAGAATCGCGTCGGAGTCGGAACGCTCACGTAGATGCGCCCGCCCGGCACGAGCACGCGCCGCATCTCGCGCAGCGCAGCGGCCTTGTCCGGGACGAACATCAACCCGAGCTGACAGAACACGACATCGAACGAGCGATCTGAAAGCGGCATTGCCTCGACGCTGGTCTCGTACCATCGAATCGGGAAGCGCGACGTCACCGCCCGCGCGACGGCGAGCATGCCCGGAGTGATGTCGACGCCGGCGACGCTCCCTTCAGATCCGACTCGTTCGGCGGCCAGCCGCGCGACGATTCCCGTGCCGCAGGCCGCATCGAGCACGCGTTCGCCCGGACGAAGCGCGGCTGCGGCGACGAGATCGGCCGCGAGCGGCCCCCCGATCGCCGGCACAAAATACTTTTCGTAATTCTCGGGCGCCGATCCGCTGAACTTCTGGCCATACGTCTGTTGCTGTGCGATCGTCATGTGCGTTCTCCTTCGCCACGACGATGCACGACAGCAGCGGCTGATGGCTTCGGTGAAAACACGCACAGCCTGCCGGCGGCGAAAGTGGGTATTTCTGCGTACCGGAATCAGACCAGGTTGTGCTGATAGGCGTAGGCGGTCGCGGCCGATCGGGAGGGCAGGTTCAGCTTGGTGAGAATGTTGCTGACGTGACGGTCAACGGTCCGCTGGCTGATCGTGAGCTGACGGGCGATCGAGCGGTTGGTCCGGCCGCTGGCGAGCAGCCGGATGATTTGCAGTTCGCGGGCCGTAAGATGCGGCGCCGTCGCCTCCGGCGACACGGCGAAGAGCTCGTCGACCCGCATCAAATCAGGAACGGCGTCCAATCTCAGAAAGACATGCCGCGCGGCATTGAATTCCATGGCCGCCGCGTCTTCGTCGCCGAGCGCGCGGCACGCCAGCCCCATCATCACGCGGACGCGCGCGCCCTCGTACGGAATCTCCAGTTCCTGCCAGGCCATCCATGCGATCCGCAACTCGGTGAGCGCTGCGCGCGGCTCGCTCTCGGCCAGCAGCACCGTGCCGTGGGCCTGAGCCGCGTGCGCACGCAGAAAAGGCGCGTCGATGGCGCGCGCCATGGCCGTCAACTCGTCGGCCGCCGCCCGCGCGGCAGCAAGGTCTCCGGCGCGGGCGAGAATCTCGACCGCCGCCGTGAGGACGTTCGCGCGTGCCCACCGCTTCTGCGGTTGATCGAGCACGCGACGAATCGCGGCCACTGCGGTATCCGCGCGCCCCTCTGCGGCGCGCAGCAGCGCAAGACCCGGCTCGGGCGAGCGTCCATGGAGACTGGCCTGCCGGTACGCGTCCTCGGCTTCCGCAAACTTCCCGCGCACGCGGCAGATCTCGGCCAGCTCATAAAAGGCTGCGCCGGCAGGATACCCGCGCAACGGCTGACCGGATCGCAGCGACCCTTCCCGGCCGGCGCTCTCGGTCGCACGTTTGCACGCTTGCGCGGCTTCGCTCATCGCGCTCAGCCATGCGCCGCCCAGGCGCATCGTTTCCGCGCGGTGCACCAGGCAATGGCCGCGGAACGGGACGAGATCCGGTTGTGCGCCACACCACTGCGCAAGCACCGCCGTCCACTCGCGCGCGCGCCGGAGATCGAGCACCTCGTAACACGCCTCGATGACCGCGCAGTAGACGACGCCGATCGTGATCGGGGAGACGTCGCCTGTGGTGGCCGCGACCATCGCCTCGTCGAACAGCGCGGCGGCTGCGGCGGCCTCTCCCCGCTTGACGTGGACCAGCCCCTGCGCGAGGCAGCCGAAGGCTTTCAGGTCGGGATCGTCGAAGCGAGGGGCCAGGGCAATCGCGTCGGTGGCGGCATCGTGCGCCGCGGCTTCGTTGCCGTCCTTCAACTGAGCCCGGGCAACAATGACCGAGAGCAGACCACGCTCGGCACACTCGTGCTGCCCGTCATCCAGAAGCCGTCGAGCGGTGGCGAGCCATCCGTTTGCGCGCGCCCACTCGCCTGACGACAACAGCTGAAGAATCATCCAGAACGCGCAGCGTGCGGCGCGCGGCGCCTTTCCGGCGCGGCAGCAATCGTGATAAGCGCGAGTCCATGCGTCGACGCTGATGTCGTCATGGCCGGCGAGAAACGCCGACGTCGCCAGCAGTTCCAGATCGTCGCCGCCGAGCGGCGCCAGTTCATCGGCTGCCGAGAGTTGGCGGAAGGCCTCGGCCCAGGTGCGGGCTCGGAAGGCAGAGCGGCCCTGCTGCCGTGCATCAGGTGTCGTCATGCGGCGCCAATGTTCAGGGAGCGCCTACGATCGTGCCAGCGAACTTCACCAAAAGAAAGACATGAAGCCTCCTTCATGTCTTTCCTTTGGGGTGCCTTGGGCCTGCGGCCTTCGGCCTGGAGCCTGTCGTTACCGGCCGAAGGACGCCATCCAGATATCGCCCTCCGTGCCCGTCTCGGTATACGTGATCCATTTGCCGTCGCGTGTGACGCCGACGCTGCGGCCAATCGCGTATCCGCGGACCGGGATCAGCAGTTTGCGCTCGCCCGTGTCGACGCGCACGATCGAGATGCCGCGATCGTCTCGGATGAGGAGGCGGCGGCTGTCCGGCAGCCACGCGGGAACAAGCCAATTGGTGTCGACATGCCCCGGCACGATTGAGAACTTGCGGCTCGCCGGAGCGTAGACGACGAGACTCGCGATGGTGCCGCTGGGACGGAGTGCCGTTCCTGCGATCCACGCGCCATCACGCGACCAGGTGAACGGCCAGAACCTGTCACCAGTGTCGATGGCTGGCTGGGGTCCTGCCGGCTTGGCTGCCTTGCCCGCACTGTCAACGATGAAAAACCCGTTCGCGGTCACCCCAGAGACCGCGATGCGAGCTCCGTCAGGGGACCAGACCGGGAAGTTACTCCCGGGCGCATCAGCGATCTGTTCAAGGCCGCTGCCGTCTGGTCTGATCGACCAGAGCTGATACACGCCGCTGCGATCCGAGTAGAACGCAATGCGATGTCCATCCGGCGACCAGGCCGGCCCGCGATCGCGGGCGACATCGTCCGTGAGCCGCCGGTACTCTTTGCCGTCCGTGCGCGCGACGAACAGATCTTCCTGCCCGCCGGTTTCAAGGAATGCCACCCACTCGCCGTCAGGCGACACCTCATGATCGCGAATGGGCCGGCGGCTTTTCAGCACCGGCACCGGCGTGCCGGTGACGGTGCCGCTCGAGAGATCGAGCGCGATCTTGAACAGCGTCGAACGGTAGTCGAGGCTCGCGAAGGCCATCCGGCTGCCATCGCGCGAGAACGCGAGTCCGGCGCTGTAGATCGACGGCGTCGTCATGGGTTCAGGCGGTCCCAGCACGCGACCGGATCCCTCGTCGATCGGCACGCGCCACAGGTTCATCGTTCCACCGCGCGTGCTCGAGAAATACAAGTACCGACCGTCCGGCGACCACGTCGGGTTCCAATCGAGTGGCGCGTCATCGGTCACCGTCGTGCCGCCGCGGCCGGCCTCCGATCCGTCGGCGGCGATCGTCCAGAGATCGCGCTGACCGCCTAATGCGCGAAGTCCCCAGTAGGCGATTCTCGTCCCGTGAGGCGACCAGGCGGGCTGCAGCGCATCATCGTTTTTCGCGATGACGCGTCTCGTGCCGGTGGCGACGTCGATCGCTTCGAGGCCATGCGTGACGCCGCCGCGATCGGTCGGATACACGAACGTCCCGCCGGAAACGACGATCTCGCGGCCGTTCGGAGCCCATGACGGGTTGTAACCGACATCTGACAACCGGCGCACCGACTCGCCGGTCGGTTCCATGATGAAGACCCCTCCGCCTTCGCGTTCGGATCGGAACGCGATCCGGTCTCCGTCAGGCGAGAAGGCAGGCTGCCAGTCGTTGGCGGTCGAGTCCGCGGTCAGGCGAACGGGGTTGCGTCCGCCGACGCGTAGGGAATAGAGATCGAGTTTCCCGGATGCGTCGCTGACGTATACGACGGTCTTGCCGTCGGGCGAGAGGGTCGGGCTGGTCTCGACGCCGGGGTTGTCGGTGATCTGCTGGAAAGAGACGACCGGCGAGGCCACCGCTGCAGCTGCTGGTGCGTGAGCGGAGAAACGACCGGCGACGAATGCCGCTCCCGCGACGATGACTGCCAGCGCCGCGACGGCCCACCGCGCGATGCTCGACGTTCGCGCGACAGCCGCGGGGACGGCCGCTGCTGCGCCGCTCGTCGTCGTCGACGCGATTCCGGTCGAGGCCTGCAACGCGAATGCGAGGTCGCGAGCGGACTGAAAGCGCTCTTCCGGACGTTTCTCGAGACAATGACGAACGACCTGATCGAGCGCCGCCGGTGCGCCGACAACGCTCGAGATATCGGGCGCGTCCTCGCGCAGAATCGCCGTCATCGTCTCGGCCGGCGTCTCGCGTTGAAAGGCGCGGCGTCCGGTCACCATCTCGAAGAGCACGCATCCCAGCGAGAAGATGTCCGAGCGGTGGTCGGCCGGCTGCCCGCGCACCTGTTCCGGCGACATGTAGCCGACGGTCCCCATCACCGTACCGGCGTCGGTGACCATTTGCGTGGGCGCCGAACCCGATCCATCGTGTGAGGGCGCGCCAAGCTGAGTACTCATCGAGCCGGCGCTCGAACTTCCGGCGCTGCCCATCTGCTTCGCCAGACCGAAATCCAGAATCTTCGCGCGTCCGTCGGCCGCGATGAAGATGTTCTCCGGCTTCAGATCGCGATGGACGACGCCTTTCTCATGCGCGGCGGCGAGCCCCTGCGCGATCTGCGTGGCGATGTCGATCGCTTTGCGCGCCGGAAGGCCGTGGTCGCCCAGCGAGAACAGCCGCTCGCGCAGCGTCTGGCCTTCGAGCAGCTCCATGACCGCGTACGACACGGTCTTGCCGGCATCGGCCGCGTGAGTGCCGAAGTCGAAAATCGAGAGGATGTTGGGATGCGAAAGCGCGGCGATGGCTTTCGCTTCGCGCTCGAACCGTTCGAGCGCGGCCGAATCACCCGCGAGCGACGGTGGCAGGACCTTCACCGCGACGTCGCGATCGAGCTTCGTGTCGCGCGCCCGGTAGACTTCGCCCATGCCCCCCGCGCCGATCGGCGCGAGGATTTGATATGAACCCAGTCGTGATCCGGCAGTGAGGGGCACGAAAAGAGCCGGGTGATTATACCGGCGGCTTGTCCTTCCTCTGAGATAGCCAGTCCTCAAGTGAACCGAGACGCCCGCCGGCACGTCTTCTCTTCCATAACTGACTTATGGGAGGGTCCATGACCCGGAACCCTGCTCGAATTCGCACAGCGTTCGGCGGCGTCGCGATCGCTGCCTTGCTCGCATTGCCGCCCGTCCATGGTCAGGACACGACGGACCTGACGAGAGATCTCGATGCGTTTGTGGCGCGCGCGATGGAACTCGGCGTCACGCCCGGTCTTGCCGTCGCGGTCGCTCGCGGGAGCGACGTCGTCTATGCCAAAGGATTTGGATTTGCGGACCGCGACAGTGGCCGGCGCGCGACAGCGGAGACGCAGTTCTACATCGCCTCCACGACGAAGTCGTTCACGGCGCTCGCGGCACAGTTGCTCGCGGCACGTGGTGTCATCGATCTCGACATGACGCTTCGGCGCGCGCTGCCGGGCGCTCAATTCCACCCGCAGGTGCAAGCCGAAACCATCACACTCCGGGAGCTGCTCACGCACTCGCACGGCATCGCGGCCGGCGGACCGGTGGATTTCCGAACGGCCTACACCGGCGAGTACACAAATGCGCTGCTTCTCGAATTGCTCCGGTTTCACGGCCCGGCGTCGACGGGGAAGGCCTTCACCTACAGCAATCTCGGCTACAACATCTTCGGGCTGGCGCTCGACCAGAAGCTGAAAGAGGGCTGGAAAGACGTGCTCGAGCGGGAAGTGTTCCATCCGCTTGGCATGCGCAAGACGACGGGCTGGATGTCGAAAGCGGACCCGAACGATCTCGCGTTGCCCTACGAGATGCGGCCAGCGGGTCCGGTGCGCGTCGACTACGCGAAGCAGGACGCGAACATGCACGCGGCTGGCGGTCATCTCAGCACGGCCAGCGATCTCGCGCGGTACGTCCTCGCCCATTTGAACGGCGGGCGGATCGACGGGAAACAGGCGCTGCCAGAAGCCGCGATCGACGCGACCCATCGCCAGCAGGTCGCGCAGAATCGCGACTTTGGTTCCTTTCATCGGTTCGGCTGGGGACTCGGCTGGGATCTCGCGACCTACGACGGCGACACGGTGCTTCAGCGGTTTGGCGGCTTCTCGGGATTCTTCTCGCACGTCTCGTTCATGCCGGAGAAGCGCGTCGGCGTCGTGGTGTTGTCGAATGGCGGCGGCGCGGGTGGGACGATTGCGGACGCGGTCGCTACGTACATCTATGACCGCGTCCTGACCAAGCCGGGGTTGTCGGAGCGAAGCGAGCGAAACCTCGCGTCACTCACGGCCCAGGTCACACGCGGACGCGAGACCCTTGCGCGCGATCTCGCGACACGCCAGGCGCGGCCGCAAACGACGCCGCTGGCGCTCGCTGCGTACGCAGGCACGTACGAGAGTCCCGAATTTGGGCGAATGATCTGGACGGCCGAGGACGGTAGCCTCCGGGTACGGATGGGGATCGCCCGAAGCGCCGTGGAGGTGTACGACGGCGCGAAGCATCAATTCCGCGTCGAGCTCACCGGTGGCGGAACGATCGTGACGTTCGAGGTTCCGGCCGGTGCGCAGAACCCGGTCGCGCTGGCTTACATGAACGCGCGCTTCGTGCGTCAGTGAGCAGATTCACGATCCAAACGGTTGATCGATTGCCACGCTTTGCTTCGTGAAGAAGTGCGCGCCGTTCTGATCGAAGTACACGCAATCCTCCAGGCGAATGCCGAACTCACCCGGAATCGCGATCATCGGCTCGTCGCTGAAGCACATGCCCGGCGCGAGCGGCGTCGTGTTGCCTTTCACGAAGTTCGTCCACTCGTGACCTTCGAGGCCGATGCCGTGCCCGGTGCGGTGGGGCAGTCCGGGCGTCTTGTATCCGGGACCGAATCCTGCCGCTTCAATGACTTTCCGCGCCGCCGCATCCACGCTCTCGCAGGGCGCGCCGAGCTTCATCGCCTGGAAGGCCGCCGTCTGCGCTTCTTTCTCCTTGTTCCAGACGTCGATCTGCCGCTGCGTCGGCTTGCCGAGGACCGTCGTCCTCGTGATGTCGGATGCGTAGCCTTCGCAGCTGGTGCCGCCGTCGATCATGACGACGTCGCCTTCGTGAATCGCCTGCGGCGTGATCGACCCATGGGGCAGCGCCGACCATTTGCCGACTTGCACGCTGGCGCCGCCGCTGAAGCCGAGCGCGGTGAACGCCGCCGCGATGTTGCCTGACAGCTGGCCCTGGGTCATGCCTTCCGTCATGGTGGCGAGCGCGGCCCGGTACGCGGCGATCGTGACGTCGTTCGCGCGCTGCATGAGCGCGATCTCGGCCGGCGATTTATAGATGCGGCAGCCGGCCGTGACCGGCGTCGCGTCGACGATTTCCATGCCGGCCGCTTCCTTGCGCACGCCATCGGCAATGAAGAACCGCACGCGCTCTTCCATGCCGATGCGGCGGTTCTGCAAGCCGCGATCGCGCACGATCTGAACGATGAGCTTGTACGGACTCTCGTGTTCCTCCCACGTGCGCACGTCGGTGCCGAACTTGATCAGCTCGCGCGCGCGGTCCTCTTCGAACTTCGGGCACACGTACGCCAGCTCGCCCTTCGCGGGAATGACGAGGCCGAACGTCCGCTCGCTCTGCCCCCATCGCATATTGGCGAAGTAAAAGGAGCTGGCCGTGCCTTCCATGAACACGGCGTCGATCTTCTGTTCGGCCATCAGCCGCTGCGCCTTCGCGATCCGCGCGCGGCGCTCATCGTCGGCAATCGGGACAATGCCGCCGGTCATGGGCTTGAGTGCCTGGATGGAGGGCGGCAGGCTGCCGCCGGCGCCAGCGCCCCGGCCCTGTTCGGCGGCGGGATTTAGGGCGCTTACGGCCCAGTCGCCGCAACTGCTCGCGCCAATACCTAACGCCGCGACCTGAATGAAGCGTCGTCGATTAGTCGGCATGATGGCTCCTTAAACGGGGGAAAGACCTCGGGTTTCGTTTTCGCGTGCATTCATCAGAAAACGAAACCCGAGGTCTACTTCGGAAATATCACCGGAAACACCGCATCCGTCGTGAAGATACACCGATCGTTGTGTCCGCACTCGGAAACGATCTGGATCGCGTGCTTCGCGCCCATCTGCTCGTTGACGTACTTGGCGAACGCCTCGCCGCGGGCGCGGCGCGTCGGACCCTGCGCCATCGCGCCCGGCGATGAATCGAAACCGCCAAGCGGCAGCGTGTCCACCTGGCCGAGCACGTACGTCGTCGGTCGCGACACGAGCTGCTTTTTCAGCTGGTCGTCCGACATCTTCGCGGTGTAGCCGGCCGTGCGATTCTCGAGACCCATCGGCCAGCGGTTGAAGTTCGGCGCCTTTGCTGCGTCGAACGGGCCGTACGTAAATCCGGTGTGAACCGCGGTGTCAGGCGTCAGACTCCAGCCGTCCTTCGCCTTCGCGGGATCCGCATCGCCTTCCGGGAGCGGCCGGACCGCCGTCGGCCACGAGTAGCTCGACGGGTTGGCGACGACGTAGGAGATGGGCACGCCGAGGGTGTCGTGGACCTGATTCGACATCTCGTAGCGCGTGACGTACTGGCCCCCGGCGGAATGGCCGGCGACCACGATGGCCCGCAGGTTCGGGAAGGTCGCTTTCTTCGCGAGCTTCATCAGAATCTCGTCCGCGAAGTCGAACGAATACAGCTCCGGATGACTGGCGGAGGCCCCGCCCGAGCGCCAGCTGTCACCGCTGCAACTCCACAGCACTTCGGTCGACTCGGGCTTGTCGTTGCACGCGATGATGCGTGGCGCAATGACGATCGTGTCCTCGAGTGCCCCGGCGAGAAACGCGGCCGCCGTCGCCGTCGCGAAGTAGTGATCGGCGTTCCGATTGGTGCCGTGCACCATGATCAGCGCGCGGCGAATCGCGTCGTTGCGGGTGTCGAGGGCGTATGTCCGGTAGACCATCGACCGCGCCGGTCCGCCCTTGATGGCGACGAATTCGGTGCACGCCGGCGTCGACGTGGTGCAGGGCGACGCGGGTCTGGACTGGCCGGAGGGCGACAGCGATAACAACGGCGTAATCCCCAAAATGACGAGAAGGATCTGGCGCATGCGGGGATTCTAAGACCTCGGGTTTCGTTTTTCCCTGCATTCGTCAAAAAACGAAACCCGAGGTCATAGGACATAAAATCCCTCGTCATGCCGAAAGAGCTGACGATCCGGGGCCTGATCCTCGGCGCCCTCATCACCACGATCTTCACCGCCGCCAACGTGTACCTCGGCCTGAAAGTCGGCCTGACGTTCGCCTCGTCGATTCCGGCCGCCGTGATCTCGATGGCGATCCTGAGCCGGGTCCGCGACTCGACAATCCTCGAGAACAACATCGTCCAGACCGTCGCGTCGGCGGCCGGCACGCTGTCGGCGATCATCTTCGTCCTGCCCGGCCTCGTCATCATCGGCTGGTGGACGGGCTTTCCCTTCTGGACGTCGTGCCTCGTCTGCGTGGCCGGCGGAATTCTCGGCGTACTGTTCACGATTCCGCTCAGGCGCGCGCTCGTTACCACGTCAGACCTGCCGTATCCGGAAGGCGTGGCCGCGGCCGAAGTCTTGAAGGTTGGATCCGGTACACGCGGTGAGACCAAAGACGAGACCGGCGAAGCACGCGAAGGGCTCACAGCGGTGATTCTCGGATCGGTCGCATCGGCGGGACTCGCGATCTTTACGTCCACCCGCATCGCGGCCGGCGCCGTGACGGGGTTCTTCGGGCTCGGGCGCGGCGTGATGAGCGGCTACGACATCGCGTTTTCACTGGCGCTCGTCGGCGCCGGGCACCTGGTTGGACTCTCGGTCGGCATGGCGATGCTCTGCGGTCTGCTCATCGCGTGGGTCTTCGGCGTGCCAATCCTCACGTATCTGCAGCCGGCGCCCGCCGGTGTGGATCTCGTCACGCACGCCGCCGGAATCTGGCGGCATCAGGTGCGGTTCATCGGCGCCGGCACGATCGCCATCGCCGCGATCTGGACGCTCGCGAAGCTCGCGAAGCCCGTCGTCAGCGGGCTGGTGAGCACGCTGGCCGCGTCGCGCGCCACCGCCACGGGAGATGAACGCGACCGTGACCTGTCGCCGGGGTGGATCATCGGTCTCACCATCGTGTGTCTTGCCTTGTCGGCCTGGCTCGCGGTGAGGTTCGTCAGCGGAACCCCGCTCGCGTCGCACGTCGTGACGCTGGTCGCGATCGCCGTTCCCTTCGTGCTGCTCGTGGGCTTTCTGATTGCGGCGGTCTGCGGCTACATGGCCGGACTCATCGGCGCGTCGAACAGCCCGATCTCGGGCGTCGGGATTCTCTCGATTGTGAGCTGCGCAACGGTGCTCGTGTTTGCGGTTCCACCCGGCCCCGAGACCCGCGGGGCGCTCGTCGCGTTCGCGTTGTTCGTGACAGCGATCGTGTTTGCCTGCGCGACGATTTCGAACGACAACCTCCAGGATCTCAAGACCGGCCAGCTCGTCGGCGCGTCACCCCGCCGCCAGCAGATCGCGCTCATCGTCGGCGTCATCGCCGGGGCGATCGTGATTCCGCCGATCCTGAACCTGCTGGCGCAATCGAATGGATTCGCGGGCGCACCGAACGTCGGCGTCATCGCCCAGAATCCATTGCCCGCGCCGCAGGCGACATTGATCTCCGCGCTTGCGCAGGGCGTCATCGGCGGCAATCTCGACTGGAAGATGATCGGCGTCGGCCTCCTCGTCGGACTCGGCATGATCGTCCTCGACGAGACGCTCGGCCTGTTGAAACGGCTGCGAATTCCGCCGCTTGCCGTCGGGATCGGCATCTATTTGCCGATGTCGGCAACCTTCGCGGTCGTGGTCGGGTCGATCATCGGCCATTGGTACAACCGCCGCGTGCAACGCACGCGCGCGGCCGATCGCCTGGAACGGCTCGGCGTCCTCGTCGCGTCAGGCATGATCGTCGGCGAAAGTCTCTGGGGTGTTTTGAACTCGGGACTCATTGTCGCGACAAAGAACGAGGCGCCGATCGCGCTCGTGCCCGCCGACTTCGCGCCGGCGAATCTGATCGGGATTGTGACGTTCGTCGGCGTGATCCTGTGGCTGTATCGGTGGATGTTAAGAAAAGCTTGAAAGCCGGAAGGGGCTTTGGGAAATGCAGGCCGCCCTTCAGGGCCGGCGCGTTGTCGGGGCTGAAGCCCCGCCTGACGCGCGACAGGATCCGAAGGCGTTCGCGGCCTTCGAGACCTCCGCGAATCACGTAGTTCGGGATCGTGGTCATACGGCTCCTGTTACCGGCGCCGCAGCACGACACGCGTGCCCGTGATCCCCACGCTGTACGAGCGGAAGCCGTAGACGCACATCCAGAGATACGCCCACATCCAGCGGTACCGGCGTTCGCCGAACGTCGAGGCGATGAAGTCGCGACTCTGTTCGACGTTCCGCGCCCACGCCTCGCACGTTTTGTCGTAGGACAAGCGGTCGTCGTGGGTTTCGACGACGTCGAACTGGCCGTTGCGGGCGACCGCCTCGAGCAGCTTCGGCAAGTACACGGCGGCCGCGCCGGGATAGACGTGTTTCTGAATGAAGGAGCGGAACGGCACGTCGCGATAGTTGCCGACGAAATCCGAGTAGACGCAGCCGCCGGGTTTGAGCAGGCGTGCGTACTGCGCGAGGAGAGCGTCGTAGTCCGTGAGATGTTCCGTGACCCCCATGTTCGTGATCGCGTCGAACCGCTCGGGGGACTGATATCGATAGAAATCGACCAGCACGATTTCGCAGGTGTCGTTCAGATTCTCCTTGTCGCGCTTGGCG
>JBLNGH010000430.1:0-22910 GCA_050264575.1 Acidobacteriota bacterium | reverse complement strand
TGGCTTCGCGGACGAGCTCCTCGAGCGTGTACGCCGGCAGCGGCTGCAGATCGGCGGCGACGCCCTGATGCACGCCGCCGCGAGTCAGCTTGTCGAGCGCCCGCCGATCGACGGTCTCGATCGGAATCCGCAGTTCGTGCGCGCGGGACACCAGCGCATCGACGCGGGGTCCGCCGCCGCGCTCGTGTACCAGCCGGGACACGCGCCGTGCTTTGAGCGCTTCGGACACCGGATTGACGCCGTAGATGAGAGCCACGCGCGTTACTCGAACGTCCTCGACACGAGACGGGCGCGATCGCGGCATGCCGTGACCGACGCCAGGCCGCTGCCGGGCGGTAAGGCCGCCGCGAAGTCGATGGCCGGAATCGCGAGATCGAGCTCCGGTCCTGAATCGGCCGCCGTGACGGCGACGCGAATCGGGTGGAACAGCGCGCGGCCTTTCAGTCCGGTACGGTCGCGCGCGCGCCCCGCGGCGGCGCGAAATGTGTCACGGGTGAGCGGACCGAGACTGGCGATCTCGTCGGCAAAGGCCTGGACTGTCCGTGCGCCGTCGGGCTCGGCACGCACGAGGTCGGCGGCGCGCGCCGCGTTCCAATCGAAAATGAACGCCAGACGCTGCGGAATCTCCTCCAGCCGGTCCACGGATCCGACGGCCATCGGCAGGATCGACTCGATGAATCCGATCGACGCGTCCGTCCCGTGCGTGACGAAGCCGGCGTGCACGAAGTACTTCAGGACGTCGCGCGCGATTCGCGACTGAGGCGCCTCCTTCATGTAGTGCCGGTTCACCCACGACAGCTTGCCGACGTCGAACACGGCAGCGCTGTGGCCGACCTTCTGCAGGTCGAACCGGCGCGCCATCTCAGTGATTGGCAGCAGCTCCTGGCCCTCACCCGGGGACCAACCGAGCAACGCAAGGTAATTCAGGAGCGCTTCCGGCAGGAATCCGCGCTCACGAAACTCGGCCACGCTCGTGGCGCCATGGCGCTTCGAGAGCGGCGCATGATCGGGCCCGAGCACGAGCGAGAGATGCGCGAACGCCGGCGGATCGAGCGCGAGCGCCTCGTACAAGAGCAATTGCCGCGGCGTATTCGAGATGTGATCCTCTCCCCGGATCACATGCGTGATCTCCATCTGCCCGTCGTCGATCACGACGGCAAAGTTGTAAGCCGGACGGCCGTCGGATCTCACAATCACCGGATCGCCGATCACGGACGTGTTGAACGTGACGTCGCCGCGAACGAGATCGCGAAACGTCACGTCGCGTCCGGCGGGAACGGCAAAGCGAATCGCGGCAGCCTCACCGTCGTCGGCGCGGCGCTTCGCGGCTGCCGGATCGAGCGCGCGGCACCGGCCGCTGTACTTGGGCGCCGCGCCGGCGGCAAGCGCCGCCTGCCGTTCCGCTTCGAGCTGCTCGGCAGTGCAGAAACAGTAGTACGCCAGTCCGCGCTCGATGAGCTCGCGCGCGGTCGAACGATAGAGCTCGAGCCGCTCCGACTGCCGGTACGGGCCATGCGGACCGCCCGTATCCGGCCCCTCGTCCCACTCGAGTCCGAGCCACCGGAGGTCTTCGAGCATCGAATGCTCCGACTCGACCGTCGATCGCTCGGCGTCCGTGTCCTCGATCCGGAGCACGTAGGTCCCGCCGGCGCCGCGAGCCAGCAGCCAATTGAACAGCGCCGTTCGCGCGTTGCCGACGTGCAGGTTGCCGGTCGGACTCGGGGCGAACCGCACGCGTAGTCCGCTCATCGGCGATCCTCGGGCGCCACGACGGCGATCGCGTGCGCGGCGATCGCTTCGCCGCGGCCCACGGCATCGACACCTTCATTCGTCTTGCCCTTGACGCTCACGCGATCGACGGGAAGCCCGAGGACGCGCCCAAGCCGCGCGCGGATGTCGTCGAGGTGCGGAGCCAGCTTCGGCCGCTCGAGCAGCACCGAGACATCGACGTTCGTGACGGCAAATCCAGCCGCGCGCACGATCGCCGACGCGCGCGCCAGCAGATCCAGCCCGGCCGCGTCGCGCCATTGCGGATCGGTATCGGGAAAGTGCCGGCCGATATCGCCCTGACCCGCCGCGCCGAGCATCGCATCGATGAGCGAATGACAGAGCACATCGCCGTCCGAGTGCCCGAGCGGCCCTCGGTCGAACGGCAGCGTGACACCCGCGAGCACGAGCGGGCGCCCCTCGACCAGGCGATGCAGGTCGTAGCCCGTTCCCGCGCGGACCGTCGATACCAGACGCTCGCGCGCGGCCGCCAGATCGTCGGCGGTCGTGATCTTGATGTTTTTCTCGTCGCCGGGCACGACGCGCACCGAGTGACCGGCGCGCTCGGCGAGCATCGCTTCGTCCGTGCCCTCGACTCCGGATTGGCCGAGCGCGATCGCCTGGTCGAGCACATCGCGACGGAAGCCCTGCGGCGTCTGCGCGAGCCAGATTTCTTCGCGCGGCAGCGTCGACGTCACAACGCGCCGATCGGGATCGACCCGCTTGACGGTGTCGCGGGCGGGCACCGCGGGAATGGCCGCGCCGGATTCGCCGGCCGCGGCGATGACGCGATCGATCAGCACGGCATCGGCGAACGGCCGCGCCGCGTCGTGCACCAGCACGAGATCAATGGCCGGCGGCAGCGCCTCGAGACCGTGCCGTACCGAATCCTGACGCCGCGCACCACCCGCGACGAACCGGCACGGTCGATCGGTCTCGCCGACCAGCGTCGGGCCTTCCGGCACGAGATCGTCCGGCAGGACGACGACGAGCTGGGACACCGTGCGGTGCCGATCGAAGGCCTCGACGCTGCGCCGGAGAATCGATCGGCCGCCGAGATCGAGGAGCTGTTTCGGCACCGCCGCGCCGACGCGGGTTCCGCGTCCCGCCGCCACGATGATGACCCCGACGGACATGAGACGACGATTCTATCGTGCGCAATACTCGGCGATCCGCTCGGCTGTGGTCGCGGCGACCCGATCGACCACAGCCGGCGGGATCGACACGGGCGCGAAGATTACGACCAGCACCCGCGTCGTCGCTTCCGTCACCATCGTTCTCGCGGAATCGGAGGTCGGATTCCCGAAGGGACCGCGATCGTCGGCCAGCGTCAGCCGGCCGGCCACGTGCACGGTGTCTTTTCTGATCCCCGGGTACTCCTCCCCCGGGCGGCCCAACCGCAGCTCGATGGATCCGTGAATCCGATCGGCGTCATAAAGACCGAAGGGCAGCTGCGATTCGAGTGAACACCAGTTGACGACGTCGACGAGGCTGTTGATGCGCGGCAATTCGTCGCCTCGCCGGACACGGCGCAGCAGCGCTTCGGACGACGGCCGTGTCTTCGTCGGATCGATCCCGACCCGTTTGTACATCGTGCGGACCGCGGACGTGACGTCAGCCGACTCGGTCGCCTGACGCATCGCCGCGGCGGCGCGCCGCAGCGGCTCGTCGAGCCGCGGCGCGTGCTGCGCCGCAATTACGCCGTCGCGAACAAACCAACCCGGCCGGACGATGTCGGCCACCTGGCAGAGGAGCAGAACGCTCACGCGGGGCCGGTCCCGCTTCCGGGCACGTCCGACCCGACGATTGAGCGGATGCGATTGGCGAGCTGGCGCGCGTCGGCGCGTGTGAGGTTCGTCGTCGGCACGCTGTCGTGAAGCGTGATCTGGACAGTCGCGGGACACACCATCAGGCGCCCCTTCGGCATCACGATGCGGCTGCCGACGATGCTGACCGGCACGATCGGGAGGCCGCTGTCGATCGCCAGCAGGAAGACGCCGGGCTTGAACGGCCGCATCCGGCCGTCAGTGGTACGCGACGCCTCGGGGAAGACCATCAGCGACGCGCCTTCTCCAATCAGACGCTTCATCTTCTTGAAGATCGACGCGCCCGGGTTCTTGCGATCGACCAGCAGATGGCCGCTGCGTGAGAGATGCCAGCCGATGAAGGGGACGTACCCGAGCGTCGCCTTGGCCATGATCCGCAGCTGATGCGAGATCGCCGTGAGGAGGATGGGTGTGTCGTAGATGCTCGAGTGATTCGCGACGAAGACGCAGCTCGTGCCGGCTGGCGGCATCGGCGCGCCGCGCAGCTCGAGGCGCACGCCGCTCGTCCAGAGAATCAGCCGTCCCCACCACTGGGCGCACCGATGCGTGGCGGCGCCACGACGGTCGACAAGACCGATGAGCAGCGACAGAGTCCCGAGCGCAATCGTGTAGATCGCGATGACGGGGATGAGCAAGAAGACGGTCCGCCACCAATGGAATGGCGGCAGCTTCACGCTTGTGCGGCGGATCGCGGTCGCCGGCCGGGCTCGTCACGATCGGCGCGTTCGCTGCGATTGTCCGGGCGCGATGGCGTCTCCGCCGAGGTTGCCTCGGCGTGCCGGCCGAAAATCATGCGGCCTGCCGTCGTCTGCAAGACGCTCGTCACGACGATGTCCAACGTCTTCCCGATGCGGCTCCGCGCGTTGTCCACCACGACCATCGTGCCGTCGTCCAGATAGGCGACGCCCTGGTTGTATTCCTTGCCTTCCTTCAGGATGAACACGTTCATCGTCTCGCCGGGGAGCACGACTGGCCGAAGCGAGTTGGCCAGCTCGTTGACGTTCAACACTTCGACGCCGCGCAGCTGCGCGACTTTGTTCAGGTTGAAGTCGTTCGTGACAATCCGGCCGAGGAGCGATCGCGCCAGCTCGATGAGCTTGAGGTCGACTTCCTTCACCTCGGGGAAATCCAGCTCCGAGATGACGACCTCGACGTTCGGCATCTTCTGTATGCGATTGAGAATGTCGAGCCCGCGGCGGCCGCGGTTGCGTTTGAGCGGATCCGACGAGTCGGCGACGTACTGCAGCTCCTTCAGGACGAATTGCGGCACGACGAGCGTGCCGTCGAGGAAGCCGTTCTCGACGACGTCGGCCACGCGGCCGTCGATGATGACGCTCGTGTCGAGGATGCGATAGCGCTTCTGCGGCCGCGCGTCGCGAAACAGCGTCGCGAACTTCGCCGGCTCGAGCCATTCGCCTCGCCGCGCGCCCAGGACCATTCCGAGATACGGCAGCACGATCAGAATGAGGCCGTGGAGAAACTGGACCTTGGCGTCGCCCGTGTTGGCCCAGAACAACGCCGACCCGATCGCCTTGGCGATGAACAGCCCGACGCCGAAACCGAGGAGGCCGCCCAGGAGCCGGGTGACCGACGTGTCCCGCAGCTGTGCCTCGGCGACGACGATGAGCAGCGCGACGAACAGGCCGAGCCCGGCGTTCATTGACGGGTGACCTTGGATGGGACCGATGAGCGCGGAGGCGTACACGACGACGGCGACGAACAGGAGACGTACCAGGAGGAAGCCGCGCATCGGCATCATTGTAACGTCAGCCGCTGGGGTGCACCCAACGGACCGTGCAGATGCAAATGGAGGTTCGGCGGCCTACAGAAGGGCGTCCAGAGCCTCGCCGACGGAGCGCACGCCCGTGACGGCCAGCTCTTTCGGCACGTCGGCGGGCGCGAGGTTGCCGTCGGGCAGCACGCAGCGCTTGAATCCCAGCTGCACGGCCTCGCGGACGCGCAAGGCGGCCTGCGATGTCGATCGCACTTCTCCGGCGAGCCCCACTTCGCCGAAGACGACGACGTCGGACGCGACGGGCTTGCTGCGCAGGCTCGACGCCACGGCCGCGACGACGGCCAGATCGGCCGCCGGCTCGGTCACTTCCATGCCGCCTGCGACATTCACGAACACGTCCTCGCTGGCGAGGTTCAGCCCGACGCGCTTGTCGAGCACCGCCAGCAGCAGCGAGAGCCGGTTCTGATCGAGCCCGCTCGCGGTCCGCTTGGCGTATCCGAACGTGGAGGCGCTCACGAGCGCTTGCACCTCGACCAGAATCGGCCGCGAGCCTTCAATCGTGCAGAGCACGGACGACCCAGGCGCGTTCGTCGGACGTTCGGCGAGAAAGAGCTGTGAAGGGTTTGCGACCGGACGAAGACCGGCTCCGGTCATCTCGAACACGCCCAGCTCGCTGACCGCGCCGAATCGATTCTTCACCGCCCGCACGATGCGATGCGAGTGATGCTGCTCGCCTTCGAAGTACAACACGGTGTCGACGACGTGCTCGAGGACTTTGGGTCCCGCGAGACTTCCGTCTTTCGTGACGTGCCCCACCAGCATCGTCGGCAGGTTGCGCCCCTTGGCGGTGAACAACAGATCGGTCGCGGCCTGCCGCACCTGACTCACGCTTCCCGGCGCCGACTGGATCTTGAGCGAGAACACCGTCTGAATCGAGTCGACGATCAGCAGCGCGGGCTTCACGCGTTCGACTTCCTCGACGAGCCGCTCGATGCACGTTTCCGCCAGCAGATAGAGCGCCGCGCGGCCGATGCCGAGCCGCTCCCCGCGCAGCTTGATCTGATGCTCCGACTCTTCGCCGGAGCAATAGAGGACGGGTCCTACGCTCGTCGCCACGCTTGCCGCCGCTTGCAACAGCAGCGTCGACTTGCCGATGCCCGGCTCGCCGCCGAGCAGGACGAGCGATCCCGGCACGACGCCGCCGCCAAGCACGCGGTCGAACTCGCTGATGCCGGTCGTCATGCGTTCCGACACGACGGTATCGACGTCCTGGTACAGACGTGACGCGCCGCCGCCCAGCGCCGGCGCCGCACCCCGGCGCTCGACCGCCGGCGACACGGCCTCTTCGACGAATGAGTTCCACTCGCCGCACTCGGGACAGCGGCCGAGCCACTTCTGCGACTGCGCGCCGCAGGAATTACAGATGAAAAAGGACTTTGATTGCTTCATGACAACTTAGAACTTAGAACTCTGAACTTAGAACTGCGGGCATCGTCCTTGCTATGACGCATGGTCATGGCGCCACAATCCACCGACTTTCGAGAACGATCCTTCACATTTGCATGTGACGTGGTTCGTCTCTATCAAGTGTTAGAGAAGACCGTGCCAACGACACTGGCGCGTCAAGTCCTTCGTGCCGGGACATCAATCGGCGCAAATCTGGAAGAGGCAAAGGTCGCCCAAAGTCGACGCGATCTGATCTCAAAGTTCTCCATCGCCCTAAAAGAGGCGCGTGAAACAAGTTACTGGCTGAGGCTTCTGGCGGCTACTGAACTTGCGACGCCGGAGGCTCTCGCGGCCTGCCTGCATGAAGCTAACCAGCTCGTTGCGATTCTGACGGCGTCCGTCCGGCGTCTCAAAGTCGAGTAGCCGAGGGGAACAATCTACCCGTCGCAAAACCGGGTCGGCACTCCCATACCCATCGAACGCATCCTGACGATGGGTTTAGATATCCGTGCCTTCAGTTCTGAGTTCTAAGTTCTGAGTTCTAAGTTACTTGTATTCCCTCTGTATTCTGCTGCCTAGTCGACATGTCACTTCCCACGGAATCGATCCGATCGCCGCGGCCATTTCCCGCGCGGTGATTTCCTCGTCGCCCTGCCGACCGATCAGCACGACATCGTCGCCGGGCGACACGTCGAGGCCGGTGACGTCGATCATGATCATGTCCATGCAGACCGAGCCGACGATGGGCACGCGCCGGCCACGGACGAGCACGGCCGCCTGGCCGGAAAGCCGCGTGTCGAGTCCGTCGGCGTAGCCGGCCGGCACGATCGCAATCGATCGCGGCTCGTCGGTCGTCCAGTGGAGGCCGTATCCCGTGCCTTCGCCCCGGCGCAGTCCCTTCACCGCCACGATACGGCTCGTGAGTGACAGGGCAGGTCTCAGCTGCAGATCGCCGGCGGCGAGCGGCGGCGGCACGATGCCGTAAAGCAACAGCCCGGGCCGGACGGCGTCGTACCAGGTCCGCGTGTCGCGGAGCAGTGCGGCCGAATTGGCCGCGTGCCGCGTGAACGATCGCAGTCCCATCGCGCCGAGCCCCGCGGTCGCGCGGTCGAACCGCGACCGCTGCTCGTCGAGAAATGTGGATTCCGGCACGTCGGCGGTCGCGAAGTGCGTGTACACCGCCTCAATCCGGAGGTGCGCGCTGCCGAGCACTTCCGGCAGCGTGCGCGCGAGATTGTCGTGACGAAACCCCAGGCGGTTCATGCCGGTATCGATTTTCAAGTGGCAATGGAGCTGCACGTTGCGGGCGGCCGCCGCCCGCTCGAGCGCGCGCGCCGCCGCCGGCGTGGAGACCGTCGGGGTGAGCCGGTGCTCGAAGATGCCGTCGAGATCGCTGACGCTGAGCGCGCCGAATACGAGGATCGGCAGGGTGATGCCGGATTCGCGCAGCGACACGCCCTCTTCGATGTCGGCGCACGCGAGCATCGCGGCGCCTGCCTCTTCGAGCGCGCGTCCCACCGCCGACGCCCCATGACCGTAGGCGTTGGCCTTGAGAACAGCGATGATCCCCGCAGGAGAGGTACGGTCCTCTTTTCTTAGTGCTCGCGGGGCCCCACCCCCGCTCGTTCGCGCTCCGGCGCTCGCGGACTCGCTATCCTCGCGCGGGCCCCCGGCGTTCTCGCGCCTCAGCAGCGCTTGAATCGCCTGCAGGTTGGCCTGGATCGCCGCGAGGTCGACCGTGGCCACCGTGGGCCGAATCACAAATCCGACGCCTCCTGCTCGTACGGCGCGCCGCTCGCGAGATTCTCGAACCGCGTGTACTGCTTGAGGAACGCGAGGCGCACGGTGCCGGTGGGGCCGTTGCGCTGCTTGCCGACAATCAGCTCGGCGACACCCTCGATTTCCGGACGACGCTCGCTTTCGGTCGCGTACATCTCTTCGCGAAAGATGAAGAGCACGACGTCGGCGTCCTGTTCGAGCGCGCCGGACTCGCGCAGATCGGAGAGCTGAGGCCGATGATCGCCGCGCGCTTCCGGCGCCCGGCTGAGCTGGCTCAGCGCGATGATCGGGATGTCGAGCTCTTTCGCCAGGATCTTGAGCGACCGCGAGATCGCGGCGAGCTCCTGCTGGCGATTCTCGAACTTGCCGCGTCCCTGCATCAGCTGCAGGTAGTCCACGACGATGAGGTCGAGGCCGTGCTCGAGCTTCAGCCGGCGCGACTTGGCGCGCATCTCGAGAATGCCGACCGCCGGGGAATCGTCGATGAACACGCGCGCGTCGTGCAGACGGCCGAACGCCTCGATGATCCGCGCGTAATCGGGCTCGCCGAGGAATCCGCCGCGGAAGCGGTGCGCGTCGACGCGCGCCTCGGACGTGAGCATCCGCAGGAAGAGCTGCTCCTTCGCCATCTCGAGGCTGAAGATGCCGACCGTCTTGCCGGCGGCGATGCCGCAGTGGAGCGCGACGTTCAGCACGAAGCTCGTCTTCCCCATCGACGGCCGCGCGGCCACGATGATGAGGTCCGATTTCTGGAACCCGGACGTCATCTCGTCGAGATCGATGAACCCGCTCGGCACGCCGGTGACGAGCCCTTTGTGCTGCTGCAGCTGCTCGATGAGCTGGTAGCCCGAATCCACCAGCTCTCCCAGCCGGACGAACCCGGCGCGCAGCCGGTGCTCCGCGATTTGGAAGATCGATCGCTCGGCCGCGTCGAGCAGCTCGTCGGCATCCTCCTCGGCTTCGTAGGCGCGGCCGAGCACCTCGGTCGCCGATTGAATCAGCCGGCGCAGCGTCGATTTTTCCTTGACGATTTTCGCGTAGTACTCGACGTTGGCCGATCGCGGCACGCCGTCGGTGAGCGCGGCGATGTACGCCGGTCCGCCGACCTCGTCGAGCTCGTTGGAGCGAGCCAGCTCGTCTTTCAGCGTGACGAGATCGACCGGCTCGCTGCGGTCGGTGAGACCGACCATCTTCTCGAAAATCCGCCGGTGCGCGTCGCGAAAGAAGTCCTGCGCGTCGAGGACTTCGGCCGCCTGGTTGAACGCGTGGTTGTTGATCAGGATCGCGCCGAGCACACACTTCTCGGCTTCGAGATTGTGAGGCAGCGTGCGATCCATCGTTCGATGCTCGAAGTCAGGCCCAAGGCACTAGGCCCAAGGCCCAAGAAGTTCGCCTGTCATCGGCTACGAGAGACGAGTGCTTTTCTTGGGCCATAGGCCTGGGGCCATGGGCCTGGGGCCATGGGCCTATCCCGCAGCGACGACTTTCACTTTCACGTCAGCCGTCACCTCGCGGTGAAGCTTCACGGGCACGACGTGTTCGCCCAGCGTCTTCAACGGCTCGGACAACTGAATCTTCCGCCGGTCCACGCCCAGCTCGCGCGCGGCCAACGCCTCGGCGATATCGGCCGAGGTCACCGAGCCGTACAGCGTGTCGTTCTCGCCGACACGCCGCGCAATCGCGAGCTCGACCGCCTCGAGACGCGTGGCCAGGGCCTGGGCAATCTGGACCTCCTCGGCCTCGCGCGCTTCCGCCTTGGCGCGCTCGCGCTCGATTTGACGCTTGTTCTCGTCGGTGACCGCCAGCGCGAGCTTGCGCGGGAAGAGAAAGTTCCGCGCGTAGCCGTCGGCGACCTTGACGATTTCGCCGCGCCGGCCGAGGTGCTCGACGTGCTCCTTCAGAATCACTTCAATCGACATCGTTCGCTCCCTCGGCGCTCAGTCCGTCACGTACGGGACCAGGGCGATCTGCCGCGCGCGCTTGATGGCCGTCTGCAGCGCGCGCTGATGCGTCGCGCACACGCCCGAGATTCGGCGCGGCTGAATCTTGCCGCGTTCGGGAATGAACGGCGCCAGCAGCTTCACGTCCTTGTAGCCGATGTAGTCGATCTTCTCCGCGCAGAACTTGCAGACCCGCCGGCGGCGGAAGAACGTCCGGCGTCCGCCGGCCTTGTCGCCCGCGCCCTTTGCGCCGCGGCCGCCCTTCGAATCCTTGTCGAAGTCGCTCATCGCTCACCTCCGGGACGGTATCCCAGGTCCCCCATGCTTTCCAGGTCGTCATCGTCCTCGTCAGGCCGGCGACGCTCGCTCTCGGTCGGCTCGGGCGGCAGCCCGCGACGCGTGCGCCGCCGCGCGGTCCACTCCTTCCGCCGCGTTTTCGCGCGCTCGGCGCGCGCCAACTCTTCGTCGACGCGAACGATGAGGTGACGGATCACCAGGTCGAAGACCCGCAGCCGGCGATCGAGCTCGGCGGTCATTGCGCCGGGGCCGTTCAGGACCTCGAGCACGTATACCGCTTCGCGCTGGTGGGCGATTTCGTAGGCCAGCCGGCGCCGGCCCCAGTTTTCAGTTTTCTCGATCGTGCCGCCGAACCGCTCGACGACAGCAGCCACCTGCTGGTGCAGATCGGCCAGCGCTTCTTCCGTCGTGTCGGGTGGAGTCAGGTAGACGAGTTCGTACTGACGCGTGCTCATGTGCCTCCTTCTGGACATCAGGCCGCCCTCCTCATCGAGGGCGGCAAGGAGCGTTTGAAATGACCTCTGAGGTCATTTTTCAAGATTCGTAAAATGACCTCAGAGGTCCTGCTCTTCGCGATTGAACGTGTTCATCATCTTCGCCAGGCCGTCCGAGATCCAGGTCTCGACGGCATCGGCCGCCCGGGCAATCGCGACGACAATCCCGGGCCGTTCCTCGGGCTCGAACTCGGCCGTCACATGGTCGGCCAACTCGCGCCGTGCGTCTCCGCGGCCCACGCCGACGCGGAGCCGCGCATACTCGACCGAGCCGAGCGCCTCGGCAATCGATCGTAACCCATTGTGCCCGCCTTCAGATCCGGCCGCCCGCGCCCGCAACTTCCCCAGCGGCAGATTCACGTCGTCGCAGACGATCAGCAAATCCGGCGTCTCGATCTTGAAGAAGTGGCACAGCGTCTGGACCGCGCCGCCGCTCAGATTCATGTAGGTGAGCGGTTTGGCGAGCAGAACGCCTGTGTCGGCCCGCCGCCAGCGAAGCACGTGCGCGTCGGCGGGACTCTTCGCCTGGTCGGCCCCGTCGTGCAGCCCGTGCCGTCGCGCCAGCTCGTCGATCACTTCGAAGCCGACGTTGTGACGAGTCGCGCGATACCGCTCGCCGGGGTTTCCGAGACCGACGACGAGTCTCACGGCCGGTGCCGCGGCTGAAGCCCCGGCCTACTCCTTCTCTTCTTCCGGCTTCTCGACCTTGCCCTTCTTGATGACTTCGGGCTCGGCCGGTGCCGTCGGCGTCGCCGCCACGGCTGCCGCGCCCTCGGCCGGCGCCGGCTCCTCTTCGACCTTCAGGGCGACGAGGTGGACGATCAGCAGATCGGGCTCGCTCACCGGCTTCCATTTCGGATCGGCGGCCAGGTCGCGGACGCGGACGCCGTCGTGCAACATCAGCTCCGTGACGTCCACGGTGAGGTGTTCCGGGATGTCTCCGGGCAGACACTCGACGTCGATCTCACGATTCACGAAATCGACGATGGCGCCCTGGGCTTTGATGCCCTTGGCCTCGCCGGTGAGGTGAATCGGCACGGTGACGCGCAGGAGCTTGTCCATCGCGATGCGATAGAAGTCTGCGTGCAGCAGCTTGTGCGTGACCGGATCGAGCTGGTATTCGCGAACCAGGACCCGCGTGTCGCCCCGCCCCTCAAGCTTGAGCGAGATCAGCGTATTGACGCCTGAATCCGAGTGCAGGATGCGCATCAGCGCCTTGGGATCGACGGCAAGCGGCTGCGCGCCGCCCTCCGTGCCGCCGTACAGCACGGCGGGAATGCGACCCTCCCGCCGCAGCCGTCCGGCTTCGTTGCGGCCGAATGACTCGCGGGACACAGCTTCAAGTACGGCTTCCATTTGTCAAACCCTCGTAAAGGGGTCAGACCGGGGTCAGACCCTCAAACAAACAACTTCGAAACGGATGTCTCCTCGTGAATACTCCGAATCGCCTGCGCGAGCAAACGCGCCACGGACAGCACCACGACCTTCTCGCACGCCGCCTTCGATCCATTCAACGGAATCGTGTTCGTGACAATCATCCGGTCGAGCGGCGACGTCTCGATGCGCTTGATCGCCGGACCGGACAGCACACCATGGACGGCACAGGCGAGCACGCGGGTCGCGCCGTTCTCGCGGAGCGCGTTCGCCGCGCCCTGAATCGTGCCCGCGGTGTCGATGATGTCGTCCGAGATCACGCAGGTGCGCCCCTGGACGTCGCCGATGACGTTCATGACCTCCGTGGTGCCGTCCTCGCTCCGCCGCTTGTCGATGATCGCCAGTTCCGCGTCGAGCCGTTTCGCGTACGCGCGCGCGCGTTCGGCGCCGCCGGCATCGGGCGAGACAATCGTCAGCGATCCGAAATTCTGCCGCGCCAGGTGATCGATGATGACCGGCGCCGCGAACAAATGATCCACCGGGATGTCGAAGAACCCCTGGATCTGCGCCTTGTGCAGATCCATCGTGAGCACGCGGTTCGTGCCCGCGGCGCTCAGCAGATTCGCCACGAGCTTGGCCGAAATCGGCACGCGCGGCTTGTCCTTGCGATCCTGCCGCGCGTAGCCGTAGTACGGAATCACGGCCGTGATGCGCGAGGCCAACGACCGGCGGAACGCATCGATCATCACGCAGAGCTCGATGAGATGCTCGTCGACCGGCGAACACGTCGGCTGCACGATGAAGACGTCGGTGCCGCGGATGTTCTCGTCGATCTGGAACGAGACTTCGCTGTCGGGAAACCGGTGCAGCCGCGCGGACCCCGGCGGAATGCCGAGGTGCTCGGCGATCTCCCGCGCGAGCGCAGGATGCGCGCTCCCTGAAAACAGTTTCAGCTGACCGTGCGACATCTTCTCTGTTAATGCCGGAACGCGCTTGACCTGACGGGGTCGCCTGCGGCAACTCGCGGAACTCGCGCCAGTACCACGTCACGTCGAGCGGTTCCGGGTGTGGTTGGGGCGGAAGGATTCGAACCTTCGAATACGGGATCCAAAGTCCCGCGCCTTACCGCTTGGCCACGCCCCAACACCGACTTGACGCTGGACTTGGAGCAGCCATCGACCTCACAGCGGAGCGTCCGCGCCCCGTCGCGAACCCGAAAGTTTATCACAGCCCGATGCGCCGGGCCGTCTCCCGGCGGCTCAGTGTACGCGTCAGGATCACCAGCCAGTCCGGACGCCGGAGGCGCCGGACCACCCGCTTGGCCGCGGCCTCCGAAAAGGCGGCGAAGACCGCCGAGCCGCTGCCGGTCATGCCGGCCGCCATCGCTCCGGCCTGCCGGCACGCGTCGATCATCTCGGCGATGACCGGATGCCGCCGCGCGACCGGGGCCGCGAGATCGTTGACGAGCGCAATGGGACCGGCAGGCCAGCCCAGGTCCAATCGGCCCGGATGCGTCGAGTCCACCGAGCCGGCGGCGCGGTCCTCGTCGAGCCATCGGTACGCGTCGGCCGTCGCCACGCCAATCGACGGCTTGATCAGGACGAGGCCGAGCCGCGAGATGTCGTCGACCGGATAGACCTCGTCTCCGCGGCCCGCACACAGCGCGGTACCGCCCTGCAGAAAGAACGGCACGTCGGATCCGAGCTCGGCCGAGAGCGTGATCAAGTCAGATTGCGTCCGTCGCGCGCCCCACAGGACATTCAGGCCGATGAGCGCGGCCGCGGCATCGGCGCTGCCGCCTCCGAGGCCGGCCGCCGCGGGGATTGATTTGTCCAGGTGGATGTGCGCATCGCGCGGATCGCCCGTGCGCCTCTGGGCGCGCCAAAGCAGCTCGGCGGCGCGCCAGACGAGATTCTCTCGATCCGCCGGCACCCCGTGGCCACGCACCTGCAGCGCCAGCGGTCCGGGCCGCGCCGTCAACGCCAGCGTGTCCGAGAGCGCAATCGACTGCATCAACGAGCGGATGTCGTGAAATCCATCCGGACGCCGCGGTCCGACACGCAGCGTGAGGTTGATTTTTGCGGGCGGCCTGAGGACGAGCGCGCGAGCCATGTCCCGTTCGGAGACTTCAGCGATCCTTCAGCAATGCGCGCAGCTCGTCGAGCGTCATCGGTGTGGCGGTCGAGGGCACGTTCAACGCGAACGTCTCCGGACCGAGAGGCGCATTGACGATCGCGCCATCGTCGATCCTCACGGTCAACCGAACCTCGGAGGGCGTTCCCTGTTGCGCGCCGAGCACCAGCTCGCGCGGCCAGTCGCCCGCCTGCCACCGATAGTCCACCTTGAGGCCGCCGACTTCTCCATACCGCGCGCGCCAGCCGGACGGCTCCTGGTGCAGAAAGACACGTCCGTTGTCAGGAGACACGGCCACGAGGTCGCCGTAGCGCACGCCGCTCGTCACGGCGCCGCTGCGTGTCACACAGCCGGTGAGGATCGGAAGCAACGCGTCGGCTCCGAGCTTCAGGCCGACGAGCGCGTCGACGAGCTCCTCGGCGCGAGCGATCGCGACGCGATTGTCCTCGCGCCAGAAGAACGTCGCGCGATCGTTCGTGCCGGCCAGCTCGAAAATCGTGCGGCTGGCCGCAGTCGCCTGCAGGCGGATCCCGCCGGTTGCGGTGACGGCGCCCAGCACGGTGAAGCCGGGAATGCGCGAACCGGCCACTTTGCCGGACAGCCGCAGCGTCGGCGCAAAGGTCGTGACGCTTCGGCAATGCTCGGTCGCAGCGGTCCAGGCCGTCGCCGCATCGGGCGCCGGCGCGCCGGGTCCGGAGGGAGGCACGAACATGCGCACGGCGCAGGCGCTGCCAACGACGGCCAGGCTCACGATCAGCATGCGGCGCATCGGGCCGATTCTTTCATACTGGGTTCGGCCTGACCCTTTTGAAACGCGCTATAGTCCAATCCTATGGCAGTCGATCCCGCGCTCCTCGAGATTCTGGTCTGTCCCGAATGCAAGACGCCCGTGCGTCTCGTCGACAACGGCGCCGGGCTGAAGTGCGAGACGTGCCGGCGCGTCTATCCGATTAAGGACGACATTCCGGTGATGCTCATCGACGAAGCGACGATCGAGGGCGAGGCGAAGCCGGACGCAGGGACTCGCCCGTAGGACGTTTCCGTTTGCGGATTCTGCTCGTTCGTCCCCGCCTGATCGGTGACGTCATTCTCACCACGCCGGCGATTCGCGCGATTCGCCGCCGCTTTCCGGACGCCGAGCTGATCTATCTGGTCGAATCCCTGGCCGCGCCCGTCGTGGCCGTCAATCCACACCTGACGGAAGTCCTGGTCGTCGAGCATCGCCGGGGCTGGGACCGCGTTCGCGATGATCTCCGGATGGCCGGAGTGTTGCGCGCGCGTCACATCGACATCGCCGTCGACTTTCACGGCGGCCCGCGCAGCGCCTGGTTCACGTGGGCCAGCCGCGCGCCGGTGCGTGTGGGCTACGATATCCGCGGCCGCATGTGGATGTACACGCGGGTCGTGCGACGTCCACGCGGCGCCGCTCCGCGCCACTCCATGCTGAACCAGTGGGACCTGCTCGGCGCGATCGATCCGGCGCTCGCGACGGCGCCGACACGGGAAGACGATCGCGTCGAAATGCCGGCGGATCCGGCCGCCCGGGCGTTGGTCGATCGACGCCTGGCCGGCACGGGCATCGCACCGGACGATCGCATCGTCGTGCTGCACGTGAGCGCGCGGAATCCCTTCCGCCGTTGGCCCGAGACTTCTTTCGCGGAGGTGGCGGCCGGGCTGGTTCGTCGTCAACCGCGCCGGTGGGTGGTCGTCTTCGGCGGCCCGTCCGATCGGGATGCGGCCGGTCGTGTGCTGGCCGCCGCGCGGGATCTGGCAGCCGCCGACGGCATACGGATCGTGCCGGGTGAGGGCTGGTCGCTCGCCGAACTCCGGGCTTTGATGGATCGCGCGTCGTTGTTTCTGGGCGGGGACAGCGGTCCGATGCATGTCGCCGCGACGTCAGACGTGCCGATTGTCGCGCTCTACGGACCCACGGTGCCGGACCAGTGGGCGCCGTGGCGGCCGCGACACCTTCAGACGGTCGCCGTCGACGGCGGTCCGCTGCCCTGCCGCCCCTGCGATCAGCGCGCCTGCATACCCGGTGATTTCCGCTGCCTGTTGGGGATCACGCCGGCTACCGTGCGTGCCGCTGCCGATCGCGTGCTCGCGCCGATAACGACCCCGGAGGGCGCCAATGCGCGTTGAGCGAGATACCGGCCTGACGACCGTGGGATTCGTCCTGGTTGCGATCTGCCTGGGTGTCGTGCAGTTCGCGATTGCCTACGCGCAAATCGCCTTCGGGCTCGCGGCCATCCTCTGGCTGATCGTCGTGCTGCGGGAACGCAAACCGCCTGAAGTTCCTGCGTTCTTCGTGCCGCTTCTCGTCTACGCCGGCCTCACGCTCGTCAGCGCCGGGTTCTCCTCGGATCCGCGCGCAAGCTTCATCGACTCCCGGCAGCTCCTGCTGTTTCTGCTGGTGCCCGTCGTCGCGCGCTTCGCGCGGGGCGACCGCGCGATGAAAGTCATCCACGTGATCATTGCGCTTGGTGCGGCTGGCGCCGTCGTCGGCATCGTCCAGTTCGCGATGTTCGGCTACGACAACCTCAGTCACCGGCCCGTCGGCACGTTGAGTCACTACATGACGTACTCCGGCGTCCTCATGCTCGTGACCGGCGCCGCGGTCTCCCGTCTTCTTTTCCACCGGGGCGAGTGGATCTGGCCCGCCATCGCCGTTCCTGCGCTGCTCGTCGCGCTGGCAGCGACCTTCGCGCGGAACGCGTGGGTCGGCGTCTTCGTCGCGGTCGTGTGCCTGCTGGCGCTCCGGAACTGGCGGCTCGTGATCATCGCGCCGATCGTGGCGGCCATGTTGTTCGTCCTCGCGCCCGCGAGCATTCGCCAGCGTGCGTACTCGATGTTCGATCTGAACGATCCCACCAACCGCGATCGGCGCGCCATGCTCAAGGTCGGCGCCGCGATGATCCAGGACCATCCGCTGTTTGGAGTGGGACCGGAAATGATCCAGCGCGAGTACGCTCAATATCGACCTCCCGACGCCGTGAATGCGACGAATCCGCATCTGCACAACGTTCCGGTGCAGATTGCGGCCGAGCGCGGTCTGCCCGCGCTGCTCGTCTGGCTCTGGTTCGTCGTCGTCGCGCTTCGCGATCTCGCGCGCCAATTGCGGACCGGCCCGGCCAAACCGGTGGCGGCCGCCGGGCTCGCCGCGGTCGTTGGGATGCTAGCCGCGGGACTCTTCGAGTACAACTTCGGCGACTCCGAGTTCCTGATGTTGTTCCTCGGGCTCATTACCTTGCCGTTCGCGGCGGCGCGCGCGCCCGCCGTGCTGGCCGGCTTCGACGTGCCCACACCTGCGCCTGCGGACGTCCGGGCGTCCTGAACCGATGGCCGGTATCGATCTGCTTTCCTGCTTTTCGGGACTACCCATCGCCGTCATCGGCGACGTGATGCTCGATCACTTCATCGTCGGACGAGTCGATCGGATCTCGCCCGAGGCGCCGGTGCCCGTCGTCCATTTCGATCGCGACGAGTTCCGGCTCGGCGGCGCCGCCAACGTCGCGCACAACGTCGCCGCGCTCGGCGGACGTGCCGCCCTCGTTGGCCTGATCGGCGCCGACGACGCGGGCCGGCGCCTCCGGGAGCAGCTCCGCGCCTCGAACGTCGACGATGGAGGGCTCGTCGCCGATGGATCGCGGTCGACGACGCGGAAGGTGCGCATTGTGACGTCGCGAAATCAGCAGGTGGCGCGCATCGACTACGAGCTGGACGCGGAACCGTCAGGCCGCGCGGCCGACGATCTGGCAGACGCCGTCAAGGTCGCGGCGCGGGGCGCGCGCGCGCTCGTGCTCTCGGATTACCGCAAAGGGGTGATCAGCTCCGCCGTCATCGCGATTGCCGTCGAAGCGGCGCGTGCGGAGGGCGCTCCTCTTCTCGTCGATCCCAAACTCCCGCAACCCGAACGCTACAAGGGCGCGTCCCTCATCACGCCCAACCACCACGAAGCCGAGTTGATGACGCAGACCGTGATCCGTTCCCCCGAGGACGTGCGGCGCGCGGCGCAGCTGCTGCACGAGCGCACCGGCGCGAGCGTGCTGATCACCTGGGGCGAGCACGGCATGTGGATGCTCGACGGGACGAGCACGCCGGCGTCAGAGGAGCACCTCGACGCAGTCACTCGTGAAGTTGCCGACGTCACCGGCGCCGGCGACACGGTGATCGCGGCGCTGGCCATGGGCCTCGCGGCGGGCGCGTCGCTCGTCGAAGCCGCGCGCATCGCCAACCAGGCCGCGGGACTTGTCGTGGGCCGCTTCGGTCCGGCGACGGTCACGACGGATGAACTGTTGAGAGGGGTGAAAAGATAAGAACCTGTCGGTTCCGGAGTTCCGGAGTTCCGGAGTTCCGGAGTTCGGCGTTCCGGACTCCCGCGGTTCACAGAAGCCAGGTTCCTCTCCAGAACTCCGGAACTTCGGAACCTCGGAACCGCTAGAACCTCGGAACCTCGGAACCCCGGAACCGACTAGTGTCTAAAGTGCCGCTTCCCCGTAAACACCATCGCGAGCCCATGCTCGTCGGCGGCCGCGATGACGTCGGCATCGCGAACTGAGCCGCCCGGCTGAACGACCGCGGTCGCGCCGGCTTTGGCGATCGCGTCCAGACCGTCGCGGAAGGGAAAGAACGCATCGGAGGCCGCGACCGATCCGCGCAGAAGCTCGCCGCCTTTCATGACGGCGGCATTGACGGAGTCGACGCGGCTCATCTGTCCGGCGCCGACCGCCAGCGTGACGTCGCGGGCCGTGAACACGATCGAATTCGACTTCACGTGCGCGGCGACGCGCCAGGCGAACCGCAGCGCTTCCCATTCCTCGGCGGTCGGCGCGCGGCGGGTCACGACGCGCGGCCCGACAGCGCCGGTCTCAACGGGTCCCGGCGGCGGCCAAGCCGCGGCGGCTTCGCTCACGGTATCGCGGGCCTGCACGAGCCACGCGCCGAGGATCGAACGCGCGTCGCGATCGTCGCTCGCGTCGAAGGTGGCCGTCACTACCCGGAGGTTCGATTTCGCCCCAAGAACCGCCAGCACGTCGCCGGCACCGCCGAGGCCGGGGGCGATCACGGCTTCTATAAAGGTGGCGGTCAGGGCCCGCGCGGTCTCGACGTCGATGGGCCGGTTCAGCCCGACAACGCCACCGAATGCAGACAGGGAGTCCGCTTCGCGCGCGCGTACGTACGCCTCGGCCGGTGTCGCGCCGGTCGCGACGCCGCAGGGATTCGTGTGCTTGATGACGACCGCGGCCGGCTCGGTGAATTCCAGCGCAAGGCGCGCCGCGGCGTCCAGATCGAGCAGATTCGTGAACGACAGTTCCTTGCCCTGGTGCACGGTCGCGCCGCCGAACCCGCGACCGGTTCCGTCGCCGTACCACGCCCCCGGCTGCTGCGGATTCTCGCCGTACCGCAGATCGCGAATCTTCACGAGTGTCGGCTGCCACGTTTGCGGCAGCGACCCGGTCGCCGACGCCGGGTCGAGCGAACACCTGCGGCGCTCGTCGTCGACCCGGACGCCGGCCAGCGTGCCCGCGATCATGGCGTCGTAGGCGGCGGTGTGCGCGAACGCGCGGCGCGCCAGATCGAACCGGAACGACAGGCGTGGCCCATCCGGCGCCGCGAGCGCCCCAATCACGCCGTCGTAGTCCTTGGGATCGACGACCACGAGCACGTCGGCGAAGTTCTTCGCGGCGGCGCGGACGAGGCTGGGACCGCCGATGTCGATCTCTTCGACGAGCTCGTCGAAGGCGACGCCCGGACGCGCGGCCGCCTGCGCGAACGGGTCCAGGTTTACGCAGACGAGATCGATTGGAACGATCCCGTGACGCGCGATCGCGGCGAGATCGTCCGGGCGATGGCGCCGCGCCAGGATGCCGCCATGGACGTGGGGGTGCAGCGTCTTGACGCGGCCGTCCATCATCTCGGGAAACCCGGTCACGTCGGCAATCGCCAAGACCGCCAGCCCTGCCGAGGACAGCGCCCGCGCCGTTCCCCCCGTCGAGACCAGCTCCCATCCCCGGTCGGCCAGCGCCCGGGCGAAGGGGACGAGGCCGGTTTTGTCAGACACGCTCAGCAACGCGCGCACGATGGGCTGCCCTTTCTACGGGAGGCGGCCGCCCGGAGCCGGACTGCCGGGCTTATTGCGCCTGATCTCATTTAGTTGACAAGCGCCATACTCGCCCGTAGAATCGCCGGTTGACGTTGAGCGGGTCGGCGTCGAAGTTGAGACCGCACGTTGCGGTCTTTTTTTTTACCCCATCGCATTCGCGGAAGGAGCCGATCGGGGGGCAACGTGGTGGGTCCCACCATGTTTTCGCAAGGAACGTAAGTATGCGTATCACCGGCAAGGTCAAGTGGTTTAACAACGCCAAGGGCTATGGCTTCATCGAGCGGGAGGGCGGGAACGACGTGTTCGTTCATTTCTCCGCCATCCAAGGATCCGGGTTCCGGACGCTCGAGGAAGGACAAGCAGTCGAGTTCGAAATCGTCGACGGTCCCAAGGGGCCGCAAGCGGGGAACGTCACCAAGCCCAACTAAACCACGTCGGGGGACCGGAGCGCCCGGTTCCGGTCCCTCACTACGCATCCCGGCGGCGCGCTCGCTCCGCCCCACGCTCACCGAATCAGAAACCACACCAGCGGCAGCCAGAGCTCCCGCGCGTACGGCAGCGGCCGATCGTCGATGAGCACGTCCGAGCCCGGCACGGCCGCGACGAGATCGTACAGATCGCGCAGGCGCACCGGCCGATCGCCCGGAAAGAACCGCGCGCGATGCCGCAGGCGGCCCTCGTCGCGGAATTCCACGTACTCGTCCGCTCCCCGCGCGAGCTCGACCGCGCGCGCGTAGCCGTCGCCTTCGAATTCCGGAAACACGATCGAGATCGAGAACGGCAGCGGCGGCGCGCCGAACAATGCCGTGCGAAGCTCCGGATGGAGCTGCGCCAGCTCTTCGTCGCTCGGCTGTTCGGACAACTCGGCGTACGGCCAGAATCGCTCGAGGGGGCGATAGACGGGCTCGTCGGGGAGGACGCGGTCTTTCGTCATGAAAAGATCATTGTCAAGGGCAAAGGGCAGAGGGCACAGGGCAAAGGTCTGGAACGAACTGACGATCGTCTTCTTTGATCAGTACTGATCAAAGAAAGTGAGTGTCGGCCTTCTCCTTATCCCCTCGACCCTTTCCTTTGCCCTCTGCCTTTTGCCCTCTGCCCTGATCTTCCATCGGCGAAGCCGATGGTATCCTGACGGCCCCAGCGTCGCAACCGCGTGATGACCTCACTCCGCTCGATTCCGTCGATCGACACGCTCCTCGGACGACCGGCGCTCGCCCGCGCGATCGCCACGCACGGGCACGAGAGCGTGACCAGCGCGGCGCGGCAGGCCGCCGACGCCCTTCGCGACGAAATCCGGCAATTGGGCGGACACGGACCGGCCTCCGACGAGGAAGCTGCCGCCTGGCTCGAACGCCGGACGCTCGACATTCTCCGCGCGCGCGTCGCGCCATCTCTCCGCCGCGTCCTCAACGCGACCGGCGTGATCATTCACACGAATCTCGGCCGGGCCCCGCTCGCGGCGGAGGCGATCGAGCGCGTTGGACGCATCGCCGGCGGCTATTCCAATCTCGAGTACGACCTCGAGGCCGGCGATCGCGGCCAGCGCCACGTGCACGCCGAGCGTCTGCTGCGCGAGCTGACCGGCGCTGAGGCCGCACTGATCGTGAATAACAACGCCGCCGCGACGCTGGTCGTGCTCGCGGCGCTCGCCGACGGGCGCGAGGTGATCGTCTCGCGCGGCGAGCTGGTGGAGATTGGCGGCGGATTTCGCATCCCGGAGGTATTGGCAGAGTCCGGGGCCCTGATGCGCGAAGTCGGCACGACGAACCGGACGCGCGTGACCGACTACGCCGCCGCGATCGGCGATCGTACGGCGTTGCTGCTCCGCGTCCATCCATCCAACTTCCGGATCGAGGGGTTCACGGAGCGTCCCGGCCTGGCCGAGCTCACCGCGCTCGCGCACGGGTTCAAGCTTCCGGTGTTCGAGGACCTCGGCAGCGGCTGGCTGGGTGCCGACGACCCGGCTGGATCGCTGCGGGACGAGCCGTCGGTCGCCGCCAGCCTGCGCGCGGGCGC
>JBLNGH010000429.1:0-10756 GCA_050264575.1 Acidobacteriota bacterium | reverse complement strand
GAGTGTTAGGGCGTCATTGAAGCCGCGTCCGCTCGCGTTCGACTACTCCCCGTAAACGCCGTTGGGTTTCCTGCCAGCGTCAGAATAGCGGGAGGTATGGATGGTTGTGCTTGTCGCGAGTCCGGCCGAGATCCTTCAGGAACTCCCGAAACCGTAGGGATAGCTCGCCTTGACTTAGCAGCGCCAGCGGCGGCAATCTGATGTCTGCCAGCCCGCCAGGAGCAATCCAATGAAATCCCTGAAGGCCGCTTTGTGGATTCTGGTTGGTGTGTGTGTTGGTGCTACCGCATTCGGCTCGACTCCGCTTGTTCAAGCGCAGCAAAATCCTGGCCCAACACGATTGAAAGTAATTCCGGCTGGGTTTGTGGATCGCAGCTCCCAAGTGAGAACGGAATTCCTCTACGATGGCTCCAGCACCGGATGTTGGCTCGCAATCTGGCACTACAACGGATTGGAGTTGGCTCCAGCGCCGGACACCGCCTGCAAATAGGCTCTTTCCGGATAAACGGACACGTTTCGCCTACTTCTATTCAGCATCGCGAGACTCGTAAATCGGTGGTTCATGTTCACCTCGATGTGTGTCCTGTCGTCCCCTAACCAGCCCGCTCCGATCTCTCAACATGCCGCGATGCCGCAGGTGGGAATCCGGTTTCTCGATTCCTGGATCGCTCTTTGTGAGCGCGCGCACGGCGCGAAACCTGGCCCTTGGTACGCTGAGCGACCCGGCGCACGAGCACCCTGGAACCGAGCACCAGAACTTCCGAACTCCCTAACTTCCGAACGGAAGAACCGCACGGGCGTAGAATAATTCCGCTGTGAAAAGGTCCGCCCGGGCGATGGTAGTGGTGGCGTGCCTGATGCCGCTTGCTATTGAGGCGCAGCAGATCCCAGCTCAGGACTCGACCCTGACGCTGGCGGTGCGCTACGCCGACGGCCGCATCGTCCAGAATGTGGTCGGAGAGAATCCCGGAAGCGCCTGGACGCCGATGTTTCCGCGTGTCGCCCGGTGGCAGCCGGCGGCCGGCGATCCCGAGGTCGAGGCTATCCGATTCGCGTGGTCACGCGTCGAGGACGGGGTCCAGGTGAAAGTGTCGGTCCTTCGCGGCCGCCCGCATCAGGAAGAAATCCCGGTCGCCTCCGTGCTAGTGCGCCCGACCGGGACCGTGGTCGTTGACGCTGTCCGCACCTTCGGCGTCGAGACCGTGCAACTGTCGCTCTCGGCCGCGCCCCGCGTCGCTGCCGAGATCCCTCACACGACCAGCGCCGTCGCGGGGATCGTCGTACTCGGCGTCGAGACCGCCCAGAGTGGCGCGCCGCGGTATCGCGTCACCCTGCAGAACAGGTCGCACGTCAACGTTCGCGCATTCACGATCGAAGCGTATCGGAGCGGACGGTTGGCACTCAGCGGACGGCGGGCGGGAATGGAAGGCCGGCCGATGATCGACGCGGGCGGCACCTTCACCTTCGATGTGCCGATCATCGTGGCCACGGCGTCGGATTTCGCACCGGCCGCGCGCCCGGCAGACGAGATCAAGATCAGCTCGGCGTTGTGGTCTGACGGATCCGTTGATGGCGACGTGAAAAAGGCGCTGGAAACTGTCGCCTCCGACTACGGCAACTTCCTCGCGTTGGCGCCAATTGCCGAGGCGCATCGCCGGGCTGCGACCGACGCGCCCGCGGATCCGCGCACCGCCCTCGACCGTCTGCGGGCGACGATCGACTCGGTTCCGATCGAACCCGGGGACGACGCCGTCACAGCGGCGCGGCTGCAGATGCGCTTTCCGCAACTCGTGGATGACGTGACGGCGCGATCGCTTGTCCGGATCGGAATGCAAGCAGTGAAGACTGTCGCCCTGAAGGACCTTTCGACGTTCGAAGAAAAAGCGCGCGACCTTCGCGCTGAGGACGTCGCGCGCACGCTCTCGCAGGCCGCCGACCGCTACGCGGAATGGCGCGCACGACTCGCCCGCTGAAGACATGGTGCCGGGCACGGCCTGGACGAGTGGTTCCTTGCAAACCTCCATCCCCGGTTCGATTCCGGGCGGCGCCTGACCAATATTGATCCGGGGTCTTCGTCCTCGCCAACAAGATGCGAAATCCCGTGCTGGCTGATCGGGGAGCGACTAACTCTCGAGGTTCTCGTTGCAGATTTCCGCTCGCCCGAGGCCGTCGCCGGTGTCAGGCAGATTCTGAGGGAATATGTCGAGCGTGCCTCTGATCTCGAGTGCCGATGCATAACGCTGCCAAACGTGGCAGTGATTCACATGGGTCAAGAGAGCGAACCAGTCCTGGCGACGATCGAACACCGGCGCTCACGCGGCGAGCCGTTTTGGTGGCTCTGGTGCGGCAGGTGCAGCCGCTGCGCGCAATGGTGGCTCGTTGCGCAGGAGGAACGGCAGAATGACGTGTTCTGTTTGCGCCGGCTCGCCGATCATGAAGCGACCGCGTTGGTTGAGAACAATGCCTGGCCGCCAGACTTCGATTCGTACGAAGGACTACTTCGGCTCGGCTTGAAAGCAGGAAAGGGCGCTCGATTCGTCTTTCCAGAACACGACGAATCCTTGCGCTGGACGATCGCAGACCTGGCCAGAGCCAGGCCGGGCATTCGCGTCTCAGAGCTGGCGGAACTTCTCAACTTGGAAATCGACGTGGCCGAGACGATCGCCAGGCGCGTGGCACGAGAAGGCGCAGCGATCGTTTTTGACCGGGATCCTCGCTGAGACGGTGCTCTGCAAAATTCACCGGTTCGATTCCGGGCGGAGCCCCAAATCACAAAAGGAGGAAACCAGATGGAATTCGGTAAGGATTATGTCGCCGGTTGGGGCACGTTGGCGCTGATCAACGCCGGGCTGGCCCAGTCGAAGGGACGAAGCCGGCTCGGGTGGTTTCTCGCGTCGCTCCTGCTCGGTCCAATCGCGACGCTCATCATCGTGGTTGTGGACGCTCCGGTCGCCGCGCGCCCGTGAGGAAATCGCGAGGCTTCCCCATGGCCGCGGCGAAAACCCGACGGGCGAGACGCATTGACGACGTTAACTTTGCGTTGTAAAGTTAATGCACCTTGCAGAGATCCGCGACGCATCGAACCCACCACGTCACGTAGCCACGGACGCTGAACATTGGGATACGGAACGGAGCCGGGAGACTGGAAACAGAAAGGGCTCGCGCTGATCGGCGCGGGCCTGGGCGCGCTGTTGGTGGCGGGGCTGGCCCTCTATTCGTTCATCACCACAATGGCGACGCCGCCGCACACGAATCTCGAGGCCGTGCCATCGGTGACGAATGCGGAACCAGTACCAAAGTGGGCCGACGCGGTAGCACAAGCGCGACAGCTCGCGCGGAAGAGTGTCGTCGAGCAGAGTCTTCCGGGACTATCAGCCGCCGTCGGCGTCGATGGGGAGATCGTGTGGGCCGAAGGCTTCGGCTGGGCGGATATCGGAAAGCAGACACCGCTCGCGCCGGGCATGCGTTTCAGGATCGGCCACGCATCCAAGCCGATCACGTCCGCCGCAGTCGGCCTGCTCCTGGAGAAAGGCCGGCTGCGCCTCGAGGACGAGATTCAGGCCTACGTGCCCGCGTTCCCGCGGAAACAGTGGCCCATCACACTGCGCCAGCTGATGGGACACGTGGCCGGCGTCAGACACTACCGCAACGAAGAGGACTCCATGCCCACCGCGCATTGCGAGCGGGCGGCCGACGGGTTGCCGTTCTTCGCGACCGATCCGCTGCTCTTCGAGCCGCGGACGCAGTACGGCTATTCGACGTTCGGCTGGATCCTGGTGAGCGCGGCGGTCGAAGCCGCGGCCGGTGAGCCGTTCTTCACGTTCATGCGCACGCAGATCTTCACGCCGCTGGGCATGACCGATACGACCTTCGACTCCGCGATCGCGCCCGTCGAGGATCGGGCCACCTTCTACTACCAACGATTCAATGGAGACCCGCGCAACGGCGAGGAGCTGGAGAACAAAGTCGACTACTCCTGTTTCGCGGGAGCTGGCGCGATCGTGTCCACGCCGTCGGACCTGGTGCGCTTCGGCAACGCCATCGTCAACGGCAAGCTGTTGCAGCCGGCGACCGTTGACAAGCTCCAGAGATCACAGCTCCTGACGTCGGGCCAGGAGACCGCCTACGGTCTCGGCTGGATGCTCGAGAACGTTGAGCTCGCGGGCAAACGCACCCGGGTGGCAGGCCATGCGAGCCGCACGGTGCTGGGCGGGTCCACGTCATTTCTGACTTTTCCCGAACGCGGGCTCGTTGTCGCGGTGACGACGAACATTGCCTTGAAGGACATGAAATCGATCGCGCTGCGAATCGCGCAGGCGTTCGCGGAGCACGGGACAAACGACGGGTCTGCATCAAAGCGATAGACAACGGCCTTGCGCACCACCTTGGGCCGCTCGGTGGCCAGAAGCTCGAGCAGATCGAAGGTCTTGGGAGAAAGATGGATCTCGCGGCCGTCCGGGTCAGTTGGCGCGTGTCACGATCGAGGACGAACCTGCCGAAGTGAAGCCGCATGACGTCGCTTCATACGCCTTCACGCCGTCGGCCGGCCCGTGCATCCACACGTCGTAGGCCGGCCTGGTCTTCAGGCCGGCGAACCCGCCGCCTACAAGCACAGCCGTCGAGAGCACATCGCACATCAGCGATTGCGGCCCTCGCACGAGCACGGCGCGCGGGCCTGGCACCGGTTCCCCGGTGCGCGGGTCGATCACGTGCCCGTAGGTCCGACCATCGACGGTGAACGTGCGTCCGTGCGTGGCCGACACCGACAGGGCCTGATCGACAAGACTGAGCGACTCGGACCGCTCGGACCGTGACGGATTCGGAACCCAGTGCACCGGCCAGGGGTCGCCCTCGGCCTGGGGTCCGACCGCATGCACACTGCTGGTTCCGCCGTGCAGGAGCGCGTGCCGGACGCCGGCCGCGCGCAGACACTCGATCGCGCGGTCGATCGCGTAACCCTTCCCGGCGGCGCCGAAATCGATCGACAAGTCCTCGCGCAGAAATCGCACGGTGCCGAGGGCCTCGTCAATAGCGATCAGATGCAGGCCTGAGGCGGCGCGCGCGGCCTCGATCGCCGCGGGATCCGGGCGGCGACCCGCCGCGGCCGCCGCTCGCCAGAGCGTCACGAGCGCGCCGACACTGACGTCAAAGGCGCCGCCGCTCTCGGCCGTCACTTCGGCGCAGGCGCGCAGAAGCGACAGCACCTCGCCATCCACCGTCACGGGCCTTCGCGCGGCGCGGTTGTTCAGGGCCGAAGTCACGCTGGTCGGCCGAAAGCGGCTGAGCCGCGCGTCAAGGCGTTCGATTTCGGCAAGCGCCTCCTCGCCCGCGGCCTGCAGTCGAACAGGATCGTCGCCTTCGAGAACGAGCTCGAAGCGGGTCGCCATGGCTTCCAGGGCCAAGAGCACCCGAACCTTCGAACTTCGAACTTTGAACGTAGAACAGTCGAACCCGAGGCTTGCCAACCGTTCTTCTTTAAGTTCCGAGTTCAGAGTTCCGAGTTCTGAGTTAACCGATGGTTCGCGTCTTCTCATCGAACACCACCGACTTCCCCTTCCGGTACGACACTTCCGCCATCGTGACGATCGTCTGCACGCGGATGCCCAGGTCGATGTGGCAGTTGGGCTGGACGTTGTTGCGCATCGAGACGATGAAGTTGCGCATGTGCTTGGCGTGGGTCTCGCCGGCGTCGGGCGGGGTCTCGTCGCGGCCTTCAATCTCGTCAACGAACGGCCGCTGGGGCAGCAGCTGCAACTGGCCGCCGCCGAGGAGCAGATCGGCCCGCTGGCCGCGGATGAGATCTTCGATCCCGCGCTCGTTCGTCGTGGAGCCGGCGAGAAAGATCATGACGCCCGACGGAAACTGGATCGTCGCCATCGTCGTGTCCGCCACTTCGCGCCGCTCGCCATAGGGCTTGCCGTCCGGGCCGGGCCCTTTGTCCGTCTCGCAGAGATTGCCGCCGATGCAGTTGACCGTCTTCGGGAACTCGACCAGGTCCATGCCGATCACGAGCGGATGCAGGCGATGCGGCCAGAGATCGCCGAGGATGCCGTTGCCGTAATCCCAGTACTTGCGCCAGCGGAAGAAGCGCTCGGCGCTGAACGGCCTCTTCGGGGCGGGTCCGAGCCAGCGTGCCCAGTCCACCGTCTGCTCCGTGCAGTCCGGATCGATGGGGTAGTTCCATTCGCCGTTCGGCGAGTTGCGGCAGTAGCTGGCCTGCGCCCACAGCATCCGTCCGAGCACGCCGGTTCTCACCACCTCGCGCGCCTTGAGGTAGGTCGGGTCGGACGAACCGTGTGCTCCGACCTGGACGAGCCGCTTCGTCGATTTCGCCACGTCGTACATCCGGAACGCTTCCTCGAGCGTGTGGGTCATCGGCTTCTCGCAGTACACGTGCCGGCCAGTCTGCATCGCAGCGATCGAGATTTCCGCATGCGTCTGGTCGGGCGTCGCGACGACGACGGCGTCGATGTCTTTCTGCTCGAGCATCTTGCGGTAATCCAGGTACAGGGCCGTGCTGGCGACCGAGGCCTTCTCGCCGGCCTGACGTCTGGCCTTCTCCCAGACATCGCAGATCGCGCTGATCTGGACGTTCTCCGGCGCGAGTTCACCAACGAGGTTGCGCAAGTGTCCGCCACCCATCCCCTTCACACCGACCAGGCCGAAGTTGATGCGGTCGTTGGCGCCGACAATCCGGCCGGCCGTGTCCACGGCGGGCGCCGTCGCGGCCTGCGTCGGCCGGCTGGTCAACATCACCCCGGCCACCGCGCCTGCCGTGGTGCCGGCGGTCGTCTTGAAAAAGTCGCGGCGCGTGAGTCCGATCTGATCGTCAGCCATGGCATCTGCTCCCGACGTTCCCGCTGGGCTGAACCCTGCGGCTACTGCTTTGCGATTTCCACCCGCGTATTGGCCAGCGTAGCCTCGTGCGCCCGAATCGCCACCGCCGTTGCGCGAAACGCTTCGTCTGCCGTACAGGGCGACGGCCCGCCTTCGCCGATCAGGCGAGCGAACGCTTCGAGCGACAGCGTGAGCGCATCCTTTTCCGGCTCGACGCTCGCCACCTTGCCCGGCTCGTCGCCCGCCTGCAGGATCTTGGTTGCGTCGGCCACGAGCGCGATGCCCGTCTCGTCCTGTACCGTTTCCTTGCGTGCGTAGACTTCCCATCCGAGGAGCGGGGCATCGGCTTCTTTGACGAGCCACGCGCGCGACTCCTTGATAAGGAGACTCGACTTGTTGCCTTGAAACACCGCGTACGCGCCGGCGAACGAACTGGCGAGTGTCGCGGTGAACACCGCGCGCACGTTCTTCGGATACTCGAAGACGCACTGGACCGAGTCCGGCACCTCGCGCCCATCGCGCCAGGCGGTCGTGGCGCCGAATCCGGAGACCGCGATCGGCATCGCGCCCAGATACCGGCTGATGAGATCGATTTGATGGATGCCGATCTCGCCCGCGAGACCCGAGGAGGTCGCTTTGGCGAGCCGCCAGTTCAGCGCCTGCTCGCGTTCAGGCGAGGGTGCCGTGCGCCGCCACGATTCCTTTCGATTCCACTGCGCCCGCACGAAGGCAGCATCCCCGAGCACGCCCGACTTCACGAACTTGAAGACATGCGCCCAGAGCGCGTTCGATCGCCCCTGGAGGCCTCCCATGACCTGTACCTTGCTGCCCGCCGCGGCCTTCGCGATGGCCTCGGCGTCGGTGAGTGAAGAGGCGAGCGGGACCTCGCAGTACACGTGCTTGCCCGCCTGCACCGCGGCTAAGACCAGGTCTTTATGAAGATGAGATGGCGTTGCGACCACGACCCCTTCGACATCGCGGCGATCGAGCAGCGCCCGGGCGTCGCTAAGTGGCGTGGCTTTGGGCGCGGTCTGGGCCGCGCGCTTGAGAAACGGTTCGTAGGTGTCGCAGATCGCGACGAGGTCGATGGTCGGTATGCGGGTGGCGACCGCCACGATCTCACGGCCCCACGGGCCGAGGCCGAGGACGCCCAGTTTCACGACCGTGCCGGACGCCGGCGGGGTGGGGACATCCGCAGCGGCCAGGCCCCGCTTCCCGGCGAGCACCGCGAGAGTGGCAGCGGCGCCCTTCAGAAAATCCCGTCGGCCGACGGCCTCACTGGACATGCCGTTCCGCGCCCGATCTACGCAACGATCGTGCCTGGACGACTCGGGGCGTCACGTCAGGAACGCGCAGGGAATTGCCCAGGACCTCGGCCAGGCGCGGAAGTTTCCCCGCAGCAGCGCGGGGATTCACCGCTGACGCCTGTGCTCGCGATGCACTCGTCGGCCGCCGCAGCCGCTCGTTCGGGAGGGTCAGACCGGCATGGCACGCTTCGATTCCGCTCAGCTCGCCTACGCCCCGTCGAAGGGGGCAGTGTCGATTTACCTGTACGATTGCGGCGTCGGTGCACAGTTCCTCCACCTCCTCTGACCCCAATCCGCGCGCGGACTACGCCCACCGTCTCCAGTCGCGGCGTGCGTCGCTCTCTGAGGCCATTCGACGACACGTCTGGTTCGGCAACTTCCGGGTCGCCGTTCTGCTGGCCGGCCTCGCGGCCTTGTACATGGCCGTCGTGCGTGGACTGTTTTCCGACTGGTGGCTGATCGCGCCCGCGGTCGCATTCTTCTGGGCAGGCGCGCGGCTCGACGCCGCGGTGAACGCGCGCGCCCGTCTGACTCGCGCCGTGACGTACTACGAGCGTGGTCTGGCGCGGCTGGCCGGTCAGTGGGCGGGGATGGGTGGCGAGACTGGAGAGAGATTCCTCGAGGACTCACATCTCTACGCGCGCGATCTCGATCTCTTTGGACAATCCTCGCTCTTCGAATTGTTGAATTCCGCACGCACTCGCATGGGCGAGAACACATTGGCGGCGTGGCTGAAGGCGGCGTCGGACCCGGCGATCGTGCGGGCACGCCAGGAGGCGGTGGCGGAGCTTGCGCGGCACACCGACCTGCACGAGGACCTCGCGGTTCTCGAGGAGGACGAGCGCACGGGCGTGCACCCCGAGGCGCTCGCGGCCTGGGGTGAACAGCCAATCCGCCTCGACCTGTCGCGCGTTTCTGTCTGGCTCTGGCTGCTGTCCGCCGCCGGACTCCTTGCCTTCATCGGCTTGATCGTCCGCCTCGCGGCGTTGATTCAGCTCGTTCAGCTCAGCGCGGATACGCTCGCCGGGCTTCAGGTCTACGTCCTGACGATGTTCGTCGTCTGCGGGACGTTCGCATGGCGGTTCCGCTCGCGCACAGCCGCCATTTTCGAAGCCGTGGACGAGGCGGCCCACGATCTCAAATTACTGGCTGGCGTGCTCGGCCGGCTCGAAGGCGAGCGGTTCTCGGCGCCGTCGCTGATTGCGCTGCGGGCGGCGCTCGACGTGGCCGGTCAGCCGCCGTCGCGCCGCATCGCGCAGCTGAACCTCCTGACCGATCTCGTCGACTCGCGGGATCATTTCCTGATTCGCATCGCCGGACCGCTCGTGTTGTGGGATCTGCACGTCGCCTGCGCCGTCGAACGCTGGCGGCGAACGTCGGGGCCGGCGGTGCGGCGGTGGTTGCGCGCCGTCGGCGAGATCGAGGCGCTGCTGTCGTTGGCCCGCTACCACTACGAGCATCCCGACGACGTCTTTCCCGAGCTCGGAAGCGATCCGGCCGGCTTCGACGGCGAAGCACTTGGTCATCCGCTCCTTCCCGATGCCGCGATGGTCCGCAACGACCTGCGGCTGACAGCCGAGCTGCGTGTGCTGGTCGTCAGCGGATCGAACATGTCCGGCAAGAGCACGCTGCTCCGCACGGTCGGCGTCAACGCCGTTCTGGCGCAGGCGGGCGCGCCCGTTCGAGCACGGCGTCTCCGCATGTCGCCGCTCGAAATCGGCGCGTCCATCCGGATCCAGGACTCGCTGCAGGCCGGCGTGTCGCGGTTCTACGCCGAGATCACCCGCCTCGGCCGGATCATGCGCCGGGCCGACAACGGGCCGGTGCTCTTCCTGATCGACGAGCTGCTCCAGGGCACGAATTCGTACGATCGCCGCATCGGCGCCGAGGCCGTCGTCCGGGGGCTCGTCGAACGCGGCGCGATCGGACTGGTCACCACACACGACCTGGCGCTGACCCAGATCGCCGACGCGTTGGGCGCCCGCGGCGCCAACGTGCACTTCGAAGAGACGTTCGAGGGCGGCCGCATGCACTTCGACTATCTGCTGCGGTCCGGGGTCGTGCAGAAGAGCAACGCGCTGGCGCTGATGCGTGAGATCGGGCTGGAAGTATGAACTTCGAACTTCCAACTTCGAACTTCGAACTGTGAGACGAGCCTTCACCTTGGAAAGTCGAACACGTGCGTCAGGGTCGCCGTCGAGACGTCGTTTCAATCTGAAATCTGCAATCTGGGAATCTGTAAACTTGACCGCAATCTGAAATCGGCGAATCTGCAATCTATCGGGCAATCCGGCAATCTATCGGGAATCTGGAATCTATCCTAGGTCCGCGGATTCCCCGATAGATTTCCGATTCCCCGATTCCCGATAGATTATCGATTCCCAGATAGATTCCAGATTCTCCGATTGCCCGTTTGTCGATTGAGATTGTAGATTTCCCGATTGCAGATTTCAGATTGACTTCGCGTATGCTCGATCACCATGGAAGTGTCCCGATCCGAACACGGAGGATTTATGCGCAACACCGTACTCGTACTCGTCGGGGTGGTATGTCTGTGCGCCTCGGTTGCGGCACAGGCGCAGAAGGCCACTGAAAAAGACCTGATTGGCACC
>JBLNGH010000428.1:0-10853 GCA_050264575.1 Acidobacteriota bacterium | reverse complement strand
GGACTTCCTCTGATGCGAAACCGCTAAGCCGTCTTCGCCAGGCTACATGGAAACGAAAACGGCTCTAAGAACTCCTCGGCCAGCCGCTCTTCGAGCGAGATGCTCTTCAGTGGATCGATAGATCGATAAATCGATAGATCGATTCATCAATGCAGTCGGTCTTTCTGCCTTAACGCTCGCGCCAGGTTTGCTTGGGCTTCCTCGTAATCTGGCTTCAACCGCAGCGCTTCGCGAAACTCCGCAATCGCTTCCGGGAACCGCCGTACCTCCGCGAGCGCGATGCCGAGCTCGTTGCGCAGCTCGGGATCGTCGGGCTGAAGCTTGACGGCCGTGGCAAATTCCGTGACGGCCTCCTGCGTCCGTCCAGCCTGCGCCAGGGCCTCAGCCAGGTTGTAGTGTGCAGCCGCGAAACCCGGATCGAAACTCACCGCGTCGTTCAAGCGCTTCAACGCTTCGTCCACGCGGCCCATCCGAAGGAGCGCCAGCCCGAGGTTGGTGCTGGCTCGCGCCGACCGCGGATTGATTTCGAGCGCGGCGAGATACTGGGCCGTCGCCTCGTCCATGCGGCCGCGTTTGCCGAGCGCGCTCCCGAGATTGTTGTGCGTCTCCGCGTCGCGCGGCTCGACTCGCAGCGCCTCGTTGTACTCGGCAATGGCCTCATCGATGCGGCCGAGCGATTGCAACGCGTAGGCAAGCGCCGCATGCGCGCCACGCTGATCGGGTTTGGCGGCGAGGGCGGCGGTGATCGCCGCCACCGCCTCCTCCGGCCGGCCGAGCTTCTGCAGGACCAGCCCGAGGTTGAACTGCACCTCGGGATTGCCAGGCCGTTGCCTCAGCGCCTCCTGAAACTCCGCCTGTGCTTCATCGAGCCGGCCGAGGCTCAACAACACGGCTCCGAGGTTGTTATGCGCCTGCGAGATGCCGGGCTCGATTCGCAGCGCCTCCCGGAACTGCGTCGCCGCCTCGTCGAGCAGCCGTGGGTCATCGCCTTGCGCGCGGGCCTCCTCCTGCCGCAGCTTTCCCAGATTGATGTAGGCCATCCAGCACGCCGGATTCCGGGCAAGCGTGGTCCGGTACAACGTCTCGGCGTCCACATACTGGCGGGTCTGCTTCGTCGCAAGAAGCGCGAGCGTCGCGACCAAGGCCACTGACGCGGCCGTGCGCCACGGAGCCGCCAGCATCGTCACCGCAGCAGAGACCAACACGATGATCCCGAGGCTGGCCAGGTACTGAAAGTGATCCGCCACGAACGAATAGATGAACGGATACACGTTGAAGAAGCCGAGCGCCGGAAAGAGCGTGCCGATGAAGAAGAGCACGGCCGCGAGAGGCGCACGCGATCGGGTTCGGTACCACCACAGACCCGCCAGGAGCACGGCGAGCGCGAACGGATAGGCGTACTGCCACGCCACGTGCTGGCTGACCTGCCAGCGCGGATAGATGAAGATGAGATTCGCCGGCCAGACGAGCTTGCCGAGATAGAACCAGAACGCCCTTCCGGCAATCAGGCACCGTTCGACGAACGTGAATTGAAACGCGGGACCCTCGGCGCCGATCTGGGCGCGCTCGACCCAGGCGGTCACGAGGCCGCCGGCGACACCGGCCGCGAAGAACGGCAGCAGCGGGATCACGTCCTCGCGCCACCGGATTCGGCCGCGCCGCCACCAGAAGACCACCAGCAGGGCCGCCGGCAGCGTCGCCGTCACCGTCTTGCTCAGCAGCGCGAGCGCGAAGAGTCCGGCGGCAGCGGCATACCACCGGCGATCACGACTCTCGTCGTAGCGAAGGTACAGCAGCGCCGCGCCCAGATAGCACACGCCCGACAGCGTGTTCTTGAGCTCTGTGATCCACGCGACCGACTCGACATGGACCGGATGGACCGCGAAGATGAGCGCGGCCAGCACTCCGCCGGGAATCGCCAGCCGGCGAAGGATCAGCGCCACGAGAAACGCCGACGAGGCGTGCAGGAGGATGTTGACGAGGTGATAGCCGAAGGTGTGCTGTGCCCAAAGCTGATGGAACAGCCAGAACGCCGAATGCACCGCGGGGTAGTACTGCTGGGTCGCGCCGACGTCGAACCAGATCCGCCACAGCCCGCCGATCGATCGCAGGTCGGCACGGGTCATGTGCGCGTCGTCGTCCCACAGCATCCCGCCGTGCCAGACCGGGGAGTAGACCGCGAGCGTGAGAAGCACGAGGCCGGCGAACAGCAGCCACAGCTTCGTCGAGGCCTCGGCCGGGGCTGCCGGTGGGATCGGCTGAGCCGTCTCTCTTGATCGCGATCGCTTCGACTTCCTGGAGCTCATCGTGGAGGCGGTCCCGCCAGGGCGTTTCGCGGTTTACGATATCGCTCTCTATTGGAAGCTGGAAGCTTGGACGCAAGCGCGTTCTTGCTCCCAGCCTCCGCGCCTCCCTGCCTCCGAGGCTCCATTGACGATATTCAGTTGTCCATCATATAGTCGTCCTTCATGTTCAGGCGGCGATCGATCGACGAGGCCAAGAAAGGCAGCACCGAGATCCTGATTCTCGCGCTCGTCGAGGAGCGCAGTTTGCACGGCTACGAAATCGGGCGGCAAATCGACGAACGATCGGGCGGAACGCTGCGGTTCACGCTGGCGTCTCTCTACGCGACGCTTTACCGGCTCGAGGATCGCGGGTGGATCCGCGGCCGCTGGATCGAAAAGGCCGGCCAGCGCCGCCGGTGTCATTACCGCATCACCGAAGCCGGGCGCCGGGTGCTGGCCGCGCAGCGCGAAGACTGGGCCCGTTTCGTCGCCGCGCTCGGCAAGGTCGCCGGCGTGCCGTACGCGTGATCGCCGATGGCTGCGCCGAACTGGCCCGAGATCGTCCGGCGCCACGCCGAAACCACCGGCGCCTCGCGGCTGCCGCTCCACGTCGTCGATGAGCTCTCCGCGCATCTCGAGGATCTGTACCAAGCGGCACGCGCGCAGGGCGCCACGGACGACGACGCACGCGAGCGGGCGCTCGCCGCGCTGAGCGAATCGCCGCTCGATTCGCTGCTCGGTCCGCGTCGCCGTCTCCGTCATCCCGCGCAATCGATCGCCGGATTGCCCCGCACGTCACCGCTCCGGAGTCTTTCCATGCGACACGCCGCGCTCCTCGCCTTTCGACAGTTCAGACGCCATCCGACGTTTGCGCTCGTCACCGTGCTCGTCCTGGGTCTGGCCACCGGCGCGAGCGTCGCGGTCTACACGGTCGTCGACGCCGTGCTGCTGCGGCCGCTGCCGTACACCGCGCCGCACGAGATCGTCACGCTGTGGGATTCGAACGCCGAGCGGGGACTGGCGCACGAGCCCATGTCGCCCGTCACCTTCATGGACTATCGCGATCTCAGCGTGTTCGCCGGCGCGGCGGGCTGGTGGCGCCCGGACCTCAATCTCACCGACCCGGGGATGGATCCGGTCCGCGTCCGCGCGATTGAGGCCAGCGCGAACCTCTTCTCGCTGCTGGGCGTCTCGCCGCAGGTCGGCCAGGGCTTTCCTGCCGGGGGGCCATTTTTCAGCCGCGACCGCATTGCGGTCATCAGCGATCGCCTGTGGCGCGCCCGTTACCAGGCCGATCCCGGCCTCATCGGCAAACAACTGACGCTCAGCGGCGTGCCCTACACCATCGTCGGCGTCATGCCGCCGCGCTTCCACTTTCCGGACGACGTCGATGTGTGGCAGCGGCTGACGTGGGACTTCAACCAGCACAGCCGGCAGGCGCATTTTCTGGAATCGATCGCGCGGCTGGCGCCCGGCGTCGACATCCTGCAGGCCCGGGCGCAGGCGAAGACGCTCGGCGACCGGCTCGCGACCGAGTTCGGGGCGAGCAATCGCGGATGGAGCGTACGCCTGATTCCGCTGGTCGAAGAACAGCTCGGGTATTACCGTCCCGCGCTGATCGTGCTGTTCGGCGCGGTGGGACTGCTGATGGTGATCGGCTGCCTGAACGTCGCATCGCTGCTGCTCACACGGGCGCTGTCGCGCGAGCGCGAAGTGGCCGTGCGCACCGCGCTCGGCGCCGCGCCGCGCCACCTCGTCGCGCAACTTCTCGCCGAAGCGGCCGTGCTCTCGATCGCCGGGGCGGTGGTCGGCGTCATCGCCGCCGCAATCGCCATTCCGGTGCTCGTCGCGGCCTCCCCCGTCAACGTGCCGAGACTGGACGAGGCGGCGATCAACCTGCGTGTGATGGCGTTTGCGACCGCCATCGCGACCGCGATGACGTTGCTTTTCGGCCTGCTGCCGGCAATCGTGCTCATCCGCCGCCGGCTGTCCACCGACCTCAAGGTCTCCGATCGCGGAGCGTCTCGCGCGAGCAGAACGCTCTACCGGGGCCTCGTCGTCGGCGAGGTCGCGCTCGCGTGCGCGCTGCTCATCAGCTCCGGGCTGCTCGTGCGAACGGTCAGCCGGATGATGAGCGTGCCCACGGGCGTGCACACGCCGGACGCAGTGGCCTCGACAATTCAGCTGTCGGGTTCCGCCTACGCTGATTGGACGAAGGTTGCCGCGGTGCACGCCGCGGTTCTCGATCAGGTCCGTCAGCAGCCCGGCGTTGGCGCGGCCGGCGCCTCGAACTTCCTGCCGTTCGACGTGGGATGGCGTGTCGCGTACGCGATCGAGGGCGAACCGCCGCGGCCCGCTGGCGAGCAGATTCAGGCGCAAATGCAAACGGTCAGTGACGGCTACTTCGAGGCGATCGGTGCGACCAAATTGGCGGGCCGGCTGTTTACCCCGCAGGACACCGCCGATGGGGCGCCTGTCGTCATCGTCAACGAGACATTCGCGAAGCGTTACCCGGGGTCACTCGTCGGGCGCGGCTTCCTGACGACTGCGCGGGCCATCGGTCCGCTCGGCTGGAACCTCATGAATCCGCCGTCCCCGCCGCCGCCTCCCGGCTCGCCGCCGCCGCCTCCCGCGCGCCAGATGCGGTACGAAATCGTCGGCGTCATCGCGGACGTTCGAAACGTGCCGATTGCGCAGCCGGTCGAGCCGGCGTTTTACTTCCCTGCCAGGCAGTTTCCTTTCCGCGCGATGTTCGTCACCGTGCGCGGCCCGAATCTGTCGGGCTCGATCGCGGCCATTAGGGAGGGGCTGCGGCAGGCCGCGCCCGGCATCCCGCTCGGCGACGTCGCGACGATAGGCGATCGGCTTCGTGCCAGGAGCGCAGAGCCGCGGCTCCTGATGACGCTGCTCGTATTTTTCTCGGTTCTGGCTGCCTTCCTCGCCGCGCTCGGCGTGTACGGCCTGTTCTCGTGGACGGTGGCCCTGCGGCGGCGCGAACTGGCGATCCGGCTGACGCTCGGCGCGCGGCCGGCCCACGTGGGCGCCGTCGTGCTCGCTCAGGGTGCAGCGCTGATCTGCGTCGGACTGATCGCGGGCTGGCTGCTCGTCCGGCTCGCGGAACGTGCGCTCGCACGCGTGCTCTTCGAAGTCACGCCGGGCGACGCCATGTCGACGGCCCTGGCCGGAGGACTGCTCCTCGCGGCGTCCGTGCTCGCGTGCGTCCCGCCGGCGCTTCGCGCGATGAGAGTGGATCCGGTCGATGGACTAAGGACTGAGTAGAGCCGTGTCTGAAATCTGAAATCTGGAATCTGGGAATCTGCAATCTTCGATCGGGAAATCGGGGAATCGGGGAATCGGGAATCTATCGGGGAATCGGGAATCTATCGGGAATCTATCGGGAATCTATCGGGAATCTGAAATTGGGCAAATCGCGTAATCGACAATCGGCCACTCCGATTCCCGATTAGGCGCTTGCCGGTTGCCGATAGATTCCCGATGTTCGATAGATTCCAGATTCCCCGATTGTCAGATTGTCGTTAACGATTACAGATTCCCAGATTGCAGATTTCAGATGGCCCCGGGGCACCGACAATCCATGTGCCGCCACCCGGTGTCTAAGTTTTCAGCCGGACGACAGCTCCACGCGCGGCGTTTGCAGCCAGCCTGCTAACTCGGGCCTGCTGCCACAGGCCCAGTCCGCCCGCCGGGCCGGGGCGTCGTCCGGTCAATTGCGCGTCACGTGAATCGATCTATCGGATTATCGATCTATCGATCTATTTGAAACCCTGCTGGTCGCATCGCGATCTCTGGCAGGCACGCTTTTCAATAGATCGATAAATCGATAGATCGATACCCGTCACTTGATGAACAGCATTTCGCGATACGTCGGCAGCGGCCAGAGTTCGTGCGGCACGACGAGCTCGATCTGGTCGCCGGTGTCGCGCAGCGAGGCCATCGCGGGCACAATCGTGTCGCGCATGTACTTGGCGTGTTTCTCGGCCGACGAGGCGTGCTCGTCGAGCCCGTTCGCGAGCCGATCGGTGCGCTGTCTCAGCTCGTCGACGAGACCCGACACGCGGTCGAGCATGCGCTTCGCTTCCTTGACCGATCCACCGGCGTCGCGGACGGCGGCGACCGATTCGGCGACGTCCTTCTGATACTTCAGCGCGGCCGGCAGGATGTACCGGTTCGCCATCAGGACCATCAACTGCGCTTCGACGTTGACCGTCTTGACGTAGGTCTCGACGGCGACGTCGTACCGGGCGTGCAGCTCGCGCGAATTCAGGACCTTGTACTTCTCGAAGATCTTGACGACGTCGGGCTTGACGAGCTCCGGCAGCGCCTCCACCGTGTTCGTGTGGTTCAGAAGGCCGCGCTTGGCGGCGTCCTTGCGCCACGCATCCGCGTAGTTGTTCCCGTTGAAGATGATCCGCTTGTTCTCCTTGATCATCTTCGGCAGCAGCTCTTTCACGGCCTGGTCGAGCGATTTCTTCGACTTCACGGCTTTCTCGAGCTCGGTCGCGACGTAGTCGAGCGCTTCGGTCATCGCGACGTTCAGCGCGATGTTCGGGAAGGCGATGCTCTGATTGGCCGACACCGCGCGGAACTCGAACTTGTTGCCGGTGAAGGCAAACGGGCTGGTGCGGTTGCGATCGCCGGCGTCGCGCGGCAGCTTCGGCAGCACGGAGACGCCCGTGTCGAGGATGCCGCCGCTCTTCGTCCGCTTCGCGCCCCCCTTCTCGATCTGCTCGAAGATGTCGGTGAGCATGTCGCCGAGGAAGACCGAGATGATCGCCGGCGGCGCCTCGTTGGCGCCGAGCCGGTGATCGTTGCCGGCGCTCGCGATCGACATGCGCAGCAGCCCCTGCCACTTGTTGACGGCACGGAGCATCGCGGTGCAGAAGACGAGGAACTGGATGTTCTCGTGCGGCGTGTCGCCCGGGCTGAAGAGGTTGTTGCCGAGGTCGTCGCTCATGCTCCAGTTGAGGTGCTTGCCGCTGCCGTTGACGCCGGCGAACGGCTTCTCATGGAGCAGACACGTCAGCCCGTACTTCGGCGCGATTCGCTTCATCGCCTCCATCGTCATCATCTGGTGGTCCGTGGCGACGTTCGCGTTCTCGAAGATCGGGGCGAGCTCGTACTGGCTCGGCGCGACTTCGTTGTGACGGGTCTTCACCGGCACGCCGACCTTGTACAGCTCGTTCTCGACGTCGTGCATGAACGCCAGCACACGTTCCGGGATCGAGCCGAAGTACTGATCTTCCAGCTCCTGCCCCTTCGGCGGCTTGGCGCCGAACAGCGTCCGGCCGGCATTGATGAGATCCGGACGCGCGAAGTAGAAGTTCCGGTCGATGAGGAAGTACTCCTGCTCCGGTCCGCACGTCGTGCCGACGCGCTCGGCGCGCGAGCCGAACAGGCGCAGGATGCGGATCGCCTGCTTCGACAACGCTTCGATCGAGCGCAGGAGCGGCGTTTTCTTGTCGAGCGAGTCACCGGTCCAGCTCACGAACGCGGTCGGAATGACGAGCGTGGTGCCGTTCTGCGACGTCAGGAGCCACGGCGGGCTCGTCGGATCCCACGCCGTATAGCCGCGCGCTTCGAACGTGGATCGCATGCCGCCCGACGGAAAACTCGACGCGTCCGGCTCGCCCTTGATCAGTTCCTTCCCGCTGAATTCGGCCACGGCCCGCCCGCCGTCCGACGACGGCACGATGAACGAGTCGTGTTTTTCGGCAGTGATGCCGGTCATCGGCTGGAACCAGTGCGTGTAGTGCGTCGCGCCGTGCTCGAACGCCCAATCCTTCATCGCCGAGGCGATGATGTCGGCAGCCGACCCGTCGAGCGGCTCGCCATGCGTCATCGTGCGGCGCAGCGCTTTGTACACATCACGCGGCAGACGGCGTCGCTGGACCTCGTCGTTGAAGGTGAGCGAGCCGAAGATGTCGGTCGCTTTGGGCCGCGTGGACGCCGTTTTTCCAGCGGCTTTTCCCCATTCGATGATGTCCTTGGTCGCGTCTTGCAGCGCTGACGAAGCCATAACGGGAGCTTCCTTCCTAAGAAAGAGATGCATTTGACAGATTGAAAAATGTCCCGGGCGAAATTGCCGTGGCGGGACTTCTTATTGTCTACAGAATCCGCCGAATGTAAAGAACAAAACGGCGGATCGCTGTCGCAGAAGTACGGGTGCTATCGCTCAAGTATGGTGCTATCGCTGAAGTACCGGCGCTTTCGCTGAAGTACGGGGGCTGACGACCGAGTACGTTGCTTGTCAAGAACAGTGCACAAACAGCTCTGCTATGGTCGGCGACAGATCGAAGATTCTGCAACTTTCGCAACGACTTCCGCGAAAACTCGGCCAATCAGGACGGCACTGGGCTTGCGAGTTGCTTGGCGTGGCCGTTACTCAGGTCGAAGACTTCGCGGCCTATGAGTTCGCGGAACGATTCAAACTCGAGGTGTACCGGCTGATCAAAGAGTCGCGCGGTGCCTCAACGAACCAGGGATACCGCGAGCAACTCGAGGACGCAGCGAGCGGCATCGAAGGAGCGATGTCCGAAGGGTTCGGCCGAAGGCGGCCGAAAGAGTTTGCGTTGTACTTACGTTACAGCCTCGGTTCGTTGAACGAGTCCAGGACCCGGCTTCGAGACGGCATTCATCGCGGCTATTTCCCCGAGGCGGCCTGTGAGCAGGCATTCGTTTGGGCAGAGCGCTGCAAACAAGCGACGACGGAGCTCTGGCGCAGCCAGGAACGAAAGGCGGCAGAAGAGGAGCGTGCGAAGTCGAAAAAAGCCAAGCCAAAAACTGTCGAGAGTCGGACTGAACAGAAAAGGCCCGAGGCTCGAGGAAAGGACTAAGTCCGCCCGGCCGGGTTTGAGCCCTTGTACTCGCGGTTCGTACCACCGTACTTCAGGTTGTCGTGCGCCAGTACTTCAGTGTTCTTGCCACCCTACTTCTGGGCTTTGGTCCAGCGTCCTTCGCCGCGCGTGACACCCGATTCAGCGCTTTCCAACCCAATTAATCGCCCCGCGGAGGTGCTCTTGAAAGCGCGGGTCATTCCATGTGGCGTCGAAGTGCCCGAGCGCGGTGTAGAAAGATCTCCCCTGACCGATGGTTTGAGACCAGGCGAGCGGATAGTCTCCCGTCGCGCCGACGGAGCCCGCGTCGAGCGAGAGCAGCACGTGCACCTGTGCACGCGGGTTGTCGCGGAACGTGTAGTACTCCTCGTTCAGGCGGAAGTTGGCGCCGAGCGCGCGCGTCGACGGATGATCGCGGTCTTCGACGACGACCGTCGCGTCCTGGACCCAGGGGTGTTCCTTGAAGTACGCGCCGACGAGCCGGCCGTAGTCCGGCCAGCTGTAGAGCGTGTCGGTCGCGCTGTGCGCGCCGATGAATCCGCCGCCGTTCTGAACGAAGCCGATGATGGCCGCCTTCTGGCTGTCATCGAACGCGAGTTCGCCGGTCGTGAGCACGAACATCAGTACGTCAACCGTCTGCAACCGCGTGGCCGTGATCTGCGAGAGGTCTTCGGTGGCCGTGACGGTAAACTCGCCCGTCCGTGCGGCCAGCGAGCTCACCGTCTGCCGCGCGGTATCGATCGACCCGTGCCGGAACCCGGCGGTCGCGGTGAGCACCAGCACGCGCAGCGGCACCACTGCCGGACCAGGTGAAGGTCCCGGCGTCCCGGACCCGGCCGATGGAGTGGCGTCCGATCCACCACATCCAGCCGCGAGAACGAGAACCAGGATGACGCTGCGAAGCCGGGGCATGACCGTCATTTCATCGTAACGCCGTACTTCTGCGTTCTTCTGGAGCGTACTTCTCAGCTTTTCCCCAGCGTACTTCCAGGTTCTTCTCCAGCGTCCTTCGCGTCATTTGACATACAATCCGCTCTTCACCGGAGAGCCCCATGAGATTCCGCTTCGCCATCGTCGTCCTGACGGCGCTGACGGTTGGTGTCGGCGTCGGCCCGCGCGCGGCCGCGCAGAAACCAGCCGGCATCGAGCAGTACCTGAGTCCCGCGTACCCCTTCGAGCTGGCAACCGCCGGGAAAGTCGAGCGGCTCGCATGGCTCGCGTACGACCAGGGGAAACGCAACGTCTACACGGCTGTGGCACCGGCGTTCCAGCCGGTACGGATCACGTCGTTCATCAAAGATGACGGGACCGATCTCACTGACATCGCGATCTCGGATGACGGGTCGACGGTCGCGTTCGTGCGCGGACATACCCCCAATCGCGACGGATGGATCGCGAATCCGTCGAGCGATCCGGCCGGATCCGAGCGCGCGATCTGGGCGGCGCGCACGGCAACGCCGGGTGTCGCATGGAGAGTGGCCGAGGGCGCGAGCCCCGAGCTCGCACCGGACGGGCGGGCGGTGCTCTTCGTGAAGGACGGACAGATCCATCGCGCGCTCACCGCGCAGACGCGGCCGGTTTCGACGATGGATCGCGGGGAGACGCCGTTCATCAAGGCGTGGGGCGCGAACAGCGGTCCTCGCTGGTCGCCTGACGGCACGAAGATCGCGTTCGTCAGTACGCGGACGGATCACAGCTTCGTCGGCATCTACGA
>JBLNGH010000427.1:0-8175 GCA_050264575.1 Acidobacteriota bacterium | reverse complement strand
GAAGCTCAAGAAAAAACTCGAACGGATCGTGCGTCCGCGCGCGACGGCACGCCGCGCGGCGGAAGGAAGGACCGAACATGCAGACGACACCCCAACCTCGTGACCAGTTCGTCGAGCGGCTGGCCGGCGAGATCCGCGCCGACGTGCGGCGACGGAATCGCGTCGCGCAGACGCCGGGATGGACGCAGTGGCTGATGCAGTCGCCGATCAAGATCGCGGCCGCGATGGGTGTGCTCGTGCTTGTATCGATGGCCGCGGGCGGGTTTGCCGTCGCGGCTGCGTACCAGGCGCAAACCAATGAGCAGCGTCAGATCCTGAAAGCCAACTACGCCAACCGCGTCGCGCTGACGCAACAGCGCCTCGCAATCGCCGCAGAGGAGCTAAAGACGGCCCAACAGCGCGTGTCGGTCGGCACCGGTGATCAGGACGCGGTCCTCGAAGCGCGGTTCAAGGTCATCGAAGCCGAAGCGCAGCTCAAGTTGATCAATCTCCAGCTCGCGGAAATCGACGTGACCGGCAGCGAACCGTTGAACGCGGTCACGTCACCGCTGGTGGCGGGCCGCGACTTCCTCATGGAGCGCTGGCAGGTCGAGATGTCGATTCCCGCCGCTGCGCTCGAGGTCGAGAAGACACGGCTCCAGAGCGCGCAGCGGCGCGTCGCCGCGGGCGTCGCGAATCCCGTGGAAGTGCAGACGTCGAGAGCGCGGATGCTCGAGATGGAGGCGGCCATGGGAGCCATGCAGAAGAAGGTCGGCATTCGCCAGCGCTTTCTCAAGCGCGAGCTGGATGCGGCCCTCGCCGATCTGCGCGTGCTCGAGGTAGAAGCCGAACAACGGCGGCAGACCTTGGAGCCGAGAATCGACCTGGCGCGCCAGACGGTGAAGGATCTCGAGGCGAAATTCCAGACGGGCAGCGCCGACCGCGTCGGGCTGATGACCAGTCAGCTGCAACTGCTGGAGATCGAGCTCGACATCGCTAAAGCCAATTTGGATCTGGCGAACATTCAGCGCCAGATCGCACAGAAGCTGAAGAAGGACTGAGCGAGAGCGTTTTGTAATCAGGTGCGATTGGCGCCTTTCTGAACGCGGCAATCGAATCTGATAAGCGGTGCGGCGGCCCGCCACACGTGAGCCCGATTACGCAGCGAGCCTTGCCACGGCCCCGGCTTTTGCTCGATTCCCCGCGACCGTGCCTCGACGAGTCTGGTTGGTTGCGGCGTCCGACATGTACATCTCGGGCGCGATGGACAGCCGCTCGAACAACGATCAGTTGAATCCGGCGTTTCGCGCGTTGACCGCAGGGGATTTCGAAGTCATCCAGCTCGGGTGGAGATGAGCGGCGCGGGCGGCCGAGGCCGTGCATCAGCCATCGGCCACCCACAGACTCCGCGATTTCATTGGCAGGTCGGGTTCAACGACACGTCGAGGGGACGCGTGCTACATGTGTGTCCTTGGCGAGCGAAGGAACCAGTCGACCGGCGCTGACTGGCGTTCAAATCATCGCGTTGAGATTGCGAAGCGCGCGCACGCGAACCTTGCGGCTCGCCGGCTTCGCCTTGAACATCATCTCTTCGCCGGTGAACGGATTCTTGCCCTTGCGCGCGGGCGTCGCCGGCTTGTTGACCGTCTTCAGCTTCATCAGCCCGTTGAAGTTGAACTCGCCGCACCCCTTCTTGCTGAGGTCGGCCGCAATCAACGCGCCGAGGGCTTCGAAGACGCCTTTGACCTGACCAGGCTTCAAGTCCGTTGCGCTCGCCACCTGACGAACGACGTCGCCCCGGGTGCGGCGTGAGGTAGCGGGTGCGATCTTGATCGCCTTCTTTGCATTCTTTGCCATGGATCGGTTCTCCCTGTGATTCTCTCGCGTGGCTATTTTTGGTACTGACAATTCTTCGCGGCCGACTAGTGTAACCCGCAGATAGCGCGGAAAACGCGGTCTGGAGCGTATTTTTTTCGTGCGTTGATATTTTTTGTCTGGATTTCCAGCCTCATCGCGAGGTTGACTGGGTTCGAAGCCCTAAGAGCCGCTGAGCCGCCGACGGCGGTATCCTCTGCGCAGGTGTGATGGCCCGGCTCATTGAAGTGACGTCGCCGAAGGCAATCCGTGGCCGCAGCTGACCGGTTTCGGGAGTTCCCGCTCTGGTTGGCGGCCGTCACCGTCGCGGCCGGCTACTACATCGGCGTCCAAATCGGGCTGGCGCTGACGTTTCCGGGCGTGACCACGTCGGTCCTGTGGCCGCCGAATTCCATTCTGACGACGGCGCTGCTGCTGGTTCCGGTGCGCCGCTGGTGGGTATGTTTCGGCGCCGCGCTGCCGGTCCATCTCGCGCTCGAGCTGGGCGCCGGGATGCCTCCGGGCCTGGTTCCTCTGCTGTTCCTGACCAACTGCAGCGAAGCGGCGCTTGCGGCCGGCGGCATGCGGCTGCTGAGCGACGCGCCGACGGAATTCAACACGTTCCGGCGCGTGGTCGTATTTCTCGCCTGCGCCGTCGTGGCGGCCCCGATTCTCTCCTCGTTCGCCGACGCCGCGCTCGTGTACTTCCTTCGCGGTGAACCCTACTGGACGGTCGTGCGCACGCGATCGTTCGGCAACGCCCTCACCGAGCTCACCGTTGTCCCCTGCACCGTGCGAGCGTTGCTGGCGATCCGTCACGGTTCCTGGAATCCAGGCATCCGCCGCAGTGTGGAAATGACCGTGGTCGGCGTCGGCATGGCGGGTATGGCAGCCTGGGTTTTCAGCGGCGGCATGCAGATGGCGGGAATCCCCAGGACGATTCCGATGCTCCTGCTGCCGTTATTGTGGGCGGCGGCGCGGTTCGGCGTGAGCGGGGTCAGCGCCGGTCTGTTCCTCGCGGCACTCCTGGCGAGCTACGAAGCGCGCACCACACAGCCGGTGGTTCAGATGTCGCCGCTCGAGGGACTCATCGAGGTCCAGATGTACCTCATCGTCATCGGTGTCCCGCTCATGTGCATGGCCGCCCTGCTCGATGAGCGCCGCCGCGCCTCGCTCGACCTCGCGCATCGGCTGAAGTTCGAGGCTCTCCTCTCGTCGGTCTCCCAGGATTTCGTCCGCACCCGGAGCGGGATGGAGCCGCCGGAACTCGACCGATGTCTCAGACGGGTCGGCGAGTTCCTGGATGTCGACTATGTCGGCTTGCTCCAAATCGGCGAAGGCGGCGCGGGTCTGCAACCGACGCGACAATGGATGCAGCCACGTGCGTCGGCATTGGCCGGTGCATGTTGCGTCGAGAAGTTCCCGGCGGCGTTCGGCCGCATTCTCGCCGGCGAACGCGTGGTGTGCCACTCGGTCGAGAATCTTGCCGCAGACGCGCGTGCTGATCGTGAGGCGTTCCGGTCCTACAACCTGGGGTCCGCGGTCGTGCTGCCGCTGGCCGCCGGGGGACGCATTCTCGGGGCGATGTCCGTCGTCACGCTGACCGCTCGGACCTGGAGCGAGCCTGAGCTCACGCAACTGGAGCTCGTCGCCGAGGTCCTGTCCAACGACGCCGCGCGGCGGCAGGCAGAGGTGGAGGTGCAGCGCACCCGCCAGAAGCTCGCCCATCTGGCTCGCCTCTCGAGCATGGGTGAGCTCACCGCGTCGCTCGCGCACCAGCTGAGCCAGCCGTTGACCGGCATTCTGAACAACACGCAGGCGGCGCTGCGATACATCGATTCGGGCCGTGCGACCGTTCCGGCGCTGCGCGAGATCATCGGAGACATCGAGGAGGACGATCGGCGTGCGAGCGACGTCCTGCGCCGCGTCCGCGATATGGTCGCCCGCACCGAGTGGTCGCCCGTTCCGATCGACGCGAACACAATCGTGCGCGACGTCGGCGTGCTGCTCGCCAGCGACGCGCTGCTGCGCAACGTGTCCGTCTCCCTCGACTTCGCCTCCGAACCGCTCATCGTCAGCGGCAACAAGATCGATCTGGAGCAGGTGCTCCTGAACGTGATGACGAACGCGATGGACGCCGTCGGTGACCGTCCCGAGGGGCAGCGGCTGGTGACGGTGCAGACCCGGCGCAACGGGGACGGTCTGGTCGAAATCGTCGTGCACGATCGCGGCGCCGGATTGCCGGCGGGCGCCGAGGACCAGATCTTCGAGCCCTTCGTCACGACGAAGCCCACAGGCATGGGGATGGGGCTCGCGGTCGCGCGGTCGCTCGTCGACGATCACGGCGGGAAGATTCGCGCCGCCAATCACCCGTCCGGCGGCGCCGTCGTCACCATCAGCCTTCCGATCGCGGAGGAGCCCGCGGCAGCCTTCAACCGATGACGGTCTTTGTCGTCGACGATGACGTGTCGGTGCGCAAGTCGACTGGCCGCCTGTTGATGTCGGCCGGCTACGACGTCGTCATCTGTGCCTCGGCGGCGGAATTTCTCTCACTCACCGACCGTCCGCGTCCGTCGTGCCTGCTGACCGATCTCCGCATGCCGGACAAGACGGGGTTCGATCTTCAGGACGCGCTTCGGCGCAGCGGCCGCGAGCTCCCGATCATCGTCAGCAGCGGCCAGGCGGATGCGGCGACGGTCGCCCGGGTACGCGCGGCAGGGGCCGTGCATTTTCTGGCGAAGCCATTCGCCGCGAGCGATCTGCTCGGGGCCGTGGCCGAGGCGATCCGCCGGGACCGGGAGTCGATGCCATGATGGCTGGCCTTTCGTCTGTTGTGGCCCGATATCGCGAGAGCCGCGCGCACAAAATCAAGGGTGTCGTCGCGCTTCTTTCTGCGGTCGCGTACGTGCTGTTGTTGTCCTTCCCGCAGCCGCTCTTCGCGCACGACTCGAACACGAACAAGTGACCGTCGAGGATTTGTTCATGCGTGACTTCGACGTGACAGCGTTGGCGAACGCGGTGTTGAAGACCTTGTAGTCATCTAAAGGCGGCACACTCCGAACCCGACAAACTGGTGTACGCCGCTCTCGCGGCGTGATTACAGTTGTGTCCACGAAGATTGCCGTTGCTCACCGGCAGCCGATGTTTCGCGAAGGGCTGCGATCCGTGCTGTCGTCCGAACCGACGTTTCACGTCGTCGGCCAGGCGACGACCGGACATGACGCGTTGTCGCTGATCCGCGCGAAGACGCCGGATCTGCTCCTGCTCGATTTCGAAATCCCCGAGCCATCCGCGCTCGTCGTACTGCGTCAGATTGAAGAGGAACAGAATGTCGTCCGCTCGATTCTCGTGACGGACATGATTGCCGAGCGGCAGATGGTCGAGGCGATGGAGCTGGGCGCGATTGGCGTCATCGACAATGCGGCTCCCGCCAATCTCGTCGTGAAGTGCATCCGGACGGTGATGAAAGGGCAGTACTGGATCGGGCGCGAATCGGTTTCAACTTTGATCGATGGTCTCAAACGCGCCAGGCTCGATCGCCAGAATCAACGGCCGAAGTTCGGGCTTACCGATCGCCAGGTCGAGATTGTCGCCGCAATCGTCGACGGACTGAACAATCCTGAAATCGCCAGGCAACTCGGCATCAGCCAGGACACCGTGAAACAGCACCTGACGGCTGTGTTTGACAAATGTGGCGTGTCCACTCGTCTCGAGCTGGCGCTCTTTGCCCGTGACCACGAATTGGTAAGCAAGAAATAGCGTACCACCCCGGTGAGGTGTCTGCCTCACTGTTGAGTTATTTCTCCCTCTCAGATCCACCTTCATCATCGATGCCTGAACACGATCGACTTGCAGGGAGGTTTCTTAGATGCGGCGCTCCTCAGCTCTAGGCGGAGTCATTGTCCTGTCTGCTCTCATCCTCGCGGCGTGTGGCGAGAGTCCGAACTCATTCACGGCGCCAAGCGCGGTGACGTCCGATCTCAGCGCACAACCGTCAGGCAACGTCACTCTGCCGAATCCAACCATCACGGCAGATGTCTCGACGTGTGAACACGTGACGCTCAGCTGGACCAACATTGCCGTCAGCGGGCACGTTGCGCAGCGCTGGCACATGCAGCTCGACGATGCGCCAGATTTCGCCAGCGTGCTCTACAACAACGCGCAGTATTCCTCGACGAGCTATGGACCGATCGCGCTGACTCCGGGAACGTACTGGGTGCGCGTCAAGGCGATGTCGACCGAGAGCCGCGTTCAAAACAGCGACTGGGCCGTGATCTCGTTCACCGTCGTCGAATGCTCCAGCGGCTGCACGATGAGCCAGGGCTATTGGAAGAATCATGCAGAGGAGTGGCCGGTCGGTGGTCTCACGCTCGGTTCTGTCGCCTACACGCAGTCGGATCTGTTGAGCATGCTGACGACGCCTGTGGCGGGCAACGGGCTGATCTCCCTTGCGCATCAACTCATCGGCGCGAAATTGAACATCGCGAATGGCGCGAATGGGTCGGCGATCAACTCGACGATTGCGGCAGCCGACGCGATGATCGGATCGCTCGTGGTTCCACCGGTTGGGGCCGGGAGTCTGGCGCCGGCGACGACCAGCGCACTGGTGACCGCGCTCACCAACTACAACGAGGGCATCACCGGTCCCGGACACTGTCAGAGTCAGTAGCGGCCGACCCGGGCGGTTGGGGAGCGCTCCCCAGCCCCAACTGCCCGGTCGAGCTTAGGATTTCAGGGCACGTGAAGCCGGTCATCCGAGCCTTCCTCGTGGCGCCACTTGCGGCGCCGGCGCTGTACTGGATCATCGCGTTCATCAGCGCCGTTGCCGATCCAAACAGGCGAGGGCAGGCGCTGGGATCGCCGTTCTCGGGCGTCGCGTTCATCTTCGTCTTCGGTGCGTTGATTTCGTACGCGGTCATGCTCGTTGCCGGGGTTCCCACCTATCTGCTGCTGCGCCGCGCCGGCATTCTCGGACTTGCCTCGTTAATCGTCGCCGGCGTATGCATCGGCGTGGCGAGCGCATTCGCGCTTGCGCCGTACCTCCGTGGCGAGCTGTTCAGCATCCCCTTGAGTCCGCTTCACGGTGTCGCGCTCGGCGCAGCGGTGGCGGCCGTCTTCTGGGCGCTGGTCCGTGGTAACACCTCGCCGCCATCCTCGACGTGAGCTGATTCAGTCCTTACGCCGGCGCCCGGTCCTCGAGATATTTCCGGACGATGCGGCTCGTGTGCACGCGGGCGCGAAGGCGATGGAGCATGTCGTAGAGGCCCACCTCGACGCGGGCCAGGAAGACGTGCTCGTGCAGCGCGGCCTTGCTGCGCATGAGCTTCCGGGACTCGCGGAGGTAGTCGTGGAGTACGACCGACTCGCCGAAGTCGAACGGCATGTGGTCCTTCTCGACTTCAGGCGGGTACACCTTGCGGTAGAACTTCTCGGCGAACTCGGTGAGCGCCTGGCGCCCGGCGCGGCCGAGCTTCGTTCCAAACATTGCGTACCGCTGATCGATGAGCGATTGAAAGTGCGCCGATTCCTTGGCGCCCCGGTAGAGGTACAGCGCGCTCAAATTGGCCACGAACGCGCGTGAGAACCGCTTCACACACCCGAAGTCCACGAGGCCAATCGATCCGTCGTCTCCGATCAGATAGTTGCCGGCGTGCGGATCGGCGTGGAACGTCCGAAGGCGCAGCACTTGAAAGTAGAAGAGCTCGAGCAGCCGTTCGCCGACCAGATCGCGCAGCGCCTGCGACGGCCGCCGGGACAGGAATTCATCGAGATGGCGGCCCGGCACCAGGCTCATCGTCAGCACCTGGTCCGACGAGCACGCGCGAAAGACCCGCGGGACGGTGACGAACCGGAGCGGCGCTAGCCCTTTGGCGAAGAACTCGATGTGGCCGGCCTCCTGCCGGTAATCGGTCTCGGCGAGGATTTGCGTCTCGAGCTCGTCGATCATCCTCTTCGGCACGTGTCCGCTGACTTGTGCCGGTCTGGAGACCGCGCGGAACCAGGTGAAATCGTTCTTGATCGCGTCGCGGATGTTTGGATACTGCACCTTCACCGCGGCGAGCTCGCCCGTCTTCATCGTCGCGCGGTGGACCTGTCCCAGGGACGCGGCGGCGAACGGTTCGAGGTCGAATCTCGCAAAGACGTCCTCCGGATCGCGGCCGAGGCTGCCGGAAAACTGCGCCCGCATCAGCGTCGGGTGCATCGGCGGCGCCTCACGCTGGAGCTTGGCCAGCTCGACGATCGCTTCGTCGGGCAGGACCCCGCTCTGCAGGCTGAGCGCCTGCCCGAGCTTCATTGCCGGGCCGCGCAGGGACATCAGCTCGTCGCGGACGCGGCGCGCGG
>JBLNGH010000426.1:0-5039 GCA_050264575.1 Acidobacteriota bacterium | reverse complement strand
GCGTGAACTTGATCAAGGTGCCGTCGGGCGTCTCGCTCAGCCGGTACATCAAGTTGGACGTCGCCCCGGTCGAGAGGAACAGCGGCCCAAAGATCTCGAGCAGCGTCGGACGTTTGACGCTTTGCACGAATCCCCACAAGTGGCCATTCTCGCCGCCAAGATCGCGGTACCAGCGGCCGCCCGGACGCGGCTCGATGACCATCGGCAGCGGCGTGCCGTCAGGTTTTTGATTCTGCCGCCCCATCTGGACCAGGAGCGACGTGAACGTCTGCTCGAGCGAGGCTCGGACGTTGATCTCTTCGGTAATCGTGAACGTCTGCATTTCCGATACGGGTGCGGTTGTCGTCATCGTTGTTCCTCCGCGTGAGCCTTGATGCGCCGCAGCTGGCCGCGCCAGTACTGCGCAAACATCTGCGCCCAGTCGTGAATCGTGCGAAGCGCCTCCGCGTTGGTGCGATACATCGTTCGCCTGCCGTCCTTCCGTGCGGTCACGAGGCCGACCTCGCGCAGCACCTGCAGATGCTTCGACACGGACGGCTGCCCCAGCTCGAGGGCATCCGCGATGTCGTTGACCGATCGCTCCTCGCCCGCGATGAGCTCGAGGATGTGCCGGCGGTTCGGCTCGGCAATGGCGTTGAAGGGATCCGATGTCGTCGAGGCGCGCGCCATCGACTTTAAATATATTCCTATATGGGAATATGTCAAGCCCATCGCGTATACTGACGCGTCAGCTCTTAGCTGCCGCCCGCCTGCGTTTCGAGTAGCACCCCGCTCTTCCGGGTGCGCGCCGACCGGCTGTCCTGTTCGCCGGACGCGTCGCGCCCCACCGATTCCGTGGCGCTCGATCGATCCGATTCCTGCAGGTCGTCGTGCCGAAGGCCGGTGCGTCGACGGAGGTCTCATGACATTCGGTCTGAACGGCGTCGGCAAGTTCGAGTTCGTCAAGGTCGCTTCGCTCCGCACCGCGCAGTTGATGCGCGGCTGCACGCCGCGGGTCGCGCAGAAAGGCAAGCCGACAACCACGGCGCAGCGCGAAGTGGCGTCCGGCAAGGTCAGCAGCGTGCCCCGGGTGAATGGCAATCTCGGCACGCCGCCGGAAGTCTGACATTCGCCTCACGTCCGGGCGGCACATCCGTTCCAAATCCGAGTTCGGCCTCTGGCTGTCGGCCTCCACGAAACCGCGAGGCCGACCTTTGCGTATTTAGTCATGTCAATATATAAAATCGACATGACTCAAGACCCTCTGGGCGGTCTCGAACACCTCATCCTGCTCGCGCTGGTCCGCCTCGGCCCGGACGCCTATGGCGTGCCGATCGTCGACGAACTGAGACGTCATACGCGCCGGCCTGTCCTCCGGCCCTCGGTCTATCTCGCATTGCGCCGGCTCGAAGCGAAAGGACTCGTGCGATCGCGCCTCGGCGATCCCGAAGCGCGCCGCGGCGGCCGCGCCCGCCGCTACTTCGAAGTCTCCGCCGCCGGCCGCAAGGCGCTCCGCGAGTCCCACCGGACCCTCAGCAGCCTGTGGGACGGCGTGGTCATCGACAAATGACAGAGCGATCCTCGTCCTTGCCGCCGCGGATCGCCGTCGCGCTGGTGTCGCGCGTCGTTCCAGACGATGAGCGCGATCCGATCGTGGGCGACCTGACGGAGACCTACGCCGATCGCGTGGCGTCAGGACACCGGTTCAACGCGATCTGGTTCTGGGGCCAGACGATTCTCTTCGCCGTCATCGGGAGCCGGCAGCCCGCCAGTCTCCAGCCGCGAGGACGTATGAATTTCGATCTCGGCAGCAATCTCCGTCAGGCCGCGCGGCGGCTGTCCTTCGAGTGGCGATTCACGTTGGCGATTGTCGTGATTCTCGCGATCGGCATCGGTCCGGCGTCCGCGATGCTGTCCGTGCTCAACAACGTGCTGATGAAGCCGCTGTCGTACGCCGATCCTGAACGGCTCGCGCTGGTGCGCATCCAGCTCGGTCAGGTGAAGAACCATCCGGGCCTCGCGATGGACGAAATCAAGGATTTTCGCGTCCTGAATGATCTCTTCGCCGCGGTCGAAGGCGAGGCGCGGGCGGCCGACTCGTCGCTCGGACCGCCCGATCAGCTCGAGCCGGTCACGACCATTTCAATGACGCCCGGCATGCTGCCGATGCTGGGCGTCTCGCCCGTGTACGGCCGGCAGTTCAAGGACAGCGATGTGGCCGACGGCGTCGTGCCGCCGGTCATGCTCGACTACGGCTTCTGGCGCACCCGCTTCGGGGGATCGCCCGCCGTCATCGGCACGAACATCGCCGTCGACGGGAGGTCGGCGGAAATCGTCGGCATCCTGCCCGAGGGATTCACGCTGACGACCGGCCGGGCGGTGCCGCAGCCGTTCAATCTGTATCGGCCGCTCCGGCTGCGCCCGTCGCGGAACTTCTGGGCGTTTCCGACGATGGTCCGGTTGAAGGACGGCGTCACGATCGCGCAGGCCAACGCGCGTCTCTCCGCGCTGGCGACGTCGCTGCTCAAGCAATATCCGAAGGAATACTCGGACGCGGCGATCGCGTTCGCGGTGCATCCGCTGCTCGACGACATGGTGAAGGACACGCGGCCGGCGCTGCGCGCGGCGATGGGGGGCGTGCTCCTGCTGCTGCTGATTGCGGTGGGCAACGCGACGGCGCTCGTGATCGCGCGCCTCAAGACGCGCGAGCGCGACTTCGCGCTTCGAGGTGCGCTTGGCGCGAGCCGCAGCGCACTCGTGCTCGACGTGCTCGCGGAGAGCGCCCTTCTAGGTCTGCTCGGAGGCCTCGCCGGCAGTCTGTTCGCGGCCGCCGGTGTCGCCGGCGTGCGCCAGATCATTCCGCACACGGTGCCGCGATGGCAGGAGATCGCGATCGGCTGGGATCTGCTGCTCTTCTCCGGTGGATTTGCGCTGGTCGGACTCGTCCTGCTGGGCCTGCTGCCGGTCTGGAAAGTCTCGCGCGGCACGCCCTCCCAGGCGCTGCGCGAGGGCGCCGTACAGGGCGGCCGGGCGGAAGGCGCTCGAACGCGTCTCGCGCTCGTCGGCGGACAGATCGCGCTGACCGTGGTGCTCGCGTTCGGCGCCGTCCAGCTCGTCCGCAGCGCGGTCCGCCTCGCGCACGTCGACCTCGGATTCGATCCCAATGTCCTCACGGTGCGCGTGCCTGCCGGCCCCGGGCGGTTTCGCGGCACGGGCGACATCATCGCGATGTACCAGCGGGTGCGCGATCGGATCGCCGCCGTCAACGGCGTCGACTCGGTCGGGGCGGTCAGCCACCTGCCGTTCAGCGGAACCGCGCTCCTCGATTCCTACACGCGCGACTTCTCCCGGGAACCGGGATGGGATCATCCCGTCGCCAACTATTACAGCGTTCAGCCCGGCTACTTCGCGGCGGTGAAGATCCCGTTCCTGCACGGACGCGACATCACGGATCTCGAGAACTCGACCGAGCAGCACGTCATCGTCATCGACGAGTCGCTCGCGAAGAACGCGTTCCCCGAGCTTCCGCTCCAGAACGTCATTGGACAGCGGCTCAACGTCGGCTACCAGATCGGCGCCTCGACGATCGTCGGCATCGTCGCCCACGCGCGGACGATCGAAGTCGGGCGTGCCGTGCGTCCGCAGCTCTACGCCCCGATGAGCGTGTTTCTGCGCTTGCCCATGCACTTCACGGTTCGCGCGCGCGGCGATGCCATGGCGCTCCGCACACCCGTCCGCGCGGCCATCGAGGAGATCGGCCCCGGCGCCGCGTTATCGGGTTTCACGATGCTGACCGACAACGTCGCCACCGCGTCGAGCACGCTCCACGCGGTGACCGGATTCGTCACGACGCTGGCGATCTCCGCGGGTCTCCTGTCCACCGTCGGCCTCTACATCGTCATCGCCTTCGTCGTGCACCAGCGCCGGCGATCGACGGCGATCCGCTGCGCGCTCGGCGCCTCGCCCGGCCAGCTCATCCGCCATCACCTCCGGACGAGCGCGGCGGTCATCGCGGTGGCGCTGCCGGCGGGTATCGCACTGGCGATTCTGGCGGCGCCGCTGTTTTCGGCGCTGGTGTACGGCGTCGCGCCGCGCGACGTGATGAGTCTGGCGATTGCCGCCGCGATGGCGGTCGTCGCCGGATTGCTCGGCACCTACATGCCGGCGCGACGGGCCGGGTCGGCGGATGTGGTCGTGGCGCTCCGGGGCGACTGAGATTTCAGGCTCATAACTCAACGAAGAACGCCGCGATATCGCGGGCGAGCAGCTCCGGCTCCTCGACTGGGGCGAAGTGACCGCCGCGAGGCATCGGGCTCCACCGGCGCACGTTGTATAGGCGTTCGGCCCATTCACGGGGAGGTGTCCCCTCGTCGACAAAGCTGTTTGCGAAGACTGCAATGCCGGTTGGCACGTTGACGAAGTCCTGTGGTCCAAGCGTGACTCGGAACCGCCTGTTGTCGTTATCGAAGTAGTCCCGCATCGAGGATGTGATCGTCTGTGTGACCCAGTAGATCGTCACCGTGGTCAAGAGGAAATCGCGAGAGAAGCGCTGATCGAGGTTTCCGGCAGAATCGGCCCAAGAGCGCCACTTCTCCAGAATCCAGGCGGCGAGCCCGGCCGGCGAGTCGTTCAGCCCGTATCCGAGCGTCTGTGGTTTCGTGGATTGGATTGCCTTGTAGCCATATTCGGCCTGCCAGAATGCCTCATTGCGCTCGCGGTACGTTTTCTCCGCTGCGGATAATGGCCGCGCCTGCGGTCCGGTGTAAGGACTAATCTCGAGATTACTCAGGTGGATGCCGATCATTGCCGTGGGATCTTTCATTGCCATGAACGTGGCGATCCCGGCCCCGAAGTCTCCGCCCTGAGCTCCGTAGCGCTCGTAACCGAGCCCACGCATGAGCCGGTGCCACAGCCCGGCGACGTACTGGTAGTTCACGTGCACCCGAGCGGGCCGCTCGGAGAAGCCGTAGCCCGGCAGCGAAGGGATGACCACGTCAAAGGCGGGACCCTCGATGCCGTGGGCGTCAGGATCGGTCAGGAACGGGACGAGCGGAAGCAGC
>JBLNGH010000425.1:0-8180 GCA_050264575.1 Acidobacteriota bacterium | reverse complement strand
GGCGACGGCTTCCGAGTTGCTCATGTTGGACGGCCACCTGGTCCTGTCAGGCGACGCGCTGCCGGTCCTCGACGCGGCGGAATTCAGGCCTCAAATCATGCTCGACGCGCGCGGCGCGCTCGGAAGCGAAACCTATCGCTACCGCATCCAGGGGATCGTCGAAGCGCTGGTCGCGGACCGTGGAAGCACGGTCACGGGCGCGATCGTCGCGGCCCGTGACGCCTGGATCGAAATCGCGCGGCCGCGCGGCGATCTCCGCGTGGGCTACGGCCGTCTCGTCTGGGGACGTCTCGACGAGATTCAGCCGTCGGATGTGATCAACCCGCTCGATGCGTCGCGGTTCCTGTTCGACGGCCGGAGTGAAGCCAGGCTGCCGGTCGCGTTCGTGCGCGGCCGCTGGTTCGTGCGCGACGACGTCACGGTTGAAGGCGTCTTCGCGCCCATCTTTCGACGCGGCCAATTCGACGAGCTGGAGGAATCCAGCTCGCCGTTCAACTTGCTCAAGGACCTCCAACTGCCGGTCCTCCAGGCGTCTGCTCCCGTCGCCGTACAAGTCTCACCCGAGGTCGAACGCCTCGAGCCTTCGACAACGTGGTCGAATGTGTCCGGCGGCGCGCGGATCAGCACGACGATTGGACGGGTGGATGTGGCCGGCGCGGTCTACCGCGGGTTCGACGGCTTCGGCCTGATCTCCGGCGAGTTCGAGCGGCCGGCCGAGCCGTCAGCGCCAGCCGTGATGACTCTCGTCGAACGCTATCCGCGATTCACGATGATTTCCGGCGACTTCGAAACCGTGATTGGCGAATGGGCGCTCCGCGGCGAGGCGGCGATGTTCGTCAGAAAAACGTTGTCCGGTGTCACGCGGACCGGCGGCGTCGACGGCCGGGCCTTTGACGGCGGCTTCGGGTTCGATCGCCGCACCGGCGATTATCGCGTCTTTGGATCCGTCATCGTTCATCGAGAATGGTCGTCGGAGGATCCCCTGGTCTCGAAGACCGACGTCAGTCTGGTCGGATCGATCGATCGCCAGTTGAAGCGCGATCGCTATCTGGTTCGCGGATTTGCGGTCGTCAACCCCGTCGACGCGTCGGCGTTCATTCGAGGCCTCCTCGTCTGGAAAGTACGCGACGATGTGTCGATCGAAGGGTCGGCGGCGGCGTTTCTCGGCACGAGCGACGATACGCTCGGCCGCTTCGCGGACACCGACTTCCTGCTTGCGAGGATCAGATTCCGCTGGTGAGCGCAGATCCCTTGCTCATTCACGCCGCCAACCCGAGTCCGCTCACGGGCCGCGGCAACAACACCTGGCTGATCGACGGCGAGGTGCCGGCGCTCATCGACGCCGGCGTCGGCTCGGCGGGCCATGTCGACGCGGTTGCCGGCGCGCTCGGCGATCGTCCGCTCCGGCTCGTTCTTGTCACGCATGGGCATGCCGATCACGCCGCCGGTGTGCCGGCGTTGCGGGCGCGCTGGCCGGGGCTCGAGGCATGCAAATGGCTCAACGCCGGCGAGACTGGCTGGACGCCGCTCACTGACGGGCAGACGCTCCGCGCCGGCAGCATCGACCTGACGGTCGTCCATACTCCCGGACATGCACTCGATCATGTCTGCTTCTGGAATGCGGCCGACCGGCACTTGTACTCGGGTGATATGGTCGTGGCAGGCACGACGGTGATGATTCCAGCAGGCCGCGGCGGAAACCTTCGCGAGTACCTGTCCTCGCTCGAACGGATGGCGCGTCTTGCGCCCGCGCGGATCTACCCCGGTCATGGGCCGGTCATCGACCGTCCTGCTGAAATCATCGAGGAGTATCTGGCGCATCGCCAACTGCGGGAGCGGCAGGTGCTGGCGTGTTTGAACGAGGGCACCGTGGACGTTGAAGCGATCGTCAGCCGGATCTATCCGGCCCTGCCGGACAGTCTGCGGCCGGCTGCGCGTCTCACAATCGAGGCGCACCTGGAAAAGCTCCGCGAGGAGGGCCGCGCGTGAGGAACGGCGCCGGCGGATGGACGGCCGATGCGGTACTGGCGCGTGTGCGGATGTTCGTGCTCGCGCTCCTGCTGCTCGGCTTGGCGGGCACAGCAACCGAACTGCTGGCGCTCGCGCACTACGAAGATTCCTGGCAGCTCGTGCCGCTCGTGCTCATCGGCCTCGCCTTCGCGGTCGTCGCGTGGCACCTCTACGATCGCAGCGCGGCGAGCGTGAGGATGCTTCGGCTCGTGATGGCCTTCTTCATCGTCGCCGGCATCGCAGGCATCGTTCTTCATTATCGAGGGAACCTCGAGTTTCAGCTTGAAATCGATCCAACGCAGGATCACTGGACGCTGTTCAAGAAAATCATTCGCGCGAAGGCGCCGCCGGCCCTGGCGCCGGGCGTCATGGCACAATTGGGGCTGCTGGGTTTGACGTACGCGTTTCGCCATCCCGCATTGAGCCGGGCGAACAGGAGCTGACATGAACCGACACAAAACACTGCTGACCGCTGCCGCATTTGCGCTGATCGTCTTCGTGGCGCCAGCCCGGGGCCAGGTCGGAAAGGGCCTGCTCGACGCCAACACGGCGACGGAAGCGCAGTTGACCGGTCTTCCGAACATGACGCCTGCGCTCGTGAAAGCACTGATCGGCAAGCGGCCGTTCATGAGCATCGTCGAGCTGAACACGTTCCTGCTCGGTCAGGGGCTCACGCAAGCGCAAGCGACCGAGCTCTACGGCAAGGCGTTCATCCACGTGAATCTGAACACCGGTACGCGCGAAGAGATCCTCCTGATTCCGAACGCCGGTACCCGCATGACGCGCGAGTTTGCGGAGTACCGCCCCTGGAAGAGCTGGGCGCAGTTCGACAAGGAAATCAGCAAGTACGTCGGTCAGCCGGAGACCGATCGCCTGAAGCAGTACGTCTTCATTCCGGTGAAGCTGAACACGGGGACCGACGAGGACATCATGAGCATTCCCGGCGCGGGATCGCGCATGGTGCGGGAGTTCAAGGAATACCGGCCGTGGAAATCGAAGGAGCAGTTCGAGAAGGAAATTGGCAAGTACGTGGACGCGAAGGAAGTGGCTCGACTCTGGCGCTACGTCGTGATCGACTGACGCGTCGTCCAACCGCCGGTCTGCGGCCGGCGGACGGTGGATGAGGGGCTCCCCTGCACGATCTCATTCCACCTGACCACCGGCCGCAGGCCGTCAGACGCCGGCTCTACGCCGGGTTTTCGCTCTCATCCGTGTCCAGATCGCTGTCGTCGCCCATGCCGCCCTTGCGGCTCGGGTCGCTCGGCCGGTTCGATCGGCCTTTGTCCGACCATTCATCCGAACGCCGTCCGCCAGGATTCTGGTGGCCGGGCTGAGAGCCGGACGAGCCTCCCGAAGGATTCTGCCCAGGCCTGTTCGGACGATTCGACGGATCCGTCGTCCCGGTCTGTTTCTTCGGTTCATTCGCCATGTCTTGCTCCTGTGTACCGCAAGGCCTCAACGCGAGGCGTCGGCGGTCATTGCGCACGTGATCGCGGAGCAAGGTCCGTTCCACCAGTTCACGCGCAGATCCCCGACGTCTCCGCCGTTTCGCTGAGCAAGTACCTACTCATTCGCGGAAGCCGGCTGGACCGCGAAGGGTAGGTCCCGGAACGTGTCGGGAACGCAACTTGCGTGTACATGAAGCAGGAAGTTTACGTGTCTGCCGGGATGACGGCGGTGGTAATGACGGCAGTGGCAATGGCGGTCGTGGTGATAGCCGGTTGGGTCGCGCATCGTGACGCGCGCCGGCGCGCGGCTGTGGAACGGCTGTTGCGCGCCGAGCACCAGGGGGCGCTGGATGCGCGCGAGGACGCGCTGCGGCGGGAGCAGCAGGCGCGGACCGATGCCGAACAGGCGAGCCAAGTCAAAGACGACTTTCTCGCCACGGTTTCACACGAGCTGCGAACGCCGCTCAACGCAATCGTCGGGTGGACGCACGTCTTGAAGCGCGGTCTTCTCGACGGCCGCGATCGTCAGCACGCCGTCGAAGCGGTCGATCGGAACGCGGCGATCCTGGCGCGCCTCGTGAACGACCTGCTGGATGTTTCACGGTTGATTCACGGCGAGCTCAAACTGGACGTCGGGCCGCTCGACCTGCGCAACATCGCACGCGCGTCGGCCGACACGCTTCGCGCCGCCAGCGCCGCGAAAAACCTCACCGTCACGGTCCGGCTCGACCGCAATCACGTCCCGGTCACCGGTGATGAAAAGCGGCTGCAGCAGGTCGCGTGGCATCTTCTCTCGAATGCCATCAAGTTCACACCGCCCGGCGGGTACGTCACGGTCGAGGTGTCAAGGCTCGGCAGGCGCGCGCGCCTGCGTGTCAGCGACTCCGGAGACGGCATCGACGCAACGCTGCTCCCGCATGTCTTCGAGTCGTTTCGCCGCGGGGCGCCAATCGGTCCGCCAGGTCTTGGTGTCGGGCTCTCGATCGTGCGTCATCTCGTCGAACTGCATGGCGGTACAGTTGATGTCGAGAGTCCCGGATGGGCCCGGGGAACAGTGGTGACGATAATCCTGCCGCTCGATCCGCGCTCGCGCGACGTCCGCGAGACGGCGCGGGCGCGACGCCCGAGCCAGACCCCGGTTCGAACGCTGACCTAGGTCACGGAATCGTGCGTCTGCCGTTCGCGACGAGCAAGACGACACCGGCCACCAGCAACAGCCCGCCAACCACCGGCGGCAACGGGATCGACTTGTGCTCGGTCTTCGTGACCTCGACGGGTCCCAAATCCACCACTTTGTCTTTCTTCGTCCAGCTCACCCCTCCGGCAATCAACCCGATCACGCCAAGCACGATGAGCACGATCGCAATGAGCTTCACGGCAGCCTCCTAGGCCGCTGGGCGCGGCCTGAACTTCGAACTTAGAACTGCAAACTTCGAACTTGAGAGAGCGTCAGGTTCCGCACTTCCGCGTAAGCGGACCGTTGATGAGCAAGAGCCGCGCCATGGGCTTTCCGGTAAGACAGGAAACGCCATTTTTCCGCTGGCACGTGTGCTGCAACATCCTGCAATCGGGTTCCCGTGTTGTGACTGAAGTCGAGCAGAAGGAGTTCGGTATGGCGAGCAAGCAGGAAATCAAGGGACGGGCTCAGCAGATCAAGGGACGCGTCAAAGAAGGCGTCGGCCGGATGACGAACAACCCGCGTCTCGAGGAGGAAGGCAGAGACGATCGAGTCGCCGGCGCGGCCAAGGAGACCGTGGGTACCGTCACACGTAACGTCAAGGAAGCCGCCCGCGGCGTGGCGCGCGGACTTCGCGAGACCGATGCGGCGACGCGACGGAAGCCGTGAACGTACGAACGTACGTAGGCCGGGGCTTCGGCCCCGGCACCTGGCGGCCCTGAAGGGCCGCCCTACAGTTATCTTTCACATTTTCGCTTCCGCGATTCCGCACTCCTTCATCTTGTTGAGCAGCGTCTTGTAGCTCACGCCGAGATGCTGCGCGGCCTTGCGCCGGTTCCAGTGAAACCGATCGAGCGCGATCTGAATGGCGCTCCGCTCGGCGCGCATCGCGGCTTCGCGCGCCAGCTCGGGCAGGCTCGATCCGTTCGACCCGGGGGCCAGCTCGTCGGTATCTGCCGGCGCCGCCGCGCTTTCGGTCGCCGCCGGGGCGCTCACTGCAGCAGGAGCGGTCTCAACCGGCGGCGGTGAGGACGGCGCGGCGATCGGCGCCGACGGCGCCGGCGTGTGCGTGCGCTGCAACTCTGAGAGCACCAGCGCTTCGTCCTGAAGAATGACCAGACGCTTGATGATGTTCTCGAGCTCGCGCACGTTACCCGGCCATGGATGCGTCGAGAGCAGGTTGTCGAGGACCGGTGACGGGCGCCGCAGCGGCCGTCCGTAGCGTTCCGCATAACGCTGCAGGAAGTACTCGGTGAGCAGCGGGATTTCCTCGCGACGCTCCCTGAGCGGCGGCACGTGCACCTCGATGACCTGGAGCCGGTAGTAAAGGTCCTCGCGGAAGGCCTGCCGGGTGATCATCTCGCCGAGGTTGCGATTCGTCGCGGCCAGCACCCTGACGTCGACCGCGATCTGGCGGTTGCTGCCGAGCTTCGTGAATTCGCTGTCCTGCAGGACGTGCAGCAGCTTCGCCTGGAGCGCCAGCGGCATCTCGCTGATTTCATCGAGCATCAGCGTGCCGCCGTTGGCGAACTCGAACTTGCCGACGCGCGTCGCCTGGGCGCCGGTGAACGCGCCCTTCTCATGCCCGAACAGCTCGCTTTCGAGCAGCTCGGCCGGCAGCGCGGCGCAATTGATCTTGACGAACGGCTTCGGCGATCGCGCGGACCGGCGGTGCAGCTCGCGGGCGATCAGCTCTTTGCCGACGCCGCTCTCGCCGCTGATGAGCACCGTCACGTCGCTGTCGGCGATGCGGTCGATCATCGTCATCACCTGGCGCATCCCGAGGCTCGGCCCCCAGATCGGGGCGCCGTCGGGATCCTCGTTGACGCGCTCGCGCATGCGCGCGATCTCGTTCTTCAGCACGAGCTTCTCGACCGCGCTGCGAACCGCGGCTTCGAGCGCGGCCTCGCCCAGCCCTTCGGGATCGTCGGGCTTGACGACGTAGTCGGCGGCGCCCAGCCGGACGGCATCCACGATCGTCGCGGGCGTCTGGCGTCCGGACAGCATGATGACCGGCACGCCCGGATGCGACGTGCGAAGCGCTTTCAGCGTTTCGAGGCCGTCGAGCTCGGGCATCAACACGTCGAGCAACACGACCTGCGGCGGCGTCTCGGTGTTCAGCGCGCGCAGCAGCGCCGGTCCGCTGTTGAACGTTTGCACCACGTAGCCGCGCGAGCGGAGCAGCGTGGACATGTACTCGACAAACTGCGGATCGTCATCGACGATGGCGAGAGTGGCAGGCGTCATTGCTCTTGCTCCTCCACGACGACGGGTAGATGGACGCCGGCAACAGATCGCGTTCCGGCGTCGGTCCACACGCGCGCGGCATGCGCGTCCAGTACGGCGATCGCGAGGACGAGCGACAGACCCATGCCGCCTCGCGTGATCGCGAATTCCTCAGAAGTCCTGCCTGAGGGCAATCCGCCCGCGTCCAGGCGGGAGGAAGGCCCGACGACAAGAGTGACGACCGGCTCGGAGTCCCGTCGAACCGACGCGCGAATGGCGACGGGTTCCGTGCTCGTTTCACGGGCGGTCGCCTGTATCACCGCCGCCAGCGCGGCTTCGAGCGCGTCCCGATCGAGCGCCGCGACGACGGCCTGGCCCGATCTGACGGCAATGTCTGCGGCGACTGGCCGATCGGTCGCGTGATTTGCCCGCGCGACGCTGCGTTCCAGCAGCTCGCGGACGTCTGTGCGCACAGCCGTGCGCTCCTGCGGCTCGAGCCAGCGCGTGAGCTGCGAGATCGACTCGCCGAGGCCGGCTACGCGCCCAAGGGCGTGGCGCATCGTCTCGTACATGCGCAGCCGGTCGGCCTCAGTGCCCACCCGGCCTTCCTGCAGCATACGCAAATAGCCGAGCAGGACGCCAGCAGGTGAACGCAGCTCGTGGCCCAAGAGATGCAATAGTTCCACCAAGTCGAGTTGCCGCGTCATACAGGACCCAAAGCGTGGGCGGTACTGGCGGGGCGGTAAGGATTTCCGCCGGCTGATGCGACCATCATAGGCGAAGCCTCGGGTGTGATTCTGCGGCTGACTCGGCCGGTCAGGTTTCTGGACACGAACGACATGGCCATCAGGCGCGTCCTTCTCGTCGACGACTACCGCGATGCGCTCGAGGTGTGGGAGTGGTACCTGCGCTCGCAAGGCTATGACGTCATCACAGCCAGCAATGGACTCGACGCGGTGCGGCTCGCAAAATCGGCTCATCCCGACGTGATCGTCATGGACCTGCAACTCCCGGGCCTGTCCGGTTGCGACGCGGCGCGGGAGATTCGGACCGCCGAACCGACAACGGGAATCCCGCTCATTGCCGCCACCGGCTTCTCGCACGATCGGCAGCTCGATGAAGCCCGCGCCGCCGGATTCGATCAAATCGTGATCAAACCGTGCGACCCGTCGGAGCTGGTCGATGAGATCGAGCGCCTTCTCGCCGCTAGGAAGTCTAGTCCGCCGTAGTCGTCGAACGGCAGTTGATTACCCACTCTGGGCAACGGATTGCCCACGGCGCTTGTCCCGCGACAAGTTTGGCCCAACTCGCCGGCTGAA
>JBLNGH010000424.1:0-15522 GCA_050264575.1 Acidobacteriota bacterium | reverse complement strand
CGGACGTCGCGCAGGGCGGCGCGCAAATCCCGGAAGCCGGCAAGAAAACCGGCGGCCCGCCGTCGGAAGGCTCCGCAGCCGAAGGTGAAGGTGCCGACGACCGACGTCTTGATGGCGCACACCGCCGCGCCAGGAATCACTGAGGGCGTGCCGATGCCGCCCGAGCCCGTCGCCGCAACCTGGAAGGGAACCGAAGGTCAGTAAAGGTGTACTCGTGGAGCGGCGCTAGGCGAAGCTCTTGACCGCCTCGTCTTCGGAGGCGTGCCGCTCGAAGATGCCGTCGAGGCCCGCCAGCGCCAGCAGTTCCACGATTCGGTCGGGCGTGCCTACCAGCTTCAGCCGTCCCCCTTGCCGGGTCACCGTCACGTGGGCGGCAATGAGCTCTCCGAGCCGGGTGCTGTCGATGTAACGGACGCCGGCCAGATGGAGCAGCACGTGCTTCGAGCCGCGCTTGAGGGCGCTGGCCACGGCTTCCTTCAGCTGGCCGGGTTCGTCGTTGATCGTCAGCCGGCCGGCCAGCTCGACGATGGCGACGTCGCCATTCTGACGCTCGCGGATTTCCATGGGCCGCAACATTATACGGCGGGCGCCATCGCCCAAGTACGCAGTTGCCACCAAGTAGGGAGCTGCCGCTGAAGCACGGGCTATCGCCCCGGGTACGGCGCTGACGCTGAGGTACGCCCTCCTACTTCGGCGTCTCACCGTACTTCATCGATAGCGCCGGTACTTGTGCGTGAGCGCCGTCCTTCAGCGAGAGAACGGCTCTCGTCGAGCGACAGCTCCCGTCCTTCTCCGCCCTTCGAAGTACAATCGTTTTATGCCTGATGTTGCTGCAGTGAGTGCTGTTCGTCGTGTGCCTACGCCGGTCAACGAACCGGTCAAGCAATATGCGCCCGGCTCGCCGGAACGCGCGGAACTCAAAGCCCGCCTCGATTCGATGGCCAAGGAACGCGTCGAGATTCCCATCGTCATTGGCGGCAAGGAGATCCGGACGAAGAGCACGCAGCAGTCCGTGATGCCCTTCAACCATCGACACGTGCTCGCCGACTGGCACGTGGCAGAGCCCAAGCACATCCAGCAGGCGATCAAGGCAGCGCTCGATGCCCGCCGCGAATGGTCCAGCTGGCCACTCGAGGACCGGGCCGCGGTCCTGCTCCGCGCGGCCGAGCTCCTCTCGACGAGCTGGCGCGCCACGCTCAACGCGGCGACGATGCTGGGACAGGCGAAGACGGTGTTCCAGGCCGAGATTGACTCGGCGTGCGAGCTGATCGATTTCTGGCGCTTCAACGTCTCGTACGCCCAGGAGCTCTATCAGGAGCAGCCGATCAACAGCCCGGGCGTGTGGAACCAGCTCGAATACCGGCCGCTCGAGGGGTTCGTGTATGCCGTGTCACCGTTCAATTTCACGGCGATCGGCGGCAACCTCTCGACGTCGCCGGCGCTGATGGGCGGCGTCTCGATCTGGAAGCCCGCGTCGAGCGCGATGTTGAGCGCGTACTACGTGTTCAGGGTGCTCGAGGCTGCCGGGCTGCCGCCGGGGGTCATCAACTTCCTGCCGGGCAGCGCCGGAATGATCACCGACAATCTGCTGGCGTCTCGAGACCTGGCCGGGATCCACTTCACGGGCAGCACGGAGGTCTTCCAGAACATGTGGAAGACGGTCGGCGAGAACATCTCCCGCTACCGCTCGTACCCGCGCCTGGTCGGCGAGACGGGCGGCAAGGACTTCATCGTCGCCCACAGCTCAGCCGACGTCGATGCGCTGTCGGTGGCCATCGTGCGCGGCGGCTTCGAGTACCAGGGACAGAAATGCTCGGCGGCAAGCCGCATCTATGTTCCGCAGTCGCTCTGGAAGGACGTGCGTGACCGCAGCGTCGCGATGATGAAAGAAATCCGGATGGGCGATCCGCGCGACTTTCGCAATTTCGTGTCGGCCGTGATCGATCGCAAGGCGTACGACAAGATTTGCGGTTATCTCTCATCGGCCAAAAAGGGGGCGAAGATCATTCAGGGCGGCAAGTGCGACGACAAGAAGGGATTCTTCATCGAGCCGACGCTGATTCAGGCGAGCGATCCCAGCCACCGGCTGCTCTGCGAGGAGATCTTCGGACCCGTCGTGACCACGTACGTCTACCCGGACGCGAAATGGAAGGACACGCTGCGCCTGGTCGATCGCACGTCGCCGTACGCCTTGACCGGGGCGGTTTTTGCGAACGATCAGCAGGCGCTCGCCGAGGCGAGCAGTCTGCTGCGGTACGCGGCCGGCAACTTCTACATCAATGACAAGCCGACCGGCGCGGTGGTGGGGCAGCAACCGTTCGGCGGCGCGAGGGCGTCGGGCACGAACGACAAGGCCGGCTCCAAGCTGAATCTGATTCGGTGGGTGAATACCCGGACGATCAAGGAGACCCTGGCGCCGCCGCGCGACTACAAGTATCCCTTCATGGCGGCGGAATAGGCGATCGGCTGTACAAGCTGAAGGGGATGAAGGACTTCACGTCCTTCATCCCCTTCGTAGTCTTCACGTCTTCCGTTACTTGTGCGGCTGATCGAAGTGCGCCTGCAGGTTGCCCTTCGTCGTGTCCTGCAGCGTGAAGTTCAACGCGATAGTGCTGCCCTTGAAGATCTTAAGGGCGATCTGGTCCTCGCCACCGCCAGGCTCTCCGGAATCGACGAGCGTGAACTGTATGGTCCAGCCGTCTTCGCCGTCGAGCCGGCCGACGCCGACCCCCGTCATCGTGTCGAGCGGTGCAGGAGGGGGGTTCTGATCGATGTTGTTATGGTCAGAGCACTCGATGGTCTGGAGATGATCTTCCAGGTGGAACTGGTGTTGCACGCCGTTCGCATCCTTCCAGTTGACCTCGAGGTTGTTGGACAGGATCAGATCACAGTGGAGCGTCAACCCGTTGCTGACTGTCACGCCATTGGCGAGCTCGATTTGGCCGCCGCCGGTGAAGCGGCCCTCTCCAACCACCGTGGGATTCGAGGTGTTCGTGAAGACGACGAGCGCGCCACCGTCAGTATCGATTGTAAAACCGAACGTCGTGTTGCCGGTTCCATTGGTGGTCGTGATCTGCGCGCCTTGCCCCTGCGTTTTCACAAAGCTCGCGGTATAGCCGGCCGGAACGACCTCCGTGACGGTCACTTTATCGATAAAATCCGGAGCCGTGCCGGTGTGGATCTCAGCGCAGCCGTTGTTGGCAAGGGTCACTGAGCCAGTCTGTTCGACTGAGCCGTTATTGCCGTTGTCGACTGTGAAATTGATCACGACCGAAGGGCCGATGATGCCCGAGTACACCTTGCAGACCTCGAACTTATTCAATTCGAGTGTGCCAACGTTGGTGGCGTTAGTACCGCGTGCACCGATGGGCGAAGGGCTGGTTCTCATCGGCGACTCCGAACAGGCTGCTGCGAACAGCAGACATCCGAGCGTCACTCCGAGAACTGCCTGAACGTGAGTCTTGACCGACATTTAGAACCTCCAGGGGTAAGCCGACTCCTTGCTTCACGAGATCGTGAACCGGCAGACAAATGGCAATACTTGCACCACGCGCTCGTCTCGATTTGAAAGCCTTGACTTGGCGCAAAGTGACTCGACCGACTTGCGCCGGCAGCGCTCAAGCAGACCTAAGTTCGCTAGTCTGCCGTTCGGAGGTCTTGAAAACGCACTACGACGTTGGATCGCGCTCGGATGGCTATCGACCTTCGTGGTGTCTCAGCGTCTAACGCTCGATTGCACGCGTCCGCGTCGGATGACTGGTGCCGGAGGAGGGAATCGAACCCACACCACCCGTTAAGGTGACGAGATTTTGAGACTTCGCCCGCGATCGAAAACAGGCCGAAACCGTGGGGTTTTCGGCGTGTTTCTTTCTGCGATCGTGAATGCCGTTGAATGGAATGGAACTCCGTGGAATGCCGAGCAGGCACACCGTACGCACACTCAGGGGCCAAGGGAGGACTCGCCTCGAAAGGTGGCCAGTTTGCAATAGGTCAAAATGAACGCTTTCTGCACCAGATCTTCTACGTCGTGCGGCCCAACAAAGCCCCACGTGAGTGCCTGCAGACTCCGGACGTGGGTCCGGTGCAGCTCATCGGAACGCGCCGGCCTCGCCCCGCAGGCACCAACCTGCCAGGATGAAGTCAGTGCGACGTGCGCACGCACCCCGCCTCGTCATCGCGCCGGCCTCCTGACCGTCAATCCCGCGAGTTGTGCCGGCGGTACCGCTAACGCAGACGTCGTCCGGGGCGTTCGAAGTTGAGGAGCACATCAGAACTCGCGTGCCGCGACCGTGTCACTCCGACCTCAACGCGACAAGTGGCGCGACGCGCGTCGCTCGCCGAGCGGGAATGTACGTGGCCGCGAGGGGCGCCATCATCAAAAGGGCTGACACGACGGCGAACACCACGGGGTCGCGCGGGCTCGTCATGACCAGGGCGGACCTCATCATGTGCGAGACGCCGAACGCCAAGGGTACTCCGCAGATCAGACCGACAGCGGCAAGGCGTATGCCGCGCCGAAGCACGAGACGTTGCACCTCACCCGGTGTGGCACCGAGCGACATCCGAATCGCGAATTCCCGGGTCCTCTGCTCAGTCGAGTACGCCACGCTGCCGTAGAGGCCCGTCAGCGCGAGGGCAAGCCCGAAGAGCGCGAACCCCGCCAGCACCTGCGCAGACAGCCGCGGCTGCGAGAGTGAATCGTGGATCACTTGGTTCATGGTTTGCAGCCGGTCGACGGCCAGTCCAGGATCGACCTCGGCGATGCGGTTGCGTATTTCCGTCCTGAACAGGGTGAGGTCTGCGGTACCGCGCACGGCAAAAGACGTCGGGAGGCTCGGCGACTGGGCAAGCGGCAGGTAGATCTCGGGATCGGGCTCGTACCCTGGACCATCATGTCGAACCGAGCCGACGACGCCCACGATGCGGTACGAACGTCCGTACATCTTGACGCGTTCGCCGAGAACGGTTCGATCGGTGATGTGCCGTCGCGCGAGACGCTCGCTGACGATCGCCACCGGTTCCGTCCCCAGTCGGTCATGAGCCTCGAAGTCCCGTCCTTCAAGGAGAGGAATCCCCAAGACAGCAAAGTAGCCTGGACTGGACGCATTGAGAATGCCGCGTGCCGAGGGTGCAGTCACGTCGGACGATGGTGTTTCCACGTCAAACCGCACGCCAGTCTTAGCGCCTCCCATTGGCAATTGGCCGGCAGCCGCAGCGGCTTCGACGCCGGGAATGGCGCGGAGCTGTTCGAGTACCTGTGACGTGAGCGCGGCTTTCGCTTCGTCTGAGGTGTATCGACCGGGCGCAGGTCTCAGCAGGAACGTGACGACCCCTTCTGGCTGCAGGCCGGTATCGACGCGAAGAAGGGCGGCGAGGTCCTTGGTCAGGAGGCCGCCCGAAGAGAGCAGCGCCAGAGCCAGTGCAATCTCGACGACGACCAATCCTGATAGAAGTCGGGTCCGCGACTTGCCCTCCGATCGGACGCCTCCACTCTTGAGCACGCCTCCCAGATCCACGCTCGCGACGCGGCTGGCGGGCCATAGGCCAAACAATAGCCCGGTCAGCATTGCGGTAGCCGCGGTGAAAAGGAGAACTGGCCATTCGAGACTTGGCAGGGCTTCGAGGCCCCGGTTGGGCAGGACCGCTCCGGCCACGCGGAGGACCCAATCTCCGATCAAGAGCGCCAAACCGCCTCCGAGCATCCCGAGAAGCAGGCTTTCGATCAGTAATTGTCGGATCAGTCGCCAGCGGCCGGCCCCGAGCGCCGTCCGAATCGCCAATTCCTTTGCCCGCGAGGCGGAGCGCACGAGCGACACGCCAGCGACATTGGCGGCGACCAACAGCAACAGGCACGCGGCGATTGTGAAGAACAATGTCAATGTCCCGGCGGTCCGTGCGCGAATGGACTCCTGCGCTGGCGTGACGACCACGCGCCACCCGGCATTGGACGCCGGATCCTCTCGTTCCAGCACGGCAGCCACATCGGCCATGTTCGCGCGCGCCTGTTCCAGCGTGATGCCTGGTTTGAGCCTCGCCATCAGCTCGTAATACTGCTGTCCCCCATGGGCCGCCGATGGGTTCGCCCGGAGCGGCACCCAGAACTCGGGCGGGGTTCTTTGCGGCAGTGCCGCCCGATCTGGCATCACACCGATAACCGTGTACGCTCGTCCGTCGAGGGTCGCAATGGTTCCGACGATGTCGGACCGGCCGTCGAAACGCCTCTTCCACGCCGAATGAGTGACGAGCGCAATAAACGGGCCACCGGGCGCGTCTTCCTGCTCGCTGAAGAACCGGCCGACCACTGGGCTGATTCCAAGCACGCGGATGGCGCTGGCGGTGGTCACCTGACACGACACACGCTGGGGCTCGGAACCGCCAGTCAACATTCGGCTGACGGAAAAAAAGATCGCAATCTCCTCATACACCCTGTTGCGTTCGCGCCAGTCGAGGAAATCGCGATAGTGCGCGCCCACGCTGCCCTTGATGTGGCGCGCTTCCAGCATCACGAGCCGGTCGGGTTGGGGATAAGGATAGGGGCTGACGAGCCACGCGTTCGCCGCCGTGAAGACCGCCGTGTTCACGCCGAGACCCATCCCGAGCATGAGAAGCGTGAGGGACGTCGAAAGACGATGCTTCGCCAGCACCCGAATGGCCAATCGCACGTCCTGCCAGAGCGAGTCGAGCGAGATGGTCCGAACGTCGCGAACGGCTTCTTTGGTCTGTTCCACGCCGCCCAGTTCACGGAGCGCAACCCGGTGCGCTTCTGTCGGGCTCATCCCCGCGTTGATGTTCGACTGGGTCTCCCGCTCCACATGGAACCGCAGTTCCTCATCCAACTCGCGAGCAACCCGTCGCCGTTGCAGCAAGCCGCGGATGAGCGTCCGAAGTGTGGCGAGCATGGGAATCTTCCCTCCCACCTGGCAACTGGCGACTTCAGCTCATCTGGAGCAGACGCCGAATGGCCAACGAGAACTGCTGCCAGTCTGCGGTCTCGGTGTTCAGCTGGCGGCGACCCGTCGGCGTCAATCGATACACTCGCGCCCGCCGATTGTTCTCCGACGGCGCCATCTCTGACGTGAGCCATCCCGCGGCCTCGAGGCGATGGAGGGCGGGATACAAGGAGCCCTGGCTGACCCCGAGCGTCTCCCGAGACACCTGACGAATGCGCTGCTGAATGCCCCAACCATGATTCGGCCCGATCGCGAGAGTTTTCAGGATCAGGAGATCCAGCGCGCCTTGTAGATAATCGGTCTTCGGCATGTGAGTCCTCTCGTGTGACGAGAGGAGATTACGCTTGGGCCGCGGCGGATGTCAACCGGCGGCCCGTGAACGGGTCTTAGTGCCCACCCGTCGCGCACGGGCCGACAAGTTCCGCAGCGGCAGCCACAACAGTTTCCGGTTGGTCGCGGGGGATCACGTGTCCGCTCTTTTCCGCAACCAGCAGTGTTCCGTCCGACGCAGAGGCCGCCAAAGCTTCATGCGCCTTTCGGAAGGCCTGGTTCTCCTCAGGTTTCGGCCACCAGGGTTTGCCAGCGGTGATCACCCGGCCGTCGCCGAGTCGCTCGCAGAAGGGGGATCGAGCTGCTGACCTTCTTCGACTTCCCGAAGGCCACGTGGAAATCGATTCGGACGACGAACACGCTCGAGAATCTCAACCGAGAATTCCGACGCCGCACGAAGACGCAGGCTGCCGAGCAGGCACACCGTACGCACACTCGTTTGTCCGACGAATCGATCGCACATCGACGCAGTTGACAGCCTGCGAGCATCAGTTGTAAGAATTCACAGTCTTGTCCCGATTTGGATCTGAGCGGTGCTCGGATCCAGGTCGGGCGTGTTCGGCCGGGGGCCGGACCTGCCGTGCGGTGCACGTGCAGAGCTCGCGCGGCGCGCGGGTTGCGAAAAGCCATGACACAGGACGCGATTGGTGTCGCGTCCAGGCTTTTCAGCAACGGCGCCGCTCGCGGTCCAGGCCGCCAAGCGTGACCGGCTGGCGCATCGCGAGTGAAGTCGTGCCGCTCGAATGGCGACAGGTCGATTGGCACGGGCGCGTCGTGCGGCTCGAGGCGGGCACGACGAAGAATGGGGACGCCCGAACCTTCCCATTCACGGCGGCGCTCGAGACGCTGCTCAGCGCGCAGCTCAGCGAGCATGAGCGGCTGAAGAAAGCCGGGCGCCTCGTGCCGTTCGTGTTCCATCGCGATGGGGATCCGATTCGCGACTTCCGCGGCGCGTGGGACACCGCGTGCGAGGGGGCCGGGTGTCCCGGTCGCATCCCGCACGACTGTCGACGGACCGCCGTCCGGAACCTCGTCCGCGCCGGCATTCGGGAGCGCGTCGCGATGACGCTGACCGGGCACAAGACGCGCTCGGTGTTCGAGCGGTACAACATCGTCAGCGATGGGGATCTGCGCGACGCGGCGGCGCGGCTGGATTCCGCCGTACGCACACTTTCAGGCACACCGGACGGTCCCACGACCTTTTCCGCGATCCGTCGATCGTCGTAAGTGATTGATTCGATGGTGCCGGAGGAGGGAATCGAACCCACACCACCCGTTAAGGTGACGAGATTTTGAGTCTCGCGCGTCTGCCAGTTTCGCCACTCCGGCACGATGTCTGAAGCGCCGTAACGTGAAGTGTATCAGGGCGTGCTTGAGCTGATCTGGTTGCAGACGGGCGTAGTACGTCTCCTCGACTGACTATCGCGACTGGATCCTCGATGACGACCGAGGCGCTCGACGGATCGTCACCACCGGCTCTGGCACCGGTCGCGACGGATCCGCCGGGCGCGATAGCTCGATCTCCGTAGGTGCGCGCTGCTACGGGATCGTGACGCGGAACACCTGGCCCAGCCCGGGCACCGGGCCGCCGAAGCCAAGGTTGGAGACGTACAGCGCGCCGTCAGGTCCCAGGGTCATCGCCGTTGGAAACGAGAACCCATCGGCGATCACGGTCTGCTCTCCGTCTGGATCGATCTGCACGACACGGCCGGTGCCGAACTCTGACGGTCCTGGGAATCCCGGCGCCGTCATGGACTCGAGGACGTACATCCGATCGCGCGTGCCGAACGCGACGCCGAGCACCGTCGTCAGACCGTCAGACCAGGTCTTGATCTGGCCGCTCGGCGTGAGCTTGAAGATCGACGAGCTCCCGGGTTCGATCGGAAAGGTTCCGAGGTTCCCGAAAAAGAAATTGCCGTGGTACGCGATCGCCGTCGGGACGATGTGGCCCTGACTCGCCGAGACATCGCTCACGCGGGTGATCGTGCCGAGGAGCGGATCGATCCGGACGATGTCGCCGTGGTTGGGTTCCACGGCGTACAGATTCCCGCGCACCGCGATCATGCTGTACCACGTGCCGTCCGGCTCGAAGTCGTCGGGCTCGGGATTCAGCACAGGATTCGATCGCTGGAAGGCGCCAAGATTGGCAACGGGCGTCGTCGTCCCGTCGTCGTTGACTCGCAGCACTTCGTTGTCGGTCCCGATCAGTCCGTGTGAACACCCGGCGCCCGCCTCGAGCGCGTAGAGCTGCCCGTTGACGAATGTCACGTCCGCCACGCCGCTCACGAGCGAGCCGAGGGCCGGGCTCGTCTGACTCGACGGCAGACCGTCCGCGACAATCGTGCGCGTGCCGTTCGCCTCGACGCGCGTGATCCGCGACGTGTACCCACCGCTATACGGACCGACCGGCGCCGGTACCTGCTCACAGTCGGCGGGAGTCGTGACGCTGGATCCGCCCAGGCCGCCCTCGGCGATGTAGAGGGCCCCATCCGGGCCGAATGTCAGGCCGCGAGGATTGTTCAAGCCGGACACGAGCAGCGAGGCCGTCGCCCGGGGCGTGAGGGCATTCACGCCCCGGCCGTTGATCACCACGGTCGACGCCACCATTGCCACCGACGCCAGTACGAGTGCGCGTTTCATTTTGAAGACCTCCGGTTTCTGTATGAAGTCCGCTCCCGCCGTCATCAGGACGGCGCGGGCCGGATGCTATGATTTGATTCAGCGGCGCGGAAGTCCTCAGGAAACCCTCAAGATTTGCGACTCATGCGGTATCGCTTTGGTGACGCGACCCTGGATAAACGGGCCGGTGTGCTGACGCGAGACGGCCGTGCCGTGCCGCTCGAGCCGCGCACATTTCAGGTTCTGTGCGCCCTGGTCGACCGGGCCGGCGAGCTCGTCGAACATCAGACGCTGATCGATCTCGTGTGGGGCGGCTTGTTCGTCACGCCGCACTCGCTGACGGAAGCCATCAGTCAGCTGCGACGAACGCTGGGCGACGATCCGCGCGCGCCGCGCGTGATCGAAACGGCGCCTCGGCGCGGCTATCGGTTCGTCGCGCCGCGCGAGCGGCTCGCTGATGACGGTCCGCCGCGCTGGCGAATGCCGGCGCGGCTCGTCGACCTCATCGGCCGAAGCGTGGAAATCGAAGACACCGTGTCGCGGCTCGCGTCGGCGCGCCTGCTGACGATCGTCGGACCTGGCGGCGTTGGCAAGACGCAACTGGCGCTCGAGGCCGCACGACGGATCGAGACGATCTTCGCCGACGGTGCGGTGTTGATTGATCTGGCACCAGCCACGACCCCGGCCGACGTCGATCGCATCGTGGCCAATGCGGCGCATGTGCCGGAGCGACACAACGCCGACATCGCGCTGTCGATTGGATCGGTCCTGCGCGACACGAACGCGCTCCTCGTGCTCGACAACTGCGAACGCGTGGCGGACGCGGCGGGGCGGTTGACAGACGCGATTCTCGGCGCGGCGCCGGGTATCCGGGTGCTGGCCACGAGCCAACGGCCGCTGGGTGCGACGAGCGAATCGCTGCTGCGTCTCGCGCCGTTGGCGTGTTCCGCCGTGGACGGACCGGACTCGCCGTCTCCGGCAGCGCAGCTGTTTGCCGCGCGCGTCGCTGCCGTCCAGCCTGGTTCCGAGCTCCTCGAACGAGACGCATCGGCAGTGGTGCAGATTTGCCAGCGGCTTGATGGGCTGCCACTCGCGATCGAGCTTGCCGCGGCGCAGGCACGAGTCCTCAGTCTGCCGCAGATCCTCGAGCGGCTCGACTCCCGTTTCGAGTTGCTCGGCCGCAGCCGGCCGGCGGCGGCGAATCGGCATCGATCGCTCTCGGCCATGCTCGAGTGGAGCGCCAGTCTGCTCGATCCAGGCGAAATGCGTTTCCTCGAGCACGTGGCCGTCTTTCCGGCGGGATGGACGTTGGATGCGGCGGCCGCCGTGATGGGACGACCGCAGGATGCAGGCGCCTTCCTGCCGCCGCTCACCGGGCTCGTCGACAAGTCTCTGGTTCTCGCAGATACCACTCGCGAGTCCGCTCGCTATCACCTGCTCGATTCGATCCGGTTGTTCGCGCGCGCCCGGTTGGACCACCCGAAGCCGAATCCGGTCGCCCGCAACCGGATGCTCGACTACTACGTGGACATGACGGACCGAGCCGGCAGGAAGTGGTACACGACGAGCGGGTACCAGTGGCTCGATCATCTTCGCGAGGAGTGGCCCAACGTCCGCGCTGCCTTGGAATGGGCGCTGGCGACACCCGATCGCGCCGATCTCGGCCTCCGCCTCGCCGGGAACCTGCATTGGTTCTGGCGCGACGATGGCAACTTCATCGAGAGCCGATCCTGGCTGTCACGAACGCTCGCGGCCGCGTCTGACGGCGCCGGCGCTCGCGGCCGGGCTGAGGTTGCGCTGGGGCATTTCCTTCATCACGCAACCGACTTCGACTCCGCTCGCGACGTGCTCGAGCGCGGAGTGCGACAGCTCAGGGACGCCGCAGCGGAAGATTTGCCGTGGGCATTGTCGCTGAAGGCGATGAATGAAGCTGTGCGCGGTGATGCGACGTCTTGCGCCGAGGCCGCGAAGACCGCGCTTCACCTCGCCGAGGATCTCCACCTCGACCGCGTGGGCGCGCAGGCGCTTCTAGGCCTCGGTCTTTCTCACGCCGTGCGCGGCGATCACGTCATGGCCGTACAGGAAATGACGTCTGCGTGGCAACGCGTGGCCTCGACTGGCGACTCGTTCCTCGAGACCTATATCTCCGTCAATCTTGGTCTGCAGCGACTTCTGGTCGGCGATTCGACGGGCAGCCGCAAGCTCTTGTCGCACTCATTGATCCTGAGCCGCCAGCTGCGCAATCTCCGCGCGATGGCGGGGTGTTTCGAGGGATTGGGATACCTCGCGGCGTCCGACGGCCGGGAGGAATTTGGCGCGAGGTTGATGGGCGCCGCAGCGCGGATCCGAGAGATCACGGGTACGCCGCACTTCCCGCAATGGCTCACTGCCCATGATGTCCATCGGCGGCTCATCGAGTCGAAGCTGGGACAGGCTAGCGCCGAGATCGCCCGATCCGCCGGCGCGGCCACGCCAGTCGACGAGCTTGCGGTCATCGCCCTGTCGTAATCTGTTGTACCGGCCATGACGCTGGTACTGACCTGGATCGCCAATTCCCTCGCCATCTACGCGGTGGCCTACGTCATGCGCGGCGTGGATGTCGCGTCGGTGACCGTGGCCTTTCTGGCCGGCGCCGTGCTCACGCTGATCAATGCGCTCGTCAAGCCGATCCTCGTGATCCTGACGCTGCCGCTCACCATCCTCACCCTCGGTCTGTTCTACTTCGTCGTGACGGCGTTCTGCCTGTGGCTGGCCTCACAGTTCGTCAACGGCTTCATCGTGCACGGATTCTTCACGACCGTCGTCGCGGCGGTTCTGGTGAGCTTCTTCAGTACGGTCATCAACCGGCTTCTGACCCGGGCAGCCAAGGACTAGGGAGCGCGGCTGTGTCAGGCGTCCGTTCGCTCATCTCCGGAATGGCCATTCTCAGCGTCATCGCCGGCGTCCCTCCGCCCGTCAGAGCACCCGGGCAGCCGCCGGGCTGGGAGCTGGTCGTGCTCGGCATCGCGCAGGACGGCGGCATTCCGCACCTCGGCTGCGAGCAGCCGCTCTGCAAGTCGATTCGTGAGGGGCAGCGCCGGCCGGAGCGCGTCGCGAGCCTCGGGCTCGTCAACCAGGCGCTGCACAAGGCGTTCATGATTGACGCGACGCCGGATTTCGCGTCGCAGGTGCACGATCTCACCGGTGGAACCGCCCCGGACGGGATTCTTCTGACGCACGCGCACATCGGCCACTACACGGGACTGATGTACCTCGGGCGCGAATCGATTGACGCGAAGGCGGTACCCGTGCTCGGCACCGACCGGATGCAGGCCTTCCTGCGAGCCAACGGACCATGGAGCCTGCTCGTGTCCCGCAACAATATCGACCTTCGTCCGCTGCCGCTCGATCGGCCGCTCGAGATTTTTCCAGGGCTGCGCGTCACCGCGTTCGCCGTCCCGCATCGAGACGAGTTCACCGACACGGTCGGCTTTCTGATCGAGGGTCCCAGAAAAAAAGCGATCTACATTCCGGACATCGATCAGTGGCAGAAATGGAACCGATCGATTCGGGAGATTGTCGATTCAGTCGATGTCGCCATCCTCGACGGCACGTTCGCGTCCCCCGGGGAGATTCCCGGACGATCGATCGAAGACATTCCGCATCCCATGATGTCCGTGACGAGGACCCTGTTGCGGGGCTCCAAGGCGTCCGTCTGGTTCACGCACCTCAATCACACGAATACGCAAATCGATGCGGCTGATGTCGTGAAGGATCGCCAGCGGTTTCCGTTGTAGAAGAAAGCCAGAAAGCCTGAGAGCCCGAAAGCCTCAAGGGCGGGAAGCTTGGACGCCGGGAAGGCGGCGTGTATGCTTTCGGCGGCCTGGAGGCTGGGGATGAATCGCTCATCATTTCGTACGACGATCGCGGTCTGGCTTGCGGCGGCAGCGGTGTTTGCCGCCATCGTCTCGCGTCCGTGGACGATCTTCGCGCAAGGCGTCGCGCCGGCGAGCGTCAAGTTCGCGTCGATCAGCCAGGCCGACCTGAAAGAGTTCCTGACGTATCTCGCGTCGGATGCCTTGCAGGGACGCCAGATCTACACCGAGGGCTATGGACTGGCGACGTCGTACGTCGCCGAGCACCTGCGAGCCTGGGGCGTCAAGCCCATGGGCGATGCAGGCTTCTTTCAGACGGTGAAGCAGCGAGGGTACCGCGTGACGCGTAACTCCTCGATCACCGTCGAAGTGAACGGGCAGTCGCGAACCTTCAAGCACGGCGATCACGTCACGTTCCCGGCGAATGCCGGCGGCAGGCAGACGTTGACTTTCAGCGGCGTCGAGTTCGTCGGGTACGGCATCTTCACCCTCGCCGGGCCGCAGACGAACAATCTGGCGCACGACGACTACAAAGGCCGCGATGTGCGCAACAAGCTCGTGGCGTGGCTGCCGGGCACACCGTCGCTGCTCGTCCCTGCTCCGGATCCGACGCAGCCTGGCGGCGGGCGCGGCGGGCGCGGGAACGCCGTAGGCGGCAACCGGCTGAACTACGCCGTCCAGAACGCCGGCGCGGCCGCCGTCCTGAGCTTCACAGCAGGACCGGCGCCGGCGCCCGCACCCACGCCGTCGAACGAGGCGCTCGTGAAAGCCCAGGCAGCGCTCGCCCAGGCCAGCGCCGCGGTGACCGAAGCGCAGACGGCGGCGGTCGAGGTGCCGGTGGCGGGGCAGGACGCGGTCAGACTGCGGCAGTCGTTCCCGACCTCAACACCGTGCAGAACGTCGACGCGAAAATCCAGCCGCAAGTGACGGCTGATGCCGAGTTCTTCGAATTTCTGTTCAGCGCCGCGCCCGCGAAATTCGCGGAGCTGCGCGTCAAAGCGGAGCGCGGCGAAACGCTGACGGGATTCACGATTCCCGCCAAGGTCACGATCAACGTCGACAACCAGTACGAGCTTCTCTCGACGCAGATGACCAAGAACGTCGTCGGCATGGTCGAAGGATCTGATCCGAAGCTCAAGGACACGTACGTCTTCTTCGGCGCGCATCTCGATCACACCGGCTATCGCACGAGCGCGGCGGGCGGTCGTGGAGGCGGGCGGGGCGCGGGAGCCCAGGCAGGCGGCGAGCCCGACCTCATCAACAATGGCGCCGACGATGACGGGTCCGGATCGACGGCGTTGCTCGGGATCGCGAAAGCGTTCGCCACCGGCGTCAAGCCGAAGCGCTCCCTGATCTTTGTCTGGCACGCCGGCGAGGAAGCCGGGCTGCTCGGCTCTCGCTACATGGCCGACTTTCCGGTCGTCCCGCTGGAAAAAGTTCAAGCCCAGCTCAACATGGACATGATCGGGCGCAGTCAGGACGACAAGACTGAGTACGCCAACTCGGTGTTCGTGGTGGGGGCCGACCGCATCAGCACGGATCTTCACAACCTCGTAGTCGAGGTCAATCAGAAGCAGGCGAAGCCGCTGACCCTTGACTATGAGCTGAACGACCCCACGCCGCCGGCCGACCCGCGGATGAGCAACATTTACACTCGCAGCGACCACTACAGCTACGCGGTCAAGGGCATCCCGATCGCGTTTTTCTTCACGGGCCTGCACGTCGACTACCACCAGCCCGGCGATCAGGTCGAGAAGATTGACTTCCCG
>JBLNGH010000423.1:0-2695 GCA_050264575.1 Acidobacteriota bacterium | reverse complement strand
CCCTCACGACTCCGGCGAGTATCGCTGTCGGACCCTGCTCAACGAAGACGGAGAGGTCGCCGACCCGGAGCGTGTCTACGCTGTCACCGTCCGCCGTTCGAAAGGCGTCGTGCGCGAAGTCCCGGATGGCGGTGAGCATCGCGGAGATCTGGTCCGCGTCCTGCGCAGTCGCGGCGTCGAGGGTGGCGTGCTGCAGCAGCAGACCCGTCTCGCTGTGGATGAGGAAGACCTGCTCCACTCGGTACTGCAGCGTGTTCAGGAGCACGATTTCCGCAAAGGACTTCCCGGTGCGGAGCGCGGTCCATCGCCAGCGCAGCGCACGCCACGAGACGCTGTACTCGAGCGTCCGGGTGAGCGACTCCATCATCGACGCCAGCGTGTGGGTGATCGCCTTCCGGATGGCCGGGCCCATCACCGGGAACAACGCATCGGCGAGCGGACGCGGGTCCCGCCTCACCGACGCCGTAACCGCCTCCTGGATGGTCGGCGCCAGCGCGCGCGTCAACTGCGGGTCTTTCGCCCGCAGGGCGATCGCGTCGGGCAGCACGCGGCTGACATCGCGGGTGAGCACCGACGGGTCGAGCAGGTGCGACTGCAGCTCCTGCAGATCCTGCCGCTCCGGCCCGACGATGATCGAGCGCAACTCGGCGAGGCTGTCGTCAATCGCCTCGCTGTCGCGCTCGACGACCGAATCAGCCATTCCTGACGCCCTCGACGTCCGGCAGATGCAGCTCGTTCGTGAGGCGCAGCGCCATCTCGGTCAGCAGGGACGCCAGCGTCGCGCGGTCGGTCTTGTCGTTGCGCAGCTCCTGCGCCTCGCGTCCGAGGGCGGCCAGGATTTCGTCGGCGCGCCGCCGGATTTCGTCGCTTAACCGCTGGTGCTGATCGAGCATCTGCTGCCGGAGTTCTCTCTGCCCTTTCGAGAACTGATCGTCGAGGGCGGACGCGCGGCGATCGTGCGCTTTCGTCGCTTCTTTCAGTTCGCGCGAGAGGTCGTTGGCCGAATCCACGCGCTCGGCGCGTTCCCCTTTGATCTGCTCCGCAAGCGACTCGGTTTCGTTCTTCGCGTAGAGTTCGAGCGCGTCGAGGCGCGCCTTGATCTCCGCCTTGAGATCGTTCATCTCCTTCGCAAGCCGCTCGTCGAGCCTCACGAAACGACGCTCGAATTCGCGAACCTGGCTCCCGAAGAGAATGTCGCGGACCTTGTCGATGCTGGCTCCGCTGCCGGCATCCTGGGCGGCCGGGCGATCGCTCGGATCGGAACCCTCGGCCACCGCGTTCATCACCGCAGTGAATCCGTTCTTGGTCACAGTCATGGAAGTGCCCCCCGGCGTTGTGGCGATTTTCTGCGGCATGCGTCCGGCAGCGCGAACGGGCTTCGTTCGCGAGCGGGCGGTGGCAGGACGGCCTCCAGATGGGCGAGCTCGCGACGGCATAGGTCACCTACCGGACGGATTCCCGCCGCCGGCGCGTGGGCGGCGGGAGCGAGACCCGAAGCCTAGCACGCAGGCGACCCGGAATAAAGAAGCCATGCAACCGCCGATTGCGGGCTGCCAGCCATCAGCCGACTCCGGGAAACCGCTGAAAACACGCGATGGCTGTCCGGCACACGGCCTGATGTGGGGGGAATGACATGGGCAAGCCGCGTTCGGACCTCGCGACCCGGCTCAGCCCGACCGTTCAGCGCCCCTGGCGCCTGGGGACACCGAGTTCCGCGAGCTTGTTTGCTACCGCCTGGCCGTGGGTCCCGGGACTTACGGCCTTGTCGATGTACAAGATCTTGCCATCGAGTCCAATGTAGAAAGTCCAGCGCAATGCCGGCGTCGTGTCATCCTTCACGACGCCGTACGCCCTGGCGACGCGGCGGCTCGCGTCGCTCAACAGCGGGTAATCGACGGAAAGCGATTCGGCAAATCTCCGTAGGTCGTCGGGGCCGTCGACGCTCGCAGCAAAGTGTTTCACGTTGAAGGCCCGGATGGCGTCGCCGCTCTCACGGAGCGACTGGCACTGCGCCGTTCATCCACCGCTGAACGCCCGCGCAAACCAGGCCAGCACGACCACCTGCTTACCCCTGTAGTCAGACAGACGGTACGTACGGCCGTCTGACCCCAGAAGGCTGAAAAGCGGCGCCTCGTCGCCGACCGCGAGCGCCCGGGCCGGACTCGCGGGAGCATGCGATTGGGCGGCAGCGCCGCCAGCAGCCATGAACGTGGCAATAACGAAGGGCGTCACACGCGGCATCGGTCCGGCTCCGGAGCAATCGTCTGGGTCGCTCGCTCGCCGGGCCATTATAATCCCTGCCATGTCTGCGTCGCTCGGACCGGGCAGCCGTCTCGGCTCGTACGAGATCGTCGAGTTGCTCGGCGAAGGGGGGATGGGCACGGTCTTCCGAGCTCGCGACAGCCGTCTGGGGCGCGACGTGGCGATCAAGGTGGTGCGGGCAGTATTTGCCGGCGACCCAGAGCGCGCCGCGCGTTTCGGTCGCGAAGCCCGCCTGCTCGCATCGCTCAACCATCCAAATGTGGCCATGGTCCATGGCCTGGAGGAATCGGACGGTATCACGCTGCTCGTGTTGGAACTGGTGGAAGGCCCTACACTCTCCGAACGGCTCCGCGATGGGTCCCTGCCCGTACGCGAAGCGCTCACGCTCGCCGTCCAGATCGCCGCCGCACTTTAAGCGGCACACGACCGCCAC
>JBLNGH010000422.1:0-2649 GCA_050264575.1 Acidobacteriota bacterium | reverse complement strand
AAGGTTTGCCTCCACGACATGGGTGTCCGGCCAGAGACGCGCGTGCAGATCCTTCTTGCCGACGACGTTCGGCCGCTGTTCGAGGAGCGCGGACAGCAGATCGAACCCCTTGACCGACAGGTGAACTTCGCGGTCGCCGGTGAGCAGCTGGCGCCGGTCGGTGTCCAGCGTGAAGGGTCCGAAACGCACCTTCATGAGGAGAATCTATGAAAACCCTGCAAATCCTTTAGAGAATGTACTTCACTCCTGGAGCGACATTAATGCAATGTCGCTACGACTCCCCGCCAGCGACCTGATCGAGGCGGTCGTCGACAACATGCGCCAGAACCTCGAGCACCTGAAGTACTCGATTCTCGCGCCGAGCCGGTACGTCGTCTATCTGCACCCGACCGAACATGCGCGATTGGAAGGGATCCTGCCGCGGCTCCGAGCCGAAACCATCCGCGCGCTCGAGGAGGAGCTCCATCGTCTGAACCGCCGGAGCTTCCTTCGACGATCAGTCGGACGTGTGACGAGACAGCCGGCTCCGGTTCAGAGCGCAAGTCCTGATTGGTATGTCGAGTTCGTGCGCGATCCCGACGGCGAGCTCGAGGAAGGCGCGATGCTCATCGACTCGGAGCTGGTGCTGCCGGCGCAGCCGGATCTCGGTGTCGGCGAACGAACGCGCCGGCTGACGAGCTCGGTCTCACCGAATCGATCGACGACGACTCGTGAAGAGGTTGTCAGCGCGGCTGGGTCCTCTGCCACGCAGGCCGTCTTCGCCCGGCTTTCCTACGAAGATCGGGCCGGCCGTCACACACATGAGGTCGTCAAGGACTCGATCACGATCGGTCGCGGCGGGATCGCGTATCCCGTCGACATCCGCGTGTCCTCGTCGGAGGATGTCTCGCGCGAGCACGCGCGCATCCGGCGCGATCCGCAGACGGGCCGCTTCTTTCTCATCGACCTGAGCCGGCTCGGCACGACGCTCAACGGCCGTCACGTTCCGCGCGGTTACGAGGAGGCGGACGGCGCCAGACGCGAGAACGGGGCTGAAACGCCCTTGCCCGATCGCGGACGCATCGGGCTGGCCGACACGTTGTATCTGGATTTCGAGCGGATTTCTTGATGACCCTGCTGCTCTGGGCTCGCTTCGGATTGCTGATCGCGATGGCTGGCGTCGTCCTTCTCCTGCTCTGGACCGAACGCCAGTCGGGAGATTGATGTCACACGCAACCGACGCCAGCGCCGAGAGCCACACGACGACGCCGCCGCGCTGGCGCTCCGCCGGGCAGACCGATCCCGGTCTCGTCCGGCAGGTGAACGAGGACCGCTTCTACATCGACGACGCCCGGGGCTTCCTGATGGTCATCGACGGTCTGGGCGGCCAGGCCGCCGGCGGAAAAGCCGCCGACACCGCGCTTGCGATGATTCGAAGCCGCCTCGAACGTTCGACCGGACGTCCCGATCAGCGGCTGCGCGAAGCCATCACGTTCGCCAACAACGAAATCCATCGCCAGGCCGCGACCCGGGCCGAATGGAACGGGATGGCATGCGTGGTGACGGTCGCGATCGTCGACGGCGACCGCGCCATCGTCGGTCACGTGGGCGACTCACGGCTCTATCGACTGCGCGCGAACGCAATCGAGAAGCTCACCCGGGACCACTCCCCGGTCGGCGAGCGCGAGGATGCATTCGAGATCTCGGAATCCGATGCCATGCGCCATCCGCGCCGGAACGAGGTGTACAGGGATGTTGGATCCGAACGGCACGACGCGGACGATCCCGATTTCATCGACGTCTACGACGTCCCGTTCCATGCGAACGAGGCCCTGCTGGCCTGCAGCGATGGCCTCACCGACCTGCTGCCGGCCTCCGCAATCCGGCGCATCGTCGCGGAGCGCGCCGGCGAACCGAAGCAGGTTGTTGAGACCCTGGTGGCTTCGGCCAACGAGGCCGGGGGGAAAGACAACGTCACCGTCGTATATGTGGAAAGAGAGAAGTTTGCCGGCGCCGTTGCGCATGGGAAGCCGGATCGGCCGCGGCGGCCATTCGTGACCGCCTTCGAAATTGCTCTGGCGCTTCTGCTCGCCGCGGGAATCACGGTCTTGCGGACTTCCCGTCTCGACTTGCCGGTCCCGCCGGGTCCCCTGTTGGATACGCCGCGGACCGATGCGTCTCTGGTGGTACGACCCAATGAATCGATTGCCGCGGCGATTGCCACCGCGCCGGCCGGCTCGTCGGTCATCGTCGAACCGGGCGAGTACCGCGAACGTCTCGTACTTCGACATGGGATTCGCGTCGTGAGCCGGGTGCCGCGCGGTGCGACGCTTCGACTGCCCGGCGCCGCCTCCGAGGGCGAGGCGGCGGTGACCGCTCTCGGCCCGATGACGTCCGAGCTGAACGGATTCCGCATCGTCGGCGACGCCGCAACCCCGCTCGGGACCGGAATTGTCGTCCGCGGCGCCGCGCTGAGCATCGTGAACGTCGAGATCATCGGCGCGGCCCGTGCGGCGCTCGATATCAGCGGCGGCAACGCCGTCGTGATTGGCAGCGACATTCGCGACAATCCCGGGATGGCGCTCGCGGTGAGGTCGGACGCCTCGCCGCGCGTGACCCACAATCTGTTTTCGCGGAACGGGCTCTCGTCGGCGGCGACGGCGGCGGTGC
>JBLNGH010000421.1:0-4340 GCA_050264575.1 Acidobacteriota bacterium | reverse complement strand
GCACGTGATGGTGCTGAACATCGGAACCCAGTTCGAGGGATATCCGACGACGGCCACCAACACGAAGGTGCCGTACGTGATGTACCCGAACACGCCCTACGCGCACTTGATGATTCCCGTGAAGTGAACGGCGCTCTCGCAACCGCCGCGCCCGGTGGGTCGATCCTGCCGGGCGCGATGGTCGCGCGCGCGACTCGTCACCGACAGTCCTGTAAGGAAAGACTCGCAAGACAACTTGTGTTCGCCGATTCGTCCGTGCTCCGCGGGAACACCTGCCTGGCACGTGAGTTGGATTCATCCGTCGCTCGACTCCGATGCGAATTCGCCTCCGGACGCTCGCCGTCATCGCCGTCGCGGCCACCCTCGCGTCGGCGTGTGGATCGACTCCGCCAACCGCTCCGAGCAATCTCACCATCTCGACGCAGCCGCAGAGTCAAACTGTTGCGTCAGGATCGGCTGCAACGTTGAACGTGACGGCGACCGGAACCGGCACGCTGAGCTACCAGTGGTACGTCGGCACGGCCGGCACGACGTCTTCGCCGATTCAGGACGCAACGGCGAGAACCTACACGACCCCTGGACTGACGGCGACCACGAACTACTGGGTGCGCATCGCGGACGCGACGGCCAGCATCGACTCGGTCACCGCCACGGTTGCGGTCGCGCCCGATCCGCCGCCTTCGAATCCGCCGCCAGCGTTGCCGCCGGCTCCGCCGCCGGCGCCCCAACCCGCCGTCGCTCCCGCGATCGCGAGGAATCCGGAGAGCCGGACGATCACTTCGGGAGAGACGGCGACGTTGATCGTCGAAGCGGACGGGACCGCGCCGCTGACCTACCAGTGGTATGCCGGCCAGAAAGGCGTGACTTCGAGCCCGGTCTCCGGCGCGACGTCCACGGGCTTCACGACTCCGGCGCTCACTGCAACGACGAGCTACTGGGTTCGGGTGTCGAACACTGCGGGATCGGCCGACTCGGCGGCGGCGACGATCACCGTCCTTCCGCCGCCGCCTCCTCCTCCAGCTGGCGTTGCGCCGGCCATCGCGTCGCATCCACAAAGCCAGACGGTTACCGCAGGCCAGGCGGCAACGCTCAATGTGATCGCGAGCGGGACTGCGCCGCTGGGATACCAGTGGTACATCGGGTCGAGCGGCGTGACGTCGGCACCGGTCGCTGGTGCGACATCGGCAACGTTCACCACGCCGGCACTCTCGGCGACAACCAGTTACTGGGTTCGAGTGACGAACACGTTCGGCGCGGTGAACTCGAACGCGGCGATCGTCACCGTCGTGCCAGACACGTCGGGCGCGGTCCTCGAAGATCAGGTCTTTGCGCTCATCAACCAGCGGCGGGCGGCGGGCGCGACCTGTGGCGGCACGCCGTATCCGCCAGTCCCGGCGCTCGCGATGAACAGCAGCCTCCGGACGGCCGCGCGCCTGCACAGCCAGGACATGGCGGCCAACAACTACTTCTCGCACACGAGCCTCGACGGCACGACATTCGATCAGCGGATTCGGAATGCCGGCTATGCGGGATCATTTCCCTGGGGCGAAAACATCGCCGCGGGTCCGTCGACAGCGGAAGCCGTGGTCGACGGCTGGATGGCGAGTCCCGGACACTGCGCCAACATCATGTCTCCCAGCTTCCGCGCCACGGGCATCGGCTACGGCTTCGGTGCGAGCGCCGCCTACCGTCATTACTGGACGCAGACATTCGGCGGAAGCTAGGCGCCGCGCTTCGCGCAGCGAACTTCGAACGTCAAACTTCAAACTTCTGCGAAGTTCTGAGTTCTCAGTTCTGAGTTCTGAGTTTAGAGTCGTCTCATGCGTGTCCCGCCGCCGATGCTTGCGACCGCCGCGAGCCGGCTGCCATCGGGTGACGGCTGGACTTACGAGGTGAAGTGGGACGGGTACCGCACCCTTGCGGTGCTTGAGTCGGGTTCGGTCCGGTTGCTGTCGCGCAATCTGAAAAACACGACGGCCGCCTATCCGGCCGTTGTTCGCGCGGTCGCGAAGGTGCCTGCGAACTCGGCAATCCTCGACGGCGAAGTCGTCGCGCTCGATGAATCCGGCCAGCCGTCGTTCCAGGCACTCCATCATGGCGCGGGACACACGCTCGTTTTCTACGCGTTCGATCTCCTGCTCCTGAACGGTCGCGATTTGACGCCGTTGCCGATCGAGCAGCGGCGGGACGAACTCGCGTCGGTCGTACGAAACACACCCGTGCTTCTGTCCGAGCCGCTGCCCGGTTCGCCCGGGCAAATCGAAGCCGCGATTCGCCGCATGCGCCTCGAAGGAATCGTCGCGAAGCGGGCGCGATCGCGCTACGAGCCAGGCCGGCGCAGCCGCTCGTGGGTCAAAGTCCGGTTCAACCGCCGCCAGGAGTTCGTGATCGGCGGCTACAAGCCCGGTCCCATCAACTTCGAGTCGATACTCGTCGGCTGCTACGAAGGCCGCAAGCTGCTCTTCGCCTCGAAGGTCCGTGCCGGCTTCCGGGAGCACACCCGCGCGGATGTCTATGCGCGCATCAAGCCGCTCGCGGCGGCGCGATGCCCGTTTTCGAATCTACCCAACAGCGGCACGAGTCACTGGGGCGAGGGGATCAGCGCCGAGGACATGACCAAGCTGGTCTGGGTGCAACCGAAAGTCGTTGTCGAAGTCGAGTTCGTGGAGTGGACCCTGGACGGCCTCCTGCGTCATCCCGTCTTCACGGCCGTGCGAGACGATAAGCTGGCACGAGACGTTCGCCGCGAGATTGATGCGCGCGGCCGCAAGTAGAGCCGACGCCCTCTCCAATTCGCCTCCCCGCCTCGCGGCGTGTCGATCCAGCACGGCCTCGTTCGACGTATGTCTAGAGCATCGGTTTTCCACCAGGAGCGTCTGCTATGCCTTCTTCGTCCGTGAATGCGATTCCCACTCTTCGGTCTACGGCCCGTGGCCGCGTCATCACGCCGCAGGATGCCGGCTACGATGAGGCCCGCACGATTTTCCTCGGCGGTTTCGACGTGCGTCCGGCGGTCATCGTCCGGCCGGTCGATGCCGCCGATGTGGCCCGCGTCGTCACGTTCGCCCGCGACAGCGGCTTTCGGCTCGCCGTGCGCAGCGGTGGTCACAGCGGCGCAGGCCACTCCACGATCGACGACGGCATCGTGCTCGATCTGCGGGACATGCGCGCAATCGAGATCGACGTGAACGGTCGAACCGCGTGGGCCGAGGCGGGCCTGACCGCCGGCGCGTACTCGACGGCTGCCGGCGCGCATGGCCTGGCGACCGGATTCGGCGACACCGGATCGGTCGGAATTGGCGGGATCACGCTCGCCGGCGGAATCGGATACCTGACGCGCAAGTACGGGATGACGATCGACAGCGTTCTTGCTGCAGAAGTCGTCACCGCGTCCGGCGAGCAGCTCCACGTCGATGCGGCAACGCACCCGGATCTCTTCTGGGCGCTTCGTGGCGGCGGCGGCAACTTCGGCGTGGTGACGCGATTTCAGTATCGCCTCCATCCGGTCAATCAGGTCGTCGGCGGGCTGCTGCTGCTCCCCGCGTCAACGGACGTCATCGCCGGCGCAATCGGGGCGGCCGAGGCGGCTCCCGAGGAGCTCACCGCAATCGTCAACGTGATGCCTGCGCCGCCGCTGCCATTCGTTCCTGCGGCCTATCACGGCCAGCTCGTGGTGATGATCCTGATGTGCTGTGTGAGCGATCCGGACGCCGGCGCCCGGGCGGTCGCGCCGTTTCGCGCGCTGGCCGAGCCGATCGTCGACATGGTCCGGCCGATGCGCTACCCGGAGGTGTTCCCGCCCGAGGATCCGTCATTCCACCCGACGGTGGTCGGACGGACGATGTTCGCTGCGCGGGTGGATCGTCAAGGGGCTGAGACGATCCTCGATTTTCTTCGACGCTCCGATGCGAGCATGCGTGCCGCGCAACTCCGGGTCCTCGGCGGCGCGATGGCTCGCGTGCCGGCCGACAGCACGGCATTCGCGCATCGTCACAGCCCCATCCTGATCAACGTCGCGGCGTTCTACAACGGGCCTGACGATCGTCCCGTCCGCGACGCGTGGACCGCCGAGCTCGCCGCGGCCCTGCATCAGGGTCACGACGGGATGTATGTTGCGTTCGTGAACCAGGAGGGTCAGACCTACGTCCGGGCCGCTTACCCGGGTGCCACGCTCGACCGGCTCGCGGCTGTCAAGGCGCGCTACGATCCGGACAACTTCTTCCGGCGCAACCACAACATCGTGCCCCGCGCGCGAAGTTCGTCGTGAAGTGTGAACTTCGCGCGCGCCCGTCAATCTGAAATGTGAAATCTGGGAACCTACAATCTCGAACTGCAATCGG
>JBLNGH010000420.1:0-24379 GCA_050264575.1 Acidobacteriota bacterium | reverse complement strand
GTAGCCGAAGAAGTAGAGCGCATCGAGCGGATTCCACTGACGCCGTTTCTCGGGTCCCGTGAAGGTGCGCCGGTGATCGCGGCTCTGCGCGACGGGCTGGCGGGTCGCCACATCCTCGATCATGACGTCGCCGTTCAGGAACCAGCCACGGTGCCGGGCGTCGGGGTAGGCGTGAAAGATCGTCTGCTGTTCGTGCGGACGCACTTCGAATTCGCGCGGCGCGCCGAAGGTCGTCGGATAACCCTTGAAGCGCGCAAGTACGCCCGAAGCCGCGCCGAAACCCAGCTTGACGCTCCGCACCGACTGCCATGCCGCCGCGCCGCCGTGCGCCGTCACCGCCTGTTCGACGAGGGCACGTCCATCGGTCGGCCACCGCTCGTAGGGCGAGGTCATGACGGCTGTTGTTGGCGTCGTTTCCTGGACCCGGCGGTGGCTGCGCTCGATTGGCTGGCCGACGTCGCGGCGCGCTCGAGCAGAAGCCGCTGCTCCGCCGCGTTCCGCGTGAGCGATGCGGCCCGCTCGAACTCCACGCGCGCTTCGTCGTGACGTCCCAGCTTCGAGAGCAGATCCCCGCGCACGCTTGGCAGGAAGTGGTAGTTCTGCAGCAGCGGATCGGACACGAGACCCTCGACGATCTCGAGACCAGCTTCAGGTCCGTCGGCCATTGCGACCGCGACCGCGCGATTCAGCTCGACGACCGGCGACGGGTTCTGCGTGGCCAGAGCCTGATACAGATTGGCGATGGCCCGCCAGTCGGTCTCGGCGGCGGTGCGCGCCGTGGCATGACACGCTGCAATCGCCGCCTGCAGCGTGTACCGGCCGCGTGACGCGCTGAGGCGCGTGGCGCGATCGAGCGCCGCCAGCCCTCGCCCAATCAACAGACGATCCCAGCGTGCGCGGTCCTGATCGAGCAGCAGGATCGGCTCGCCGGTCGGACCCACACGCGCGCGTGCGCGCGACGCCTGGATTTCCATCAGCCCCACGAGTCCGTGCACCTCGGGTTCGTTCGGCGTCAGCCCGGCCAGGATGCGGCCGAGCCGCAGCGCATCTTCACAGAGTGCCGGCCGCATCCAGTCGTCGCCCGCCGTCGCGGCGTAGCCCTCGTTGAAGATGAGATAGATCACCTCGAGGACGGATGTCAGCCGGGCCACCCGTTCCGGGCCTCTTGGCACGTCGAATGGCACCTGCTTCTCGGTGAGCGTGCGTTTCGCGCGGACGATGCGCTGAGCGATGGTGGGCTCGGAAACCAGGAAGGCACGGGCGATCTCGTCGGTGGTCAGCCCGCCAAGCAGCCGCAGCGTGAGCGCCACACGAGCCTCGGTCGAAAGGATCGGGTGGCACGCGATGAACACCAGCCGCAGCAAATCGTCTCCGACGTCATCGTCGAGCGCCGCATCGAGATCGACCGGGTCGTGGTCCTGTCCGGCGTCCAGCTCGTAGCCGAGCTGCTCGTGTTTGCGTTCGAGGAGCTTGCGGCGTCGGAACTGATCGATGGCGCGGTGCTTGGCCGCCGTCATGAGCCAGGCACCGGGATTGCGCGGCACGCCTTCTGCCGGCCACTGCTCGAGCGCCGCGACCAGCGCGTCGTGCGCCAGATCTTCCGCCAGCCCGACGTCGCGGACGATGCGCATGAGGCCGGCGATCAGCCTGGGCGCCTCGATTCTCCAGACCGCGTCAATCGCTCGGGCAGCGTCGGTTGTCACGATGGGCTACCGGTCGGCGAACCGGTAGCTCGCGCCCGCGATGTGGTCGACGTCCCAGTGACATTGGTACCGGAACGACTGGGGTTGGCCGCTGCGAGATCGATCGACGCCCCCGCCTCGAATGGCCAGCGCGGTGTCGGTGGGCATCATTCCGGCCGTTTCGAATGACGGATCAGCGTTGCGCGCATCGCGTTTGATGAGTGTTGTGACGGCGGCGTGACACGCTTTGACCTCTTCAAAGGAAAAATCCGCCAGGGACGTGGCGCTCCGTGGTGCCGGCTGGAGGAACGAGACGGTCGCCTCGGCGCCGGTGCATCGATAGCTCAAACGCCGATCGTTCTCGAATACGTTGACCGCAGTTCCTCGAACAGTCGTCGTGCTGATCTCGGCCGCATCGAACCGCACGAGCACGAGTTGGGCTGGATCGCTTCTGACCTTGTCGACGATCTGTTCCTGGCACGCAAGCACTCGCGTCCATACCGGCGACAGCGCCGGCGGCGGCGCTACGAGCGTCGCCGGATTCACCGACGCGTTTCGAGCGGTCGGAAACGGCGCGGGCCGGGGCGGCACTTTTGTGGCCGGAGACTCCGAAGCCGGCATCGGAGCCGGCGCCGCAGCAGCTGGCGTCTGTGCCTGCGTCGTGGCCGGCGGGCTCAGCACGGGTGCCGGCGGGGGAGGCGGCACGACCACAGGTGCCGGTGTGGGCGATGGGGTTGCCGGCGGACGACCGGTTGTCGGGTTTGGCGGTGCGGCAACACTGGTTGTCGAGGGCGCTGACGGGTTCGCGGCCCGATCGCGCGCCGCCTGCGCCCGAAACGTGCTCGACGTGATCAGTTTCATCATCGCCGGCTCGTACTGTCGCGCCTGGACCTGTGGCAAATAGGTTTTGATCTCGGCTGCGGTCGGCGCACGATCGAACATGCCCGTGAAGATCTGCTGGACCATCTCGGTCGGCGTGTGCATCGTCGCGCGATCGATGAATTCGGGTGACTTTACGATCGTGGCCAGCCGCTGACTGAGCTGCCCCTTCTGCAATTCCGCCACGGACGCCGCGAACGATTCAGCGTCGGGCTGGCGATCGAGCAATGAGACATAGATCCGACGTGTCACGTTTGCCGCGTCTGCCGGCAGGAAGATCAGGCTGACGAGCTTGCCTTCGGACCCGACCACGGACGTCGTGGGTTCCTGCGGGGCCGGCGGCGGCTGTGGCGGCTGCTGAGCGGTCTGCGACGCGGCCGCGGCGTCAATCGTGACGAGAGTGGCAATCAGGCATGCTCGGAGCGCGGGTAGAGCGGGCATAGGCGATCCAAACAGCAAAGACCGGACCACCAGTGTAGTTCCCCTGGCGCCCTGAAAAGCCCGCGGGTGTCTTTTTTGGGAAGAATCGAGAAAAAAAGGACACCGCGGTCTCTCATTCGGCTACTCTCCACCGGTCGGGATTTCAGTCCCGTCTCGCGGGAGGGACATCATGCCTACTAGCCGGAAAAGCCAAACAAGACTCGGCGCATTTGCGCTCATTGTTGGCGCGCTGCTCCTCACGGCGGGCGCGGTGGCCGAGCGGCCTCTGCTGCAGGCTCCGGCCCAGAATCCGAACGTCACGGTCGCTCCCGCGTTGTTCGAGAGCGTCAAGTTCCGAAACCTCACGGTCTTCAGCCGCGGCGGCCGCGTGACGGCCGTGATGGGTGTGGCGTCGAACCCGCAGCTCTATTACATGGGGAGCACGGGTGGCGGCGTGTGGCAGACGGCGGACGCGGGCGCGACGTGGACCAACATCTCCGACGGCTTCTTCGAGGCTGCGTCGATCGGCGCGATTGCGGTTGCGGATTCCAATCCCAACGTGATCTACGTCGGCACCGGGTCGGCATGTCCTCGCGGCAACGTCTCTCCCGGTGTCGGGATGTACAAGTCGACGGATGCCGGCAAGACCTGGACGCACATCGGTCTGCGAGAAGCCGGCACGATCGGACGCATCCGCGTGCATCCGACGAATCCGGATCTCATCTACGTCGCCGTGCTCGGCAACCTCTTCGCGCCGAACAAAGAGCGCGGCGTGTATCGCTCGAGCGACGGCGGCAAGACGTGGCAGTTGGTGCACTTCATGAGCGATCGCACCGGCGCGGTCGATCTCGCGATGGATCCGAAGAATCCGAACACGCTGATCGCCGCGATGTGGACCACCGAGCGCAAGCCGTGGACGATCAATTCCGGCGGACCCGACAGCGGTCTGTACCGCACGACCGACGGCGGGAACACCTGGCAGCGGCTGACCAACGGCTTGCCGAAGGGACGCATGGGCCGCATCGGCGTGTCGATTTCCGGCGCGGACTCCAAGCGCGTGTACGCACAGATCGAGGCGGAGTTCGATCAAGGCGGCGTCTTCCGATCGGACGACGGCGGCACCACGTGGACCCGCGGATTCACGGGCCGCGCGCTCCAGCAGCGCGCCTGGTACTACACGCACATCTTCGCGGACCCGGTCGACGTCGACACCGTATACGGCTTGAACGTCGGCGCCATGAAGTCGACCGACGGCGGCAAGACCTTCCAAAATGCGGGCATTGCAGCCCATGGCGACCATCACGACATGTGGATCAACCCGCTCAACAACAAGACGATCATCGAGTCGAATGACGGCGGCACGACCGTCAGCGTCAACGGCGGCACGTGGTCACAGCAGCTCAATCAGCCGACTGCCGAGATCTACCGCCTCACGGTCGACACCCGGTGGCCGTACTGGGTCTACGGCGCGCAGCAGGACAACTCCACGATTGCGGTTCCGAGCAGCAACACCGGTGAAACCTACGCCGTCGGCGGCGGCGAGAGCGGCTGGATCGCCGTCGACCCGCGCGACTTCAACATCGTGTATGCGGGCAACTACGGCGGGTTCATCACGCGCACCGACCGGAAGTTCGGCACCAGCGAGACCGTGCGCGTGTACGCCGACAGTCAGACCGGCCAGCGTGCGGCCGACATGAAATACCGGCAGCAGTGGAACGCGCCGATCAAAATCTCTCCGCACAACCCGGACGTCGTGTACACGACGTCGCAGTTCGTGCATCGGACAACGAACGGGGGCGTCGACTGGACGATCATCAGCCCGGATCTGACGCGCAACGACAAGAGAAAGCAGGACTACTCGGGCGGCGAGGGCATCACGAAGGACAATACCGGCGTCGAGGTCTACAGCACGATCTTCGTGCTGGAGGAATCCACCACCACGCCAGGCCTGCTCTGGGCCGGCAGCGACGACGGGCTGATTCACGTCTCGCGTGACAACGGCAAGACCTGGACGAACGTCACGCCGAAGGACTGGCCGGAGGGCTGCATCAACTCGATCGATCCGTCGGTGCACGATCCGGCGCGTGCAACCGTGGCGATGTACCGCTACCGCCAGGGCGACCCGACGCCGTATCTGTATCAGACCAATGATTACGGGAAGACCTGGCGCCGCATCGCAGACGGCAAGAACGGGATTCCGAACTGGCATTTCACGCGTGTGGTTCGCGAAGATCCGGCACGCCGCGGACTTCTCTACGCCGGAACGGAATTCGGTTTCTACGTGTCGTTCGACGATGGCGCCCACTGGCAGTCGCTTCAGCTCAACCTGCCGATCACGCCCGTCACCGACATCATGATCTACCGCGATGACTTGATCGTGACGACGCAAGGCCGGGCGTTCTGGATTCTCGGCAACCTGGCGCCGCTGCGGACGGCGAAGCCCGGACTGACGCAGGTGCCCGCGGCGATCCTCTTCAAGCCTGAGGACGGATACCGGGTGGGCACCGCGACCGGACCCGTCCCGGCGCCGTCGTTTTATTACTGGCTGCGCGACGCGCCGACCGCGCCAGTGACCGTCGAGATTCTCGACTCGCAGGGCAAGTCGATCGCCACATGGTCCGCGCAGCCAGGCACGGCGCCGATCCCTGATCCATCGACAACGATGGGCACCGGCGGCGACGCGCCGGCGGCGCCTGCTGCCGGGGCAGCGGGCGGACGCGGCGGCGACGTCAGCGCAGCGGGTGCCGCGGGCGGGGGACGCGGCGGCGGTGGCGGTGGCGGGGGACGAGGGGGAGGCGAGGGTCGCGGCGCCGCGGCGGTTGGCGGGGAGGAAGGCGGAGGCGGACGCGGACAGGGCCGTGGAGGCCCCGGTGGACCACCGCAACCGGCCGGTCAGGCGAGCGCGATCAAAGGCATGAATCGCGCCGTGTGGATGAACATGCGCTACCCGGCGATCTACACCCAACCGCCGAACATCGTCATGTGGGGCGGCGGTCCGTCGGTTGGACCGAAGGCGGCGCCCGGTATGTACACGGTGAAGGTCAGCACCGGCTCGTGGTCCGAAACCCAAACGTTTCGTCTGAAATCCGATCCGCGGTTGACGCCGATCATGACCGACGCGGAAGGCGCCGAGCAGCTCCGGCTCGCACGCGAGGTCGGCGGCCAGATCAACGAGCTGTACACGAACCTCCTGAAAATCCGAGACGTCAAACGGCAGGCGGCGGAGATGTCGACCAAGGCCGGCGCCGGCTCACCCGTGGCGGCTGCCGCGAAGACGCTGACCGATCGGCTCACGGCGGTTGAAAGCGACATGACGCAGATTCAGGGTGAAGGCGGCCAGGATGCGCTGAACTTTCCCGGCCGGCTCGACAATCAGCTCGTCGTGCTCTACGGAACGATTGCCAATACCGAACGGCGCCTGGGCTCTCCGGTCACGGAGCGATACAAGGACCTGAAGCCGGAGACCGACAAGACGCTCCTGCGCGCGCGGACGGCATTGCAGACTGACGTCGCGACGTTCAATGCCGTGGCGACGAAGGCTGGTCTTCAGCCGATTGTCGTCAAGTAGAACTGCGTTACTGTCGCAGTCGGTTCCGAGGTTCCGAGGTTCCGTAGTTCCGGGGTTCCGGAGTTCTCGAGATCCGAGTTCCTGAGAACCTCGGAACCCAGCTCTTGGAACCTCGGAACTCCGGAACCTCGGAACCGACAAGAGCTTTTCAGCAATGTTTATACTGTCGAGATGCTCATCGCCCGCCGCTTCGTATTGAGTGGCCGCGTGCAGGGTGTAGGCTTCCGGTTCTACGTTGTCGAGGCCGCCGAGGTCGAAGGCGTGCAAGGCTGGGTGCGAAATTTGCCGGACGGCAGCGTCGAAGCCCTGGTCGAAGGCGACCGCGAAGCCGTCGATCGGATGGAGCGGAAACTTCGGCGCGGTCCGCCCGCGGCGCGCATCGAGCGTGTGGACACGCAGGATGATGTGCCTACGGGACGTGCTGATGGATTCCGGGTTCGTTAAGCGCGCATGTCCCAGGGTGTGAGGGCGTGCCCCGCCGGAGCGGAGCGGGGCAGATGGGGCCCCCGCGAGCGACGCGAGAGGGGGTCCGGGGGACGAATGTCCCCCGGAGTGAGAATGGACGCAGCGATGGTGGAGACGTTGAAAGAGCGCATCCGGCACGTGCCGGATTTTCCGAAGCCGGGGATTCTGTTCTACGACGTCACGACGCTGCTGAAGGATCGCGAAGGATTCCAGCTGGCCGTGGACGCCATGGCCGAGCCGCATCGCGGGTCGGGAGTGGACGTCGTCGTCGGCATCGAGAGCCGCGGGTTCATCTTCGGGTCGGCGATCGCGGATCGTCTGAAGGCCGGGTTCGCGCCGGTCCGAAAGCTCGGCAAGCTGCCCTCGCGCACACGTCGCGCGTCGTACGAGCTCGAGTACGGCATGGACTCGCTCGAGATCCACGAAGACGCCGCCGCCAGCGGTCAGCGCGTGCTCGTCGTGGACGACCTGCTCGCCACCGGCGGCACGGCTGCCGCCACCGTCGGACTCGTTCGCGGCCTCGGCGCGAACGTCGTTGGCGTCCAGTTCCTGATCGAGCTGCTCGCGTTGAAAGGACGAGAGAAGCTGACAGGAGAGAACGTCGGGGCGGTGATCGCTTACTGAAGAACTTCGAACTTTGACGTTCGAACTTCGAAGTCTTGTTTTATTCGCGCCCGTAGCTCAGATGGATAGAGCACCGCCCTCCTAAGGCGGGGGCCGGCCGTTCGAATCGGCCCGGGCGCGCCAGAGTACGATTGAAGCGGATGAAGGCCGGAACCGCAGGTCCGGCACGAGGGGCTCATGAAGGCGCAGGAACGGCATCAACTGAAACAGAACGAGGTCGCGCGGACCGCCGCGCGGGCAATCGAGACATTCAACGAAAACCGCAATAGCATCCTGAAGATCTCGATTGTCGTGCTGATCGTCGCGGCGATCGCCGGCGGGTACTTCGGCTGGCGAAAGAGCACCAACGACAGGTCGAGCGGAATGCTGGGCGCGGCGATGACGATCTCGCAGAGCCCGATTGTCCCGGCGCCGACCGTGCCGGGCGCCACACAGGCGCCCGGAACCTACCCGACCGACAAGGCGCGGCAGGAAGCCGCACTCCGCGCCTTTCAGGAAGTGGCCGCGAAGTACCCGTCAACCCAGTCCGGGCTGGCCGCGCAGTATCAGGCCGCGGGTTCGCTCCTCCTGCTCGAACGTTTCGCTGAGGCCGAGAAGGCCTTCGCCGATGTCGCCGCCCGGGCCGGGTCGTCCGTCTACGGACCGATGGCCAAGATGGGGCGCGCCGCAGCGTTCATCGGCGAGTCGAAGTACGACGATGCCATCAAGGTGCTGACGGATCTGTCCGCGGATCGCGACGGCGCGCTGCCGGTCGACGGCGTCCTGAACGAGCTCGCGCGCGCCTGCATCAAAGCGGGCAAGAAAGCGGAGGCCCGCGCGGCCTTCAAACGGATCGTCGACGAGTTCCCGGAATCTATCTACGGCGCCGATGCCCGTCAACAGTTGGCGGCGCTGAATTGATGGAATGTCGGGGACAAGCCGGGGCGGGCTGAAGCCCGCCCCCTACGACTGTTTCAAACCCGAACCGATAGCTGAGGAGCTTGTACACGAGCCGAGCCGCGATGAAATTGGGCGCGACGAGGCCCGGAATCGGACAGAGCTCGACGACGTCACACGCGACGACGCGTTTGCGCTCGAACGTGCGTCGCAGCAGCAGGGTCAGCTCACGCCATGACAGCCCGCCGGGTTCGGGCGTGCCCACCGCCGGCATCGCGGCCGGATCGAGTCCGTCGAGATCGATCGTGATGTAGACCGTATCCGACAGCGATCGGACCGCATTGTCGATCCAGTCCGGGTCATCGCGCATGTTCCAGTCATAAAAAATCGTCGTCGGCAGCGACGGGAGCGCGCGGATTTCCTCCTCGGAGATGTTGCGAATCCCGACCTGGACCAGTTTCGCGTGGTCCACCGTCCGTCGCATGGCGCAGGCGTGCGAGTGTTTCTGGGACTGATAGGAGTCGCGCAGATCGGCGTGCGCGTCGATTTGCAGCACGCTGAGACCCTGGTGGCGCTCCGAGACCGCCGCGACGATGGGCGAGGTGATCGAGTGCTCGCCGCCGATGGTCAGCAGGAACTTGCCTCGATCGAGGATCTCGCCGGCCACTCGCCGGAGATCGGCGATGGCCTCGTCAAGCGTCGCGGACGACAGGTCCATCTCGGGCAGCGTGCAGATCCCGCGGGTGTGGACATCGGCGTGGACCTCTTCGTCCCAGAGCTCGACCTGCGCCGAGGCCAGCAGCAACTCGCGGGGACCATGTCTGGTGCCGACCACGTACGACGTCGTGCGATCGAACGGCACCGGCAGGATGACCGCCGCCGCGTCCTCGAACCGGCAGGGCTTCGGCAGCACGCCGCCGAACTGAGACGGATCGAGTCGCTCGTAGTCGATCGGCGTCGACATCACGGCTCCTGGTAGCGGTTGTCGGCCAGCGGGTGGCCGTTCATCACGAGCAGACGCCCGGACGGATCGAACTCGGGCCGCTTGCGTTTGTGCGCGGCGTCGCGCGACGTGGTCTCGAGCGCGGAGACGAGGATCGGCAGCGCGACCGTCACGTCCGACTGCACCGTGACCTTTTCGGACTCGATCGACAGCTTGCCCCAGCTCTGCGCCTCTTCGAGGCTCGACCCGCTCGCGCCGCCGAAGTGCGGCACGTCGGTCACGATTTGAATCGCGTACTTGTGGCCCCCGACCCGGTCGTCGTAGAACTCCGCCTGCACGCTGGCCTGGTTGATGAAGTTCTTCGGCGTGCCGCCGCCGAGCACGATGGTCGCCGTGGACGGCTTCCGGATGACGATGTTGGCCGACTCGATGATGTCGCCGATGACGTCCACCATCCCGGCGGTTTGGTCGCGATGCCGCGCCTGCGACAGGCCCATGCCGATGGACGAATCCGCGATCGCCGGGCAAAAGACCGGCACCTTGGCGCGATAGGCGGCGGTCAGGATGCCGCGGTGCCCGGTTTCATTCCACAGGTGCTCCCCGAGCTTGTACAGCACCTCGCGGCTCGTGTACGGACGCCGCTCGAGCTTCATCGCGAACGCGGCGATCCATTCGTCGTTCTTCGCGAACTCGTCTTCGCTCGCCAGCGTGTCGTACACGCGATCGATCCGCTCGGCCGCCAGCGCGGCATCGTCGATCTGCGGCGAGCCGATGAAGTGACGGCGGCCGCGCGTCTCGTGAAGGTCGTGATACAGATTGGCGCCCGTCGACACGAGACAATCGATGTAGCGGTGCTCGATGAGGTGGGCGATGACGAGGCGCATGCCGCCCGCCGACAGCGCGCCCGCGGTGCCCAGGAAAATCGTCGCGTCGCTGGCGAGCATTTTTTCCCAGATGCGGCGCGCCGTCGCCAGGTTGCGTCCCTGAAATGAGACGCGCTCCATCCGCGCGAGCACTTCGTCAGCCGAGAGATCGCTCGCCACGTTGAAGGGCTCGACAGGCTTGCGCAGGAAGCGCGATTTTCGACGGGCCATCGCGAAACTATATAGACACGACCGTCACCGCAGGCACGGCCACTTCACGTCCCGGACTCGCGCTTGAGCCGAGCCAGCAGGTTCAACGCTTCGAGAGGGGTCAGCCGATCGACATCGGTCCGCCGCAGTTCCTCGACGACCGGATGCGGCTCAGGCACCGTTTGAAACAGGCCCAGTTGCTGCTGGTCGGGCCCGGGCGTACCGCTGAGACTCGGCCGGCCGCCCCGCCGCAGCTCGTCCTGTTCCAGCTCCGCCAGGATTTCCGCCGCCCGCCGCACGACCGATGGCGGCAGCCCGGCGAGGCGCGCGACCTGGATTCCGTAGCTGCGATCGGACCGCCCCGGGACGATGCGATGAAGAAACACGATTTCGTCACGGTATTCGCGCGCCGTCACGTGCGCGTTGATCACGCCGGGCAGCGCGTCGGCGAGATCGGTGAGCTCGTGATAGTGCGTGGCGAAGATCGTCTTGGGCCGGGCGCGATCGTTCGACGCCAGGTGCTCCGCCACCGCCCACGCGAGGCTCAACCCGTCGAAGGTCGCGGTGCCGCGGCCGATTTCGTCGAGGATCACCAGGCTGCGAGGCGTGGCGGTGTGGAGGATCGTGGCGGTCTCCTGCATCTCGACCATGAACGTCGATTGGCCTCGCGCGATGTTGTCCGAGGCGCCCACCCGCGCGAAGATCCGGTCGACGACGGCCAGTTTGGCGCGGCGCGCGGGGACGAACGAGCCTGCTTGCGCGAGGATGGACAAGAGCGCGACCTGCCGCAAATACGTCGACTTGCCGCCCATGTTCGGTCCGGTGAGGATCACGAGCTGGTGGCCGCTGCCGTCGAGCAGCACGTCGTTGGGCACGAACGCATCGGTCACGTGACGCTCGACGACCGGATGGCGCGCATCGCTCGCCGCGAATTCCTCGCCGTCGTGCATCTGCGGCTTCGTGTAGTTGTAGGCCGCGGCCGTATCGGCAAACGCGGCAAGGACGTCGAGCGCCGCGATCGCGCGCGCGGTGTCGAGGACCCGCGGCGCCTCAGCAGCGACGCGCGAGCGAAGCGATTCGAAGAGCTCGATCTCGCGCTCGATGATGCGCTCGTCGGCGCCGAGGACCTTGTCTTCGTACTCCTTGAGCGCCGGGGTAATGAACCGTTCCCCGCCGGCAATCGTCTGCTTGCGGACGTAGTCGAGCGGCACGGCGGCGAGGTTCGACTTCGAGACCTCGATGTAGTACCCGAACACCCGGTTGTACCGAATCTTGAGCGACGCGATGCCCGTCCGCGCGCGTTCGGCCTCTTCCATCGCGGCGATCGATGCCTTGCCGCCGCGGCTGACGCGGCGCAGCTCGTCGAGCTCGGCGTCGACGCCGTCCCGCATCACGCCGCCCTCGCGGGCCGTGGCCGGTGGTTCGTCGACCAGCGCCGACTCGATTGCCGTTCGCACGTCGGCGAGCTCATCGATTTCGGCGGTGAGACTCCGAACGAGCGGCGCCTGCATCTGGCCGGCGAGGAGCCGCAATCGCGGCACCGCCGTCAGCGACTGGCCGAGCGACGTGAGATCGCGCGGCCCCGCCGTCCCCAGCGCGATGCGCGCCACGAGCCGCTCGACATCATGAATGCTCTTCAACACTTCACGAATCTTGGCGCGGTCCGTCGCGCGGAATGCGAAGTCCTCGACCGCGTCGAGCCGATCCTGAATCCGGGCCAGCGCCACGAGCGGCCGGGTGAGCCACTGCCGCAGCAGCCGTCCGCCCATCGCGGTAACCGTTCGATCGACGACTTCCAGAAGCGTTCCGGATCGGCCGCCCGTCACCCCCTCGACGACGTTGAGATGCCGCACGGTGACGGGATCGATGAGCAGCGCATCGGTGGCCACGCGCAGCGAAATGTCGCGAACATGGCTCAGCGCGCCCCGCTGCGTATCGCGCAGGTAGGAGACGATCGCGCCGGCGGCTGAGACAGCCGCGGCCGCGTCTTCGAGGCCAAAGCCGGCGAGCGACGCCGTCTTCAGCTGTTCGCAGAGCGACGACGTCGCGTGTGACACCTCGAGGGTGTACCCGTCGATGCGCGTCACGCGAGGCGGATCCGAAGGCGACGCGGCCAGGATCGCGGAGAGGTCGAATCCGTCAGCAGCCTGAATTTCCCGGGGGCGAAGCAGGCCGATCTCGCCGCCGAGCGCCGTCAGCGCGCCCGCGCCGTGGAATTCCGCGGCAATGAACTGGCCCGTCGAGACGTCGACGACCGCCAGGCCGACCGCCGATCCGCCGGATCCGGCCGCGACCGACGCGAGCCACGCGCTCTCACGCGCGTCGAGGTACGCCCCTTCCGTGAAGGTGCCCGGCGAGACAACGCGCGTGACTTCGCGCTTGACGAGCCCTTTGGCCTTCCGCGGATCCTCCACCTGATCGCAAATCGCGACGCGATAGCCCTGGCGCACCAGCCGTGTGAGGTAGGTCTCGAGCGCGTGGTGCGGGACACCGCACATCGGGTTGGCGTCGCCGGCCGTGTCGCGCGCGCGCGACGTCAACGTGAGATCCAGGGCGCGCGCCGCGGTCAGCGCGTCTTCGTAGAACATCTCGAAGAAGTCGCCCATCCGGAAGAACACGATCGCGTCCCGATGCTGGCGCTTGACTTCGAGGTACTGCCGCATCGCCGGCGTCGCCGATTGCAGCGAGGCAGTCGCGTGAGAGTCGGACGGCGTGGTCGTCACAGACGGGGAGCCGCCTTCGCGGCGTCGCCGCTTCGGCGGGACAGGCTGGAAATCGGCAAATCTGTGCGGAGTATAACATTGCGGCGATGGTGATCCTCGCGCTCGAAACAGCGACCACGCGCGGCAGTGTCGCGCTGTGCGTCGACGATCGCTGCGTCGGCCGCGAAGGCGACGACGCGCGCACGCACGGGGAGCGCCTTCCCGGCGAACTGCTCGACTGGCTGGCCGCGCACGGACGCCGCCTCGACGAGGTCGATGCGCTCGCCGTCGTGGCCGGACCGGGATCGTTCACCGGCCTTCGCGTCGGCGTCGCGGCAATCCAGGGGCTGGCGCTCGCCGGCAAGCGACGGGTCGTCGCGGTGCCGACGCTCGAGGCGATGGCGGCCGCGTGGCTGGCCGTTCACGGCGAGACACCGCCGATCATCGTTCCCTGCCTCGACGGGCAACGCGGCGATGTCTTCGTGGCGGCCTTCGACGCGACCGGCGCGTCGACGATTGAGGAGTGCCGCATTCTGATCGAGCCGCGGGTCGGACAGCCGGAAGAAGTCGCGCATCAGCTCGCCAATCTCGGTCCGGCAGCGCAGCTCGTGCTGGTCGGCAACGGGGCCGGCCGCTACCAGGAAACGTTCGGCCGCTGGCTGCCTGACGCGCGCATCGCGGCCATTCCGGCGCCGATCGCCGAGGCTGCCGCCAGAATTGCGGCGAGACGCCTTGATAAAGCTGTCACGCCACATGCCCTGAGGCCGGTGTACCTTCGTCGGCCCGACGCCGAGTTGGCGCGCGCCCGTGCGGCGCAGGGCCCTTCACCGGCGAGCGCGAGCGGGAGTGATGACTGGCGGATTACGGCCGGCACTGCGAGCGATCTCTCGGCGGTCGAGGCCCTGCAGCGCCGATCGTTCACGAACCCCTGGGGCGCCGAGGCGATCAAATGGGAGCTCGAGAACACGGACGTCGCGCGCTTGTACGTCATGCGCGACGCGTCGGGTGCGCTGGCCGCGTACTGCGCGTGCTGGATGGTGTTCGACGAGCTCCACATCAACAGCCTTGCGGTGGAAGAGGCGCTGCGCCGTCGCGGGATCGCGCGTCGGCTCCTGCAGCACGCGCTCGCGGACGCGCGCCGCAGCGGCGCCAGGAGCGCGACGCTCGAAGTCCGGCAGTCGAATCATGCGGCGCGCGGCCTCTACGAGGGATTGGGCTTTCACGTCGAAGGCGTGCGGCGTGACTACTATCAGGATCCGCGCGAAGATGCGCTGATTCTCTGGCACCGCGATCTCGCGGTATTCCTTCGGTGAATATTCGCGGCTTGCCGGACTTCGGAGCTTGTGGTAGGTTGCGCAAATCACCCTCGCGAAACACGGACCCGCCGATTGAGCAAAGGAGGTTGGAGCATGACAGACGCGCAGCTCCCCATGAAAGATCCTGTGAAAGCCGCGTTGCTCCGGACTGATGATGGGTTCCGCCAGTTGGTCCAGGAGCATCAGGCGCTCGACGAACGCATCCGCCAGCTGTCCAACCTCAATTACCCCACCGACCAGCAACGCTACGAAGAGATATCATTGAAGAAGAAAAAACTGGCTCTGAAGGACCGCATCGAAGCGATCGTGCGCGGACGCCTTCCGAACCAGGCGCCGCCGCTCACGCAGTAGTAGATCGGCCCTTCGGTTTCGCGACACGATCGCTCCGCGGCCGCCGCCGCAGCCGTCGCGTTGCGTCAACGTTTCGTGCGAATCGATCCTGCCGGGTTCCCGTTCATCGCGATTGCCGCGCTCCCGGCTGTGGTGGCGCTCGTCGTCGCTCGCCCCGCCGTCGCGGCAGCGCTGCTCGTCCTGCCGATCGTCGTCGCGTTGTTCTTTCGCGATCCCGATCGAAGCCCGCCGCGTGATCCGCGCCTCGTGCTGGCGCCCGCCGATGGGAACGTGCTGCACGCCGGCGCCGCGAAGTCTGACGAAGCGCCCCCTGGCCAGTGGTTGCAGGTGACGATCTTTCTGTCTCCGCTCGACGTTCACATCAACCGCACGCCGGTGTCGGGCCGCGTGACGCGCGTGGAATACGTCCCGGGATCGACCTTCCCGGCGTACCGTCCTGACGCGCACAAGAACGAGCATTCCGAGATCTGGTTGGAGCATGATGGGCAACCCGTCGTGGCTCGACAGGTCGTTGGCGTGCTCGCGAGACGGGTCGTCTGCCGCGTGACGGCGGGACAGCAGCTCGAGGCCGGCGCCCGGATCGGGCTGATGAAATTCGGATCGCGCATGGACGTCTTCGTGCCGACGACCGCGCAACTTACCATTTCGTCAGGCGTGCACGTTCGCGCGGGGGAAACGATCATCGCTAAACTGGCGTCAAACTCAGCATGACGGCCGACCCTTTTCTCGGTCGCGGCCCGCGCATCGAACCGCGCCGGTATCGACGCGGCATCTACCTGCTGCCGAGCCTGTTCACCATCGGCAACATGTTCTGCGGCTACGCCTGCATCGTCTACGCGATGCGAGGCGAGTTCGAGCTGGCGGCGCCGTTCATCGGGATTGCGTTCATTCTGGACTCGCTCGACGGCCGGATCGCGCGGCTGACCAACACGACGAGCGCCTTCGGCGTGGAGCTCGATTCGCTGGCCGATGTGATTTCCTTCGGCCTCGCCCCGGCGCTGCTGACGTTCGCGTGGGGCCTCTCCGAGATGGGGAAGGTCGGCTGGGCGGCCGGGTTCGTCTACGTCAGCGCCGCTGCGATGCGGCTGGCGCGATTCAACATCCAGTCGGTCAGCCAGTTGGACAAGCGCTATTGGGTCGGGATGCCGTCGCCGGCGGCCGCGGGCGTGCTGGCCTCGACGGTCTATGCGTGGCCGTATCCGCTCACCGGCTATCACCAGGGCATCGCCGCGCTGGTCATCGTCCTCACGCCGGCGGTGCTGATGGTGAGCACGATCCGGTTCCGCAGCTTCAAGACGATCAACTTCGGGTGGAATCTCTCGTGGCGGGGACCCTTCATGTTCGCGCTGCTCATCGCGTTCATCGCGATGCAACCGCGCATCACGCTCGTCATCCTCGCGTACGGCTATCTCATCTCGCCGTTGGTCGAGGCGGCGATCACGCGCTCGCGGGGTGGTGGTGGTCAGCGCGTGGGGGCGCCACCGGAAGTGTCACTCTGACGGTCGTGCCCGCGCGTTGAACGCTGGTGATCGCGATGGTCCCGCCGCCGAGCTCGATGTTCCGCTTGGCATTGGCCAGACCGAGACCCGAGCCGGCGGTTTTCGTCGAGAAGTACGGCTCGAACGCGCGCTCGACGGCATCAGGCTCCATCCCGACGCCCGTGTCGGCAATCGTGATGGCGACGACGCCAGGCTCGGCCACGGCTCGCACGCTCAGCTTGCCGCCGTCCGGCATCGCCTGAACCGCGTTCTCGACGAGATTCGTCAGCGCGCGAGCGACCAGGGTTCGATCGACCCAGACTGCCGGCACGTTGTCCGGCACATGGACGTCCATGACGATCCGATCGCCGAGTCCCAGCTCGTACGGCGACACGACGGACGTCACCAGATCCTTCACCGGCACGAGCGCCGGGCGCGCCACCGGCTGGCCGGCAAAGGTCGAGAACTCGGACGCAATCTGCCGCAGTAATCTGACCTGCCGCAAAATCGTCGAGACGCATTGGTCGAGCGCCGCGCCGAGCGGCCGGCCGCGGTCCTCATGGACGCGCTGGAGGTGTTCCGCTGCCAGCTGAATCGGCGTCAGCGGATTCTTGATCTCGTGCGCGACCTGACGCGCCATCTCGGCCCAGGCCTTCAACTGATTCGTCCGCGCGAGCTCAATCCGTTGCGCCGCCAGCGTGGCCGCCATGCTGTTGAAATCGTCGACGAGCCGGCCCAGCTCGTCGATCGTGTCCGTCGGCAGCCGCACATCCAGCCGACCTGCCGCAATCTGCCGGGTCGCCCTTGTGAGCCGCGCGACTGGATCCGATACGCGGCCGGCCACGGCTGTCCCGAGCGCCGCGGCAAAGAGCACGACGATCACGGCGCCGACCAGGACGCCGCGATTCAGCTCGTCGATCTGATGATCGATCTCGCGCTGCCGCGTGGCCAGCGGGACGCTGACCACCGCGTCGCGGCTCAGACTCGGCACGGGCGCGGCGGCGACGAGATACTGGAACGTGCCGAGGCGGTCGGGCCTGACGACGGTCGGGAGCCGATCCAGCGCAATTTCGCGGTACACACCCGCCGGCGTCCGCTTCGGCAGCAGCCCCGACTCGAACAGATCGCGCTGGCTTGTCGCGACGAGATGTGACCCCTCGAACAGATTGACGTCCTGATCGATCACCTGCCGAATCCAGACGAGGACGTCGTCGGTCGGAACGACGGTTTGATCGGGGTTGCGGGCGGCGGCGGCCAGCTCCTCCAACGCGCGCCGTGCAACGGTGACGACCCCTGCCGATTCCGATTCGATGTCGGCGCGGAGCTGGGTCGTCATGTACGCGCCGAAGGCCAGCGCGAACAGGAGAACGGGAACGATCGCGGCGAGCACGAAGAAGAGGAACAGCTTGCGATAGAAGCTCGTTCGAATCTCGTCGAACAGGAGGCGGAGCGGGGCGTCGCGGCGCCTGGCGAACGGCGTGTACACGGCGGCGCCCACCAGCAGGAGCACGAAAATCACCGACATGACGGCCGTCACTTCGGCGAGCCGCATGACCTGCTGCAGGAGCGTCGGCGCCGGAAATCCCAGGGCGTAGACACCGGCGCGATCGTTCGAGAAGTGGACGCGATACTTTCGGCCGCGCGACTCGACGTCCACCCAGAACGGATCGCGCGAGTGATACAAGCGCTCGTCGATCTCCCGGGAAATCGGCCAGGGTCCGTTGCCATGCGCGAAGAGCGACTGCAGGCTCCAGCCGTACACCACGACCTGAAGATCCGTGAGCCGCGATCCCGTGCGGGCCCCCGCCTGCGATTCGGCCACGACGTCGTAGTACGGATTGGCCGACGGCACGAACGGCAGCGCCTGATAGTCAGGCGCGACGTGCACCAGGATCGCGCCGCGAATCTGGCCGTCGGGGTCGCAGACGCCGCGCTCGGCCGTGAAAATCGGTCGATCCTTCGCGCCGAACACCTCGCCGAACACGTGCCACGCGCAGTTCGTGCCGCGCCAGGTCCGGCCGCTGGCCTGGTACGGGTACTCCGGCAGATTGAGGGCAAAGCGGCTGACGATCGATCGGTCGGCGCCGAACAGCTCGATCTCCGATGTCACGCGCGATCGCGAGAGGCTCGTGCGGCTCCAGATCTGGAAGGCGGCCTGACTGGGAATGGTGTCGCCCGCGGGCGGACCCGACACCCAGTCCGGGAGATTCGCAATCCGATCGATCTCACCGCGCGCCTCACCGAGCTGCGCGAGCAGCTGCTGTGAATGTTGCGCCGTCGCCGGCGCGTACTCACGCTCGATGAGCGTCCTGGCCGCGCGATCGGCGAGGACCACGGCCATGGGATACGCGGCGAGTGCGGGCAACAGAAGCGCCGCGAAGACCAGAATGAGCCGCATGGCCTGCGTCGTGCGCCGGTACGTCCGCCGAATCGATTCGGCGAGCACGCCGAAGAGCGCCAGCGCGAGCGCCGTGCTGACCAGCGCCTCGAGTGAAAGTGGCTGGACGTGGCGCGGCATCAACGCGGGCGCCAGCAGCGGGACAATCCACAGAACCATGGCGAGCAGTCCTGTTCCCGGACGCCGCCAGGTCACGCGCCAGCGCAGCGCGGCGAGGGCGAGCACGGCCGCCGCGACCCAGCAGAGCGCCAGCTGAATGACGAGGATGCCGCTCAGGTAGAACAGCGCTTCGAAGTCGATTGGAAAGAGCGGAAACTGCCATTTGTCGATCGCCGCCGCAGTGATCCGGGCGCGAAGAATCTGAACCAGCGCATAGATCGCGCCGGAGGCGATCGCGCCGGCGAGCAGTTGTTCCACGGCGAACTGGCCGGGCTCGCGTCGAGGAATCAGGCGCTGCCACGACCGGCCCCAGGCGGACACCGGCAGCAGCGCCGCCAGCCCGAGCGCGCCAAGCGCGACGATGCACATCGTGAGCGCGTCGGGCGCGTCAACCAGCCGTGCGAGGCCCGCCAGCGCGGCGCAGCCGGCGACGAGCGACGTGCCGGCGGCAGCAGACCAGCCGAGCCACCGTGACAAGCGGCGCGATCGGCTGCGCCGCTCGAGCAGGGGTCCGCTCGAGAGCAGCGTCGCGAAAACGAGCGGGAGCAGGGTGATCGCGATCGCGCGGCGCCGGAATTGCTGGCGCCGCTGCGCCAGGTCGTCGGGGGAGTAGCGCACCTCGAGCAGCGGCGGTCCGGAAGCCGGCGTGATGACGAATCGATTCTCGCGATCGGGTCCCTCGCCTGGGCCGACGTACTCGACGACGACCGGCCCGAAGGTCGTGTCGATCCGATGCGTTCCGGCGTCCGCGCCCAGGCGCGTGATCGGCGAGAGCACCGCCTCTGCAGCCGCGACGCCGGCGCGGCGCGCCGCGATCTCGATCGGCTGGACAAAGACGAGCCGCAAGCCAACGGTGCCGCGTTCGACGAACAGCGTCGGCGCCGAGAGCAGCCGATCGGGCGTGAGATCCTCCGGACGTCCGTCGCTCCACGCGAGGACCCGGTACGCGCCGGCCGGCCCGGCCGAGACGTAGACGGTTGTGGAGACCGCGCTGTTGTTGGTCGTGCCGCCGATCTCGCTCAGGCGATTGAACAGGGCAGGAAGTCGATCGCGATTGACCGATGCCTCGGCGACCAGCGACTCCTCACGCGCGACGCGCGTGGCGAGCGACTCCACCTGCCGCGCGAGATTCCAGAAGCGCGCGCGCACTTCGCGTTCGAGCCGTGCGGCCGTGGCGGCGTTGCTCAGCCCGAAGCGCGTCGCTTCGAGCGTGAAGCTGATGGCGGCGAGCGCAGCCGAGAGCGTCAGCGCCGCAGCAGCGAGACGAGTCGGGGATGAAGGCAAGGCTCGTGGGGCGCGCCGGGCATCGCGCTGAGAATACCAAAAAGGGCGGATGCTATACTGGCCCGTCGGCCGGTCCGCTGCCTCATTCCCGCATGACTTCTGCGCTTCCGTTGCGCGCGGCGCTCAAACGCGGCGCGCTGGTGACCGCGGCGAACTGGCCCGTGGTGTTGATCGACTTCACGATCGAGTCCCTCTACAAGTTCGCGCTGGCGATCCCCGTCGTGGGCGGCGCGCTGATGGTGGCGGTCCTGCTCGGCAGCGACATGCGCACGCTGTTCGCCGAAGGCGTGCGCGCGACCGCCGACCTCGTCCTCGGCTCGCTGGCCAGCGCGCCCGTGGCGCTCGGCGCGTTCCTGGGTGCGATCACGCTCGTCGCATTCGGCGGCGGCGTCGTCATGGCCTTCGTCAAGGCGAGTACGCTGGCCGTGCTGGTGACGGGGGAACGCGGCGCCGGAGAGCTGCATCGCCCGCCGCTCCGGATCGACTCCTTTCGGCGCGCGTCGGCCTACACCCTGGCGACGGTGCTCGACTGTCTCAGGCAGTTTCGCCGCCGCGCCATTGTCATGGCGGTCTGGCTCGGCATCGCGTATCTGGTCACGGGACTCGGGTACGTCGCCTCGCTCACGTTCGGCTTCCAGCTCATCAGCGCGTCGAGCTGGTCGGCGGCGTGGCCCCTGCTCGTGCTTCTCGTCACGAGCACCGGCGTCATCGCCATCACCATTATCAACGTCACCTACGACGTGCTTCGGATCATCGTCATCACCGATGACTGCGGCGTCGGCGCGGCGTTCCGGCAGCTGCGCTCGTTTCTCATCCAGGATGCGCGGCAGGTGCTCGGCATTTTCGGCGTCATGAGCGCGGTTCTCGGGCTGGCCACGGCCGCATCGGTCTTCGCGACGGCGGGACTCACGCTTCTGGCGTGGGTGCCGTTCGCCGGGCTGATCCTCTTGCCGCTGCAGCTCGCGGCGTGGCTGATTCGAGGCCTCGTGTTCCAGTACATGGGACTCACGACGCTCAGCGCCTATCAAACGCAGTACCGCAGGTTTGCCGGATCCGCCGACCTTCCGGCCGAGCGTCCGGTCCGCATCAACGCATGACCAACTACGACAAGTTCTTCTCGCACGCGGCAGGATTCATGCGGGAATCCGCCATCCGCCAGATGGGCGCCGTGCTGGCCGCCGCCAAAGACATGGTGTCCTTTGCGCCGGGCTATCCGGCGGAGGACGTCTTCCCCTGGCAGGCGTTCGGCGAGATCGCCAAAGGACTGCTGGGCGGCTCCGACGGGTCCGTCCTGCAGTACGGGCCGACGCGCGGATTCAAGCCGCTGCGAGAGGCCGTGATCGAGCTCATGCGATCGCGCGCGATCGCGTCGAGCCTCGAGCGCGTCGTCGTTACGACCGGCTCGCAGCAGGGACTCGACCTGGTGGCGCGCGTACTGCTCGACCCAGGCGACGTCGCCCTGCTGGAACTGCCGTCGTACACGGGAGCAATCAGTGCGTTCCGCAACGTCGGCGCGAGCATGATCGGCATCCGCCAGGAAGCCGACGGGATCGACCTCGATCATCTCGAGGAGACGGTCGCGCGGTTGCGGCGGGAACAACGTCGAGTGAAGTTTCTGTATCTGGTCCCGAACTTTCAGAACCCGAGCGGACTGCTCATCGGTCTGGACAAGCGCCAGCGCGTCCTCGAATGGGCCGAGCGGCAGGACGTGCTCGTCGTCGAGGACGATCCGTACGGCGACTTGTACTTTCCGGACGTGTCGCGCGTCGAAGAGACGCGGCCGATCGCCGCCGACGATCGCCACGATCGCGTCATCTATCTCAGCAGCTTTTCGAAAACGCTGGCCCCGGGATGGCGGGTCGCGTGGATCTCGGCGCCGGAGGCGGTCGCCGCGAAGCTCGAACTGGCCAAGCAGGCGGAGGATCTCTGCAGCGGCGGCTTCGATCAGCGCGTCGTCTACGAAGCGTGGCGCCGGGGGATTCTCGCCGGGCACCTGCCGGAGCTGCGCGCGCACTATCAGCAGAAACGCGACGCGATGAGCGACGCGCTCAAGCGCACGTTGACCGGTCGCGTCACCTGGGATCCGCCACGCGGCGGCTTCTTCCTGTGGGTCAGGCTGCCGGACGGGCTGAACGCGGAGCGTTTGTTGCCAATCGCGCGCGCCCACGGCGTGATTTACGTCGTCGGCAGCGCGTTCTTCGTCGACGGTTCGGGTCCCGAGTACATGCGCCTGTCGTTCTCGGCGCCGCCGCCCGATCGCATCGAGGAAGGCGTGACGCGACTGGCCGCGGCCGTGAGTGAAATGACCTCCGGGGTCACTTCCTCCGCCTCGCCGTGAGCAGCCGACGCTGATCGTCGCCAACCGCGACCATGTAAATCGACGAGACGTCCGGGGTGGCGGCGATCGCCTGAAGAGTGGCCGCGGCCGGTGATGCCGGCGAATCTGGTTCTCCGGGCTTGGGTCCCCGAATCCGTCCATCTTTCGTGTCGACCACTACGAGGCCAGCGTTCGTGAGCGGTACCACCAGCGTCTTGCCGGAGAGCATCGGTCCGGCCGCTGGCCGCCCCGGGAGGGTGCGAGGGGACCAGCACTGAGTGCCAGGCCCGCGCCTGAACCCCCGAATCGTGTTGTCGAGGAACGCAGCGTAGACACAGCGATCATCGACGACGGGCGCGCCTATCGTCTTCACGCGGACCGGAAAAGCCCAAGCCGCGTCCTCGCTAGTGAGCGGGTAGGCATAGAGAAAACCATCTTCAGCGCCAAAAAAGAGGCGATTAGCTGCAGTCGCCAGCTCGCTGGGCTGCGCGCCCAGCAACATCTGCTTTCGAACCATGCCCGTCACGGCGTCGAGCGCGACGATGCTGCGGTTGGCGAGCGGGGTCAGGACCAGACCGCTTTCCACGGCGAGGGGCGCGACAGAGTCCGCATCGACGTTCCGTCGCCAGATTTCGCTGCCATCGGCCGTCCGGAACGCGATGATCTCGACGCCGGCCGAGAGCACGACGATCCCCGGCGACCATGTCGGCCCGTTCGTCGTCCCGTTTGGCGAGGCGATCCACCGCTGAGCGCCGGTTTTCTCATCGAGCGCGTAGAGTTTTTCGCCCGAGACGACGAACACCATTCCGTCGCCGGTGGCGAGGCGTTTGTCGGTGGGCAAGTCTTTCGACCAGACCTCCGCGCCATCGGCCGCCGACATCGCGGCCAACCGCGATTTCGCGTCAGCGACGAACAGATGCGTCGGGCCGACGGTCAGGTGAACGGCGCTGTCCGATTCGATTGGTTTCTGCCACGCGGGTTCGTACGTGACGGCCGGCGGTGCCGCCGTCGCGGCTGGCGGGTTGACGGGAACAGGTGGAGCAGTTTGTTCACCAGACGGCCGCGTCTGGGGTAGCAAAAGACTCACGCCGATTGCGACACCACAACATATCGTGGTCGCGGCACTGGCCACACCTTATAATAGCGAGATTCTTAAGAGGCACCGGGCCTCGCAGTTGCTTCCGTACCGGTCTGAAGTGACACATCAAACGATCGTCGTCCTCGATTTCGGCTCGCAGTACACGCAGCTGATTGCGCGCCGCCTGCGCGAGCTTTCGGTGTACTCGGAGATCCTCGCGCCGCACACGCCAGTCGCGGAGATCTCGAAGCGCCAGCCCGTCGGCATCATCCTGTCGGGAGGACCGCGCAGCGTCAGCGAGCCGGGCGCGCCAAAACCGGACCCGGCCGTGCTGCAGCTCGGCACACCCACGCTCGGCATCTGCTACGGCATGCAACTGATGACCGAAACGCTCGGCGGGCAGGTCACGCCGGCGCCGAGCCGCGAGTACGGCCACGCCGTCGTGCATTTGATCGACGGCGCGCCGCTTTTCGATCACGTGCCGGACTCGCTGAAGGTCTGGGCGAGCCACGGTGACTTCATCGCGGCGCCGCCCTCGGGATTCGACGTTATCGCGACGTCGACCAATGCGCCGGTCGCGGCGATGCAGGACCCGAGCCGCCACCTCTACGGGCTCCTGTTCCATCCGGAGGTCGCGCATACGGAGCGAGGCGAGCAGATTCTCCGCAACTTCGCCTTCGAAATCTGCGGGTGCCGCGGCGACTGGACGATGGCGTCGTTCGTCGAGGAGAGCGTCGAACGGATCCGGGCTTCGGTCGGCAGCGGC
>JBLNGH010000419.1:0-7865 GCA_050264575.1 Acidobacteriota bacterium | reverse complement strand
CTGGGGTCGGGGGGGGCTCCCCCCCCCCCGACGCGCCGGCCCTGAAGGGCCGGCCTACATTTCGCAACGCGTTCTTAGAAATTCAGCCACCGGCTGATCTTGACGAGGAACACATTCGTCGAGGGCGCGTGGAAGGCGCCGCCGAAGTCACGGCTGAAGTTGAAGTCACCCAGCGGACCGGTTTCTTCGCGCCCCTGCTGCCACACGACGAAGAGCGCCGAGCCGGGACGGTACTCCCACCGAAGAACGTTGGTCGTCCGGAACGAGCGGTAGTTGAAGTCGGGGTTGGCGGCGTAATCGTACGGGGCGTACCGATCTTCGTACCGGGCCGCACGGCCGTCGACGAGCTCCTTGAAACTCGAGTACGCGCCGGTTGAGACGAACGGCCGCGCGTAGATCTGCAGCGAGAGCGTCGGGGTCATGGTGTAGTTGACCCGCGTGGAGAAGGCGACCGTCTTCTGATCGATCCGGCCGAAGACGTAATGCGTGGTTGCGCCGGCCGTGACGTTCTCGATCCATTGCGTCTGATCGTCGTTCACGCCGAAGCCGGGACCAAGGCTGATGAGGAGCGCCGACGCGGGACGGTAATTGATGCCCGGATCGACGCTCCAGCCGGTCGAGTCATGCAGGTCGTTGGACCAGGAGAAATTGAAGTAGAACGAGAATTTCTTGCGCTCGTCGGAGTTGAAGTACCCCCACTGGCTGAGGCCTCCCGTGACCAGGCCGCCGGGACCGCCGCGCGTGAGCCGATCGTTGAACCCCTCGGCGTTGACGTTGAATCCGCTCCCGAAGCTCCAGTTGTTCATGAGCGTCCAGTGACTGTTGACGTTCCCGCCGGAGAACCGGAGGTCGCCGTCGAAGTTCCACCCCGCCCACTGATTGAAGTTGATGTTCCGGTTGCGCACGTGCGCCCCCGGCTTGTCGTCGCGGATCTGATACCAGTTGCTCATCGAGATCTCGTCGGCCCGCGACTGAAAGCCGAGATCGTTTACGTCGAACCCCGGCGACTTGTAGCCGAACACGGAACTGCCGCGGACGCGCTCGCCGCTGATCTTGTTGAAGCTCATCGAGCCGGCGTGTCCGTCGAGCTGCGTGCGCGTCGGATCGTAGGTCAGATGGCCGGCGTCCGGACGCTGAAAGCTGTGGACGTTGCTGCGCTGCAGGCGATCGATCGCCTCGGCGTCGCCGCGAACCGTGCTGCCCGCCCAGTATCCCGTCAGGCTGTACCGGCCGCTTCTCAGCCGCCAGTCGCCGTCGACGCCGCCGGTGATCGCCGTCTCCGGGACGAACCTGAGCTCGTCCTCGAGCCGCCGGTTCGTGCTCGTCACGATGAACCCGAGGCGCGAACGATTCGTGAACTCACGGTTCGCGCGCATGACCGAATAGCTCGAGAACGGCTCGACCGGCGACGTCGATCGATCGAGCGCCGGGCCGGACGCAATGTCCGCATGCTCGGCGCCGGTCAGCGCGTTGAGCGCGCCGATCGAGAACTTCCCGACTCGACCGGTGAGCTTGGCCGCGCCGAGGATCGTCGAGTTGGAAGGCTGGACGGCGTAGCCGTTGTTCGGCGGATCGAGGAAGCGGTGCGGCGGGCGGCCGATACGCCGTGAATAGAAGAGGCCGGTACACCGGCCGTCATTGCAGTCGAGATCGAACGAGAAGTTGCCCGAGCCCTCGACGAAAAATGGCCGCCGCTCGGCAAAAAACGTCTCGAAGGCGCCGAGGTTCACGACCGCCGGATCCGCTTCGACCTGGCCGAAATCCGGATTCACGGTTCCCGTCAGCGTGAGGCCCGCGGCAATCTTGTACTTGAGATCGAGGCCGACCGCCGCGTCGGGATCCGGCGATCTCACCAGCGGATTCTCCGACGCCACCGGCGCCGTCGTGAGCTCCGCGACGGCATACGGCGCGAGCTCGAGGCGCTTTTGCCCGCCGGAGAAGGTGAGCCCGGTCAGCTCGCCAAACGACGACACGTAGCCGCTCGCGCTCCTCGCCAGCAGCGGCCACGTGGACGTCTCGTTGACATGCGCGACGGTCCGGACGATCGCGAAGCCGAACGACGCGCTGGCGGCCGGATTGAATCGCAACTGCGAGAACGGAATCCGGAACTCGGCGCGCCACCCCTGCGGACTCGACCCGACGGCGACGTCCCATACGGCGTCCCAGCTCGTATCGTTGTTGGTGTCGTTGAACCAGTAGCGGTCCTGCTTGACGCCCCCCGCGTTGACCCCGAACTCGTACGCCGTCCGGCCGTCGCGATAGGAATCGACGATCACCCGGATCCAGTCCGATGGCGACCCTTCATCGCGCCGGGTGAGATGCCCGACGATCTTCGCCGGCTCGGGCTCGAGCGCGCGCACCGCGACGTACAGCGCCGAGTCGTCGAACAGGACGCGCGCCTCGGTCTCGTGCGTCGGCTTGCCGCCCTCGTCGGGATCGCGCTGCAGGAACTCCGTGATGGGAGGCGCCTTCGTCCAAATCTCTTCGGCGATGTCGCCGTCGATCCGGATCGTGTCGGCGCCGACGGGAATCGCGACCGCGGCGGGCGCAGCGCTGCGGCGCGTTCCGGCGCGCGGGGCATCGGCGCGCCGTGCTTCGATCGCAGCCGCACCAACGCCCGCCACGATCAGACCAGCCACGATTGATTTGCAGACGGGCACTGCCTCTCTTAGACGGTAGTGGCTGGGGCGGAGTTGACGGTCATCGAGCCTGTCCGGGAACGGACGGTATGACGACGTGGGTGCGGCTGCGCACGGTGGCGCCGCTCGCGGACGTCTTCACGTGAATGAAATGCAGCTTGCCGTCGCGATCCGCGGAGGTGGACGCGACGCCGAGCAGATAGTACGCGACGTTCTCACGCAGCACGCGATCGAACGCCTGCTCGCCCGTCCCCGCCTGGACCGCAAGGAGCGCGCCGCCCGCCTTCCCGGCGACGAGATCGAGGCCATGACGGAACGTGTCGGCGTCACGAAACGCCGACGTGAACCGGTGCGTGGCCGTCGTCGACGTCGCATTGACGGCCGAATACGTTTCGAGGAAGTTCGTGTCCCAGTGAAGGACGTAGAGATTCGTTTCGGCCGCCGCGGCTTCTTCGCCGAGCGCCGAGAAGAGACCGGTGACGTCGGGGCGGCCGCCGGTGCGATCGCTGGTCATGACGCCGCCGCTCATCAGCACGAGCGTCTTCCGGCCCTGCAGCCGCCGCAGCGATTGCACGAGGACCGACAGCTGGCTGATGCTCTGCGCCGCCTGGCCTTCGAAGTACCCCGCAATCGAATGCGCTTCGGCGCGGACGGCGCCGGGGCACGTCGGATCGGTCGTCGAGCACTCGCGGTTGATCACTTCCTGCGTCACGCGCTGATCGTCGGCCGTGATGTCGATGATCTCGGACGGGCTCAGCGAGAACATGCCGAGCTGCCGCTCCCGGCGCCCGCTGACGCGATCGAGCGCGCGCTCGGCCGCGTAGTGATCGTGCGTGAGGTCGAGCGACCCGTCGTGGAACGGATACGCGTAGATGGCGACGACGTCCTCGGGCCGCAGCTGCTGGACGAATCGCCGGGCGGCTTTCATCGCCGATCCGACGGCGCCGGGCAGAAAGCTGAATTCGTCGACCGCCACGATGAATACCCGCGCGTCGGACATCAGGCGCCCCGGCGTGCGCACCGGCAGCACGGTCGGCGGAATGCTCGAGTACTCGATCAGGTTGACCGAGATGATCTGGCGCGGCTTCCCGTCGATGACGACCTGGAAGTCTCCGGGCGTGAGGCCACGCAGCGGATCGCCGGAGCGATCCACGACCTGGACGTCGACGGCGACCACATCGACGGCCGATCGGAAGGTTGGCGCCTGCTGCGGCTCCTGCGGCGCCGCGTCGAGCCAGCCGGTGAGCAGCACGGCGAGGCCGATCGCCACCGCTCCCAACTGCACGCGCAGAGCCCGGAACTGAGGGCGCGTCATGTCTCCTGCCTTCACCGGCGCGGCACGAACACCTGGGTCCGATGGCGGACCGTCGAGCCCCGGCGCGCGACCTCGACGCGCAGAAAATGCGTTTTCCCGTCGCGGTCCGCGTCAGCCGGTTCGACGCCGAGCAGATAGTATGCGGCGGTCTCGCGCAGAATGCGACTGAAAGCGAAGTCGCCCGTGCCGCCCTCGACCCGCAGCAGCGCGCCGCCGGCCTTGCCGACCAGCCATTCGAGTCCCTGGCCGAGCGCGTGTCGATCGGAGAACATCGTCGAGAACCGGTCGGCGTAGTTCCGCGACGGCCGGTTCGCCGCCGCCGAGTAGACGTCGGTGAACGTCGAGTCCCAGTGCAGCGCGTAGAGATTCGCGTCGGCCGCCGCGGCGAGCTCGCTGAACTGACTCATGAGGCCGGTGACGTCGGGCCGTCCGCCGACCGTCGAGCTGCTGAGCATGCCGCCGCTCACGAGAACCAGGGTCTTCCGTCCGGGCACGCGCGAGAGCCCGCGCACGAGATTGCTGAGGCTGCGCAGCCGCTGCTGCAATTCGGTCTCGGCGATCGCCGCGATCGCCGTGGCCTCCTGACGCACCATCGACGGACAGATCGGATCCTCTCCGCCGCACTCACGCGCGACGACGCGGCGAAGGGCGTCGACGTCGAGAGCCGTGATGTCGATCACTTCGGACGGCGACAGGCTGAAGGTTCCCGATGTCGGTTCGCGCAGGCCGACCAGCCGCGAGAAGGCGACCATGACCTCGGTGTGATCGTGCGTCAGGTTGAGACGCGGCTCGCGGAACGGGAAGTCGTACAACGCGACCATGTCCTCCGGGCGCAGCTCCGCGAGGAAACGCTGGAGCGCCCCGCGCACGGCCATCAGCGCCCCGCTCGTGAAGGAGGGCTGGTCGATCGCGAGAATGAACAGCCGGCTGTCTTCCGGTACGCGGCCCGGCGTCCGAATCGGCACGACGGGCGCTTCGGCGTTCGGATTCCGCATCTGGTACTCGACAAGCTCCGCCGAGACGATGCGCCGTTCGTGACCGTCGATCGCCACCTTGAAGTCGCCGAGCTCGAGGTTCGGAATGGGCTGGCCGTCGTTGGCCACGACCTGCACGTCGACGCGAAGCAGATCGATGCTCGCGGTGAACACCGGGCGCTGCGGCTCCTGCTGCGCGGCGAGCCACGCACCACAGGCCAGCGACACGATCGTCGTCGCCGCAAGGAACCGCCAGGGCAGCCGTCTCAAGAGCATAAGGCACAGGGCCGCCATCAGCGTCCGGCCGGGGGGACGGCGGGCTGATCCGGTTCTGAAGCTGGTCCCTGGGAACGTTACTGTAGCGCGATTTGGCTCAGATCGGCAGCGGGGGCGCTTCGTCGAGGCGTGAATGAGGCTCGAGATCGAGCTTGGGCTCGTACGTAAGGCAGGCGCGTTTCATTTCGTCGAGGATGGCGTCGGCCAAGGTCGCGGGGCGAATCACCCGGACGGCTGCGCCGAATCCGAGCACCCAGCTTCGGAGGGCCCAGTCGTTCGACACGTCGAGCGTCATCCTGACGCGTCCGTCGGGAAGATCGTCGAGGCGCTGCGAGTCGTGCCACACGCGGCCGCGCACGTACGGCGCGACGCGCGCTTCGAACTCGAGCTCGATCCGTTCGGGCTCGGCCCAGAACGCGCCCATCGACCCGCCGAAGAGATCGCCCGGCAGCTCACGAGTTTTCCGGAACGTCTCGTCGCGGACGGTCAGCCGTTCGATGCGCTCCACGGCGAACGTCCGGAACTCGTCGTACGGCGGGACCCATCCGACGAGGTAGACGCCGCCGTGCGCAAGCGCCAGGCGGTAGGGGTGAACGGAGTACAACTTGGCGCGGTTGCTGCTCGCCGAAAAGTAGCGCATGTCGACGCTGCGGCGATCGCGGACGGCCTCGAGCAGCCGGCGCGTGAGATCCACGAGTTTGCCCGAGCCGTGCTGCGCGCGGGGCCCGGTCTTCGTCGACAGCACCTGCGGTAGCGTCGAGAGAAACTCGCGCATCCGCGGATTGAGCCCGCGCTCGATCTTCTCGAACGCCGCGCGCAGCTCGTCGGCCAGCGGCCAGCCCGAGAGCCCCTCGACGACCGAGCGGCTCAGATACAGCGCGGCAACGTCGCCGACCGAGAGCCCTTCCTGCACGCTCCTGAACGGCTGCGCGTTCAGACGCCAGCGCTTCGTCTCGTTCTCTTCGCCTTCGTCGTAGACGGCGAATCCTGCTTCCTGCAAGGCCTGCAGATCGCGCCGGATCGTCCGCGTCGACACCTTGACCTGCTTCGCCAGCTCGTGGATCGTGACGCCGGTCCGGCGCGACTCCACCTCTCGCAGAATCTGCCACTGACGGATGACTTCGGCGTTTCGCACACCACTCCTTTCAGTCCGGGGGGCTTCGCCCCCGCGGGCCCCCCGACGCGCTCTCTCGCGGGGACCCCGTACTCCCCGCTCCGTTCGCGCGGGCTCACTCGGTCTGCTCGTTCGCTCGGGCGCGCTACGTATTCGTTGTGCGCATCTCCAACTGATGATGCGCCTTGCCGGCGCGATAGCCATTCCACGCGTGCAACGGTCCCATCAACGTGTAGATGATCCCGGCCACTCCTGCCTGGCTCGTTGTCAGCACGATCGTGAGCGACGAGAGCCCGAGACCCATGCTGATCAGATGGGCGCGCTGTCCGTACCTGAGAGACAGCTCCTCCTTCTCGGTCAACTGCAGTGATTTGCGTTTCTTCCAGGCGTGCCGATAGAGCAGCACGAACACCGAAAAGATCAGGACGACGCCGGTGCTGTAGAGGAGCATGAGCTTGATGCCGTCGCCCTCGGATCCGAATCGCGGTCCGCCTTCGGCCCCGATGTGGAAAAACCATCGCATGAGCGCTGCCGTCAGAAACTTCAACGGGTAGACGTAGAAGAGGACGACGAACAGCAGGACGGAGTTGAGGAACACCGTCCACTGATCCTGCAGTCCGTAGCTCCTGAAGAAGACGCTGAACCCTTCGAGGCGGGTAACCTCGTGATGGCGCGGCGGCATGCCGGTGATTGTAAGAGCGTCCGGTCTCAGGGCGAAGGCGCGGCGCGCAGGCGGCCGTTGACGAGGGTGAGCCGCGTCGGGAGGCACTCCGGGCACGGGGCGTGAAGACCCATCACGTCCGCATGAGGCGGGGCCGGATCGATCCAGATCTCGAGCCGTCGCCCCGACACCAGCTCCGCCGCCTCGTTCGCCATCGTCCCGAACACCGAGGCGAGATTGCCGTTCGGATCGTTGCGATCGTCGGCAAGCACGACACTCGCGCCGGCCGGAAGATCGGCCGTCAGCGTGGCGAGATCGCTCAGGGCGACGGCGGCGAATTTCGTCCGCGTGATCCATTCACGCGCGGCGCGGGCGTGAACCGGCACGAGCGCCACGACGAACGCGATCGCGGCTACGAGCGCTGCTCGCTGACGTGCCGGTGTCGTGCGCGTCCACCAGTCGGCACACACGGCGGCGGCGGCGAGCGCCGCGCCGACCGCGGGCAGCGCGACGTACAAATGCGATCGGACCGGGAGCCAGACCGTAAGCGCGAGTCCACCAGCGATCCACAGAAGACCGCACAAGACGAGACGCGCGGATCTGTCGCCATGCTGATTTCCGTGCGGCCTGCCGAACACGATCGCGGCAATGACTAGGACGATCGCGGAGAGCGCTGTCGCCTGAATGGAATACCAGCCGAGATTCGTCGCCACTGTCGCCGGATCGAACGTGAAGCGATAGAACACCGGCGCGTTCATCGCGCTCGTCGCACCGGCGAACGTGCGCGCCAGGAGGTAGCCGGCGAGCGTTGCGCCGGATGCGATCGCCCACATCAGCCGGCCCACCGGGGGGCGCGGCCCCAACGTCAGCCACGCCAGCAGCACGA
>JBLNGH010000418.1:0-5881 GCA_050264575.1 Acidobacteriota bacterium | reverse complement strand
CGAGCTGCAGGGGCGCGAGACCAACGAGTGGCGCGACGAGACGCCGGGACGGCTGCTTCACGAAGCGCACACGGGACCGCTCGAGATGCTCAACGTCAACCCGCGGGCCCGCTATTACGGCTCGGTGACGACCTCGGGATTCTTTCCGCTCGTACTGGCGCAGTACTGGCACTGGACTGCCGACGAGGCGTTCGTGCGATCGCTGCTGCCGCATGCGTTCGACGCGCTGCGGTGGTTCGACGAGCGTGGCGATCTCGACGGTGACGGGTTCGTGGAGTACCTCACGCGATCGAGCTACGGCGTGAAGCATCAGGGCTGGAAGGACTCCGAGGACGCGATCGTCTATCCGGATGGAACCGTCGCGGAGCCGCCGATCGCGACCTGCGAAGAGCAGGCGTTCGTGTACGTGGCGAAGTTTCACTTCGCCGAAATGTTGTGGCGGCTGGGCGAGCGGCGCGCCGCGCGACGATTGTTCCGCGAGGCGCGGCGCCTGAAACAGCGCTTCAATCAGGCGTTCTGGCTGCCGGATCTGAAGTTCTTCGCCATGGCGCTCGACGCGAGCAAGCGGCCGATCGCATCCGTCGCCTCGAATCCGGGCCACTGTCTCGCGTCGGGCATCGTCGCTCGCGAACACGTCAGGGCGACGGCGGATCGCCTGATGCAGGCCGACATGTTTTCCGGCTGGGGCATCAGGACGCTCTCGTCCGAGCATCCCGCCTACAACCCCTACAGCTACCATCGCGGCTCGGTCTGGCCGGTCGAACAAGGCAGCATCGCCCTGGGATTCATGCGCTACGGCCTGCACGCGCATCTCGAACGACTGGCAGCGGCGGTCTTCGATGCCGCGGCGCTGTTTGAGCATGCGCGAATGCCGGAGCTCTTCGGCGGTCACCCGTGCGACGAGACGCACCCGTTCCCGGCGCTCTATCCACAGGCGAATGCGCCGCAGGCGTGGTCGGCTTCGACCGTCTTCCTGATCCTGCAGGCGCTCCTCGGCCTCTATCCGTATGCGCCGTCGAAGCTGCTGTTCCTCGATCCGCATCTGCCGAAGTGGCTGCCCGATCTCGTCGTCCGCGACTTGCGGGTTGGCGACGCGGCGATCACGCTGCGGTTCAAACGGACTCCCAACGGCCACACGACGTACCGCGTGTTGAAGAAGAGCGGCGAGCTGCACGTCATTCGCCAGGCGAGCCCGTGGTCGCTTACTGAAACGGTGGCGCGCCGCGCGCGGGATCTGGTCGCGAGCGCCCTGCCGGCGCGCTGACGCGAGGAGGTACGCATGGCCTTCCGAAATCGAGTGGTGGTCGTCACCGGCGGGAGTGCGGGGATTGGGCGTGCGACAGTTCGCGCGTTCGCGCGGACCGGGGCGGCCGTCGCGGTGGTGGCGCGCGAGTCTCCGCGACTCAAGGCAACCGTGAACGAGATTCGGAATCGGGGCGGACGTGCTGTTGCGGTGACCGCCGACGTCGCCGATCCGGATGCGATCGACGTCGCGGCCTCGCGCATCGAGGCGGAGCTGGGCGCGATCGACATCTGGGTGAACAACGCGATGGCGTCCGTGTTTGCACCGGTCTCTCAATTGAGCGCTGTGGAGGTGCGGCGGGTTACCGAGGTCACGTACCTCGGCGCCGTGCACGGCACGTTGGCAGCGCTTCGCCGCATGGCGCCGCGTAACCGGGGCACAATCGTGCAAGTGGGCTCGACGCTCGCCTATCGCGCGATTCCGCTGCAGGCGCCGTACTGCGCCGCCAAGCACGCGCTGAGAGCCTTTTCCGACTCGCTGCGGGTCGAGCTACGACACGAACGCTCCCGCGTTCGTGTCACGCAGGTGCACCTGCCGGCCGTGAACACGCCGCAGTTCGACTGGGCGCGGAGCAAGCTGGCCGGACGGCCTCGCCCGCTTCCTCCCGTGTTCCAGCCGGAGTTGGCCGCGAGAGCCATCCTCTATGCCGCCCGGCATGCCCCCCCGGAGCTGAAGGTCGGCTGGCCGGTCGTCTCGACAATCTGGCTCAACAAGTTTTTTCCAGGAACGATCGATCGCTATCTCTCGCGAGCGGCGTACATCGGGCAGGAGGAGCCAATCGCGGCACCCGCACGTCGACCCGACAACCTCTTTCAGTCCGCCAATTGGAAGGCGGCTGCGCACGGCCGGTTTGATGACGAGGCGGAGCCTCGCAGCGTGGCGCTGCAGCTCCGTACATCACTTCGGCCTGCCGCGATGGCGGCCGGCATCGCCGGCTTCGTCGGCGTCATGGCGATTCTGAAGCGGCTCGGCGACTCCGTCGCACCGTAGCAAGCCGGTGAAAAACGCGGATTCCATGCTTTGCTTTACAATGCAGAGTAATGGACCAGTTTCCCGCCAGCGCGGTCGCGCGAAAGATCAACCGCGAGACGGTCGTGCTGCTCGGGTGGGGGCGGGCCGTGCTGCTGCAGATCGCGCACCCGCTGATTGCGTCGGCGATCAGCGACTACAGCCGGTTCAACCGCGGATCGCGGGGCTATCTGCGGCGCGTGCGAAGCACCGTCGGGGCCATGCTCGAGCTGACGTTCGGGACGCCGGAGGACGCGCAGCGGATCGTCACGCGCATCAACGGCATCCACGATCAGGTCAGCGGCCGGCTCGACCGCGGCGTCGGCATCTTCCCCGCGGGCACGCCGTACTCCGCGCGCGATCCGCGGCTGCTCGCGTGGGTGCACGCGACGCTCATCGAGTCGATGGTCGTGGCCTACGAGCTCTTCGTCGATCCGCTGACGATGGCGGAAAAGAACCAGTACACCGTCGACGCGGCCTGGCTCGCGCGCGAGCTGGGCATCCAGCCCGAGTGTCTACCGTCGACGTATGGCGCAGTTGAGGCGCATCTCGAACGTCGCTACGCCAGCGGCGAGATTGCCGTTGGAGAGAACGCGCGGGTGCTCGGCGGCGCGCTGCTGTCGCCGCCGCTCGGTCCCGCCGCCGCGCCGCTGTTTCGCCTCACGCGTCTCATCACGGTCGGCCTGCTGCCCGCGCACGTCCGCGACCAGTACGGCTTCCCCTGGAACGCGCAGCGCGAACGATCGTACCGCCGCGCCGTCGCCTTGATTCGTCGCACGCGCCGGCTTCTGCCCGCGGTCTTCCGGGAATGGCCCGCGGCGAGGCTCGCGGCATAGGGACACGGAACCGTGCAGTGGTAATTGGTAATGGGTAATTGGTAATTGTGTAATTGACGGTTCAATTACCCGATTATCAATTACCCATTACCAATGCTCTTCGTCCTTGCCGCGCTCACAGCGATCGTCGCAATCGGGATCGGGTATCAGATCGTTCAGAGCGCGGCGGATGTCCGGCGGTTTCCGCCGCCCGGACGACTCGTGGAAATCGCGCCGGGCCGGCGGCTGCACGTCGATTGTCGCGGCGCCGGGGAGCCCGTCGTCATTCTGGAGGCGGGCATCGCCGCGTCGTCGCTGAGCTGGTCACGGGTGCAGCCACGCGTGGCCGAATTCACGCGGGTGTGCAGCTACGACCGCGCGGGACTCGCGTGGAGCGAGATCGCCGATCCGCCGTACACGGCCATGCACATGGCCGACCAGCTGCACGCGCTCCTCACGGCGATGCGGCTGCCACGCCGCTACGTGCTCGTCGGCCATTCATTCGGCGGCTTCGTCGTGCAGGCGTTTGCCGGCAAGTACCGCGACGAAGTCGCAGGACTCGTGCTGGTCGACACGATTTATCCCGCTGAGTGGACGGCGATGACATCGCCGCAACGGTTCCGGCTGCGTGGAGGAGTTTTTCTCTCGCGGATCGGCGGACTGCTCGCGCGCGTGGGACTCGTCCGCGCCTGCCTGACCCTCCTCGCGCGCGGCTCCACCGGCGTACCGCAGATTGTCGCGCGGTTGTTTGGATCCGAGGCGAATCAGTTTCTGGAACGAATCGTGGGCGAGGTGCAGAAGCTGCCAGCCGACCTGTGGCCGTCAGTCCGGTCCCACTGGTCACAGCCGAAATGCTTCGTGTCGATGGCAGGTCATCTCGGCTCGCTCACGAAAAGCGCGGCCGAGATCGCCGGCTGCGACGGCGCGTTCGGCGATCTGCCGATGGTTGTCATCTCGGCAGAGTCCCAGCCGGCCGCGTGCAAAGCCGAACACGCGCGGCTCGCCGCCCGTTCGACCCGCGGGCGTCACCTCGTTGCCGCCCGCACCGGACATTGGGTGCACCTGGATGATCCGGATCTCGTCGTCCAGTCGATCCGGCACGTGGTGGATCTTGCAAGGCAGTAGGATTATTCGCTTCGCAGGGCGACTGCGGCATCCGTGCGTGCGGCGCGGCGCGCGAGCGTCCGGAGCGCGAGCGCACCGGCGCCCGGCAGAACCAGAACCGGCACTCGCATACACGCGCGGATCGGCCTGCGCGGGCTCGAAAAGCAATCCGGCAACCGCGCCAGTGCGCCAAACACGAGCGTCAGGATCGACAGGAACCGTAGACTGCCATAGGCCCGCGTCAAATGCTCTTCCATCGTCGCGAGGGCGGCGACCGGCACCTCGGGATCGAACTGGGCAACCGCCCGTCGAAGATCGCCGGCGAGCGAGCCCGGATCGCGATCGGTGCGGACGGCCACAGCCACGAACGGGAGCGAGGTCTGCGAGTACGGTTCGTAGATCTCCCGTCGCGGCGCTGAGACGCAGCCCAAGCGTCTCGAACCATCCGGGCGTCGCGATTTGATACCCGATTCCCGGCTCGGCGCCCGGCAGCGGCGGCGGTTGGCCTTCGACGGTCAGCCGCGCGCCGAAATCGTCACCGCCGATCCCCCTGCCTCTAACGATTTTGGCTCTGAAATGATTGTGAGTACGCGATCGCGAAACTGTTGCCCGATCTAGTGCGTCGCCTGCGCAAGTTTTGTGACGACGCCGGACGTTTTTCGCCGGCATCGCGGTATGCATCGTGCATTTGGCGCCTGCATGATCCATCACGCACCGATGTTCGATGTCGTGGTCGTCGGCGGCTCGAACACCGATTTTCTCGCGAGGGCGAGCCGGCTCCCGCGGCCGGGCGAAACGTTTTCCGGAGAAACCTTCATCGAAGGGCCCGGCGGCAAAGGCGCCAACCAGGCCGTCGCGGCGGCGCGCCTCGGCAGCCGCGTCGCGTTCATCTCGGCGGTTGGCAACGATCGCCGCGGCCGGACGCTCGTCGGGCAGCTCGATCGCGAAAGCGTGCGGACGACGTACGTGATTGAAAAGTCGCGCGGCGAGACCGGCGCGGCCATCGTCCATGTCGACAAGGCCGGTGAGAAGCAGGTGCTCGTCGTGCCGGGCGCAAGCCGGCTGCTCGATGTCGTCGACGTCGAGCGCGCGTGCGCGCGGATCGGGAAGGCCAAGGTCGTGCTCGCGCAACTCGAGGTGCCCGTCGCAGCGGTGGCCGCCGCGTTCAAGTGGGCGCGGTCGGTCGGCGCGAAGACTATTCTGGATCCGGCGCCTCCGGTCTCGCTGCAGAACAGCCTGCTCGCGCTGGTGGACGTCATCAAGCCCAACTCGACGGAGGCCAAGGCGTTGACCGGCCTGCCCGTGCGCGATCAGGCCACGGCGCGCAAGGCGGCGCAGGCGCTGCTCGCCCGCGGCGTTGGCGCGGTCGCAATTCAGGCCGGCGACGAGGGCAACCTGGTCGTCTGGAACGACGGCGAAGTGTTCCTGCCGAGGATTCCGATGGAGACTGTCGATGCCACGGGCGCCGGCGACGCGTTCGCCGGCGCGCTGGCCGCCTCGCTGGCGCGCGACCGATCGCTTGCCGAGGCCGCGACGCTCGCCAACGCCGCCGCCGCGCTGGCGACCACCAAGATCGGCGCGCAGGCGGGTCTGCCGCGAGAGGCGGACATACGTGCCCTCGTCGCCAAGCAGACCGAGGTCGAGTCCTCTA
>JBLNGH010000417.1:0-4972 GCA_050264575.1 Acidobacteriota bacterium | reverse complement strand
GGTAACCACCGAATATCAGCGTGACTCGTCGTCGAAGCGCCCTCGGTCGTCCGTCGTCTTGCCAGCTGTGGCCACGCCTCATCGAAACACCGGGACTTGACGAGAGGTCATTCCATATCAGGCGGGTAGCACTCGTGCGATACGCGTCAGTTCGAAACGCGAGCGGACGGAAGCGCGAATTCGAGGGCCACGACCTCGGAGGCCACCACGACATCAGGGTCGTCCCTTTCGGTTACGACCACCGGTACCGTTATCTCGCCGAACGGCCGCTGCCGCGTGAACAGCCGGACCTGCAGTCGTCCGGCCGCGAGATCCTCGCGCTCGGAATCGCGGAGTGTGACGTCGCCACGAGCCGACAGTTCGCCGGTGCGAAGCAGGCGCGCGATGAGGAAGCCGGCGCCGGGCGTCGCGGGAGCGCCGGCTTGCGCCGGACCCGGAGCACGATGCAGCGCCAGGAGAAGCATGTCGGAAGGCGCGACGCCGTCGACGGACACGTCGAATGACAACACGTTCGGCGCAGTCTGCCGGAAGCTTGCGCGTATCGCGGGCTCCTGCGCGGAGGACGGTGCCGACGACGCCTGCGTCTTCGGCGCCGACGCGGCTGCGGCGGACTGAGTCGCGATGAGCGGCGGCGTGGTGGGAGGCGGCCGCCGCGCGTTCGTGGCGCGCTCGAAGGCTGCGCCCAGCTGCAACAGCTCGGCTTCGCTGAACGGCCTTCCGACGAACTCGATGCCGACCGGCAGCCCGTCCGGGGTGAAGCCCGCGGGCATGCTGAGCGCCGGCAGCCCCGTCGTCGGACTCAGCTGACAGTTGCTCCCGCCCTGCGCCGCGCCGATGAGCGCGGCTTTCTGACGGATCGTCGGGTGCACGAGCGCGGTGAGGCGCTGCGCCTCGATCACGTCAATCACCGCGCGCCGCGCGTCCTCACGCCTGGCCAGGGAGGCGCGATACGTGTCCGTGTCGCGCGTCTCGGGCATGTTCCGGCGGCGGAACGTCGCGTCGAGCGCCTGGTGATAGAGCCCGCGCTCGAGGATCTCGCCGAGCGATCGCACCGGCGGATTCGACGCCGCCGCCAGATAATCCGCAAGATCGAACTTGAATTCGGCGTCGATGACGCTCGTCGCGCGCAGCAGTTCGGTCAGGTTCGGAAACGGCACCTCGACGGCAATCGCACCGCGCTGCTTCATGGTCTCGATGCTCGCGCGCACCACGCGCCCGACTTCCTGATCGTCCGGCGTGTCGCCGAAGAACGGCGTCAACACGCCCACGCGCGTGCCCTTCAGACTCGCACTGGAAAGACCCGTGACATAGGACGCGGGTCTGTGACCCTCGCCCGCCTTCGTCGCCGGATCCGCCGGATCCACGCCGGCAGTCGCATCGAGCAGGAGCGCCACGTCGCGCACCGTACGCGCCAGCGGACCGGCGACATCCTGCGTATGCGACAACGGGATCACGCCGGCCCGGCTCGACAATCCCGCCGACGGCCGAAGACCCACGAGGCTGTTGTGCGACGCCGGGATTCTGATCGATCCGCACGTATCGCTGCCGAGCCCGGCCGCGGCGAAATTGGCCGCGACGGCGGCGCCGGTGCCTCCGCTCGACCCGCCCGGATTGCGCGCCGGATCGTACGGATTGCGGGTCTGTCCGCCGAGCGAGCTCACCGACACGATTCCCGACGCGAGCTCGTGCAGATTGGTCTTGCCGATGACGATGGCGCCGGCCGCACGCAGCCGCGCGACCTGAAACGCATCGCGCGCGGGCCGATACGTCGCCAGCGCGATCGAGCTGCCCGTCGTCGGCATGTCGGCCGTGTCGAAGTTGTCCTTGATGACGATCGGGATCCCATGCAGCGGGCCGCGGATCTTGCCTGCGGCGCGCTCGCGATCGAGCGCGTCAGCGGTCTGGAGCGCCGCCGGGTTCAGAGAGATGAATGCGTTGATGCGCGGGCCCCGCTGATCGTACGCCTCGATGCGCGCGAGATAGCGCTCGACGAGCTGGCGCGAGGTGATCTGCTTCTTCGCGAGCGCCGTCTGGAGCTCGTCGATCGATTTCTCGAAGAGATCGAACCCTGTTTGCGCCGCGGGCGCCGGGACGACCGCTAGGCCGGCTGCGATGATCGAGGCGGCGACCGATCCGGCGATCAGGCTCTTGATCATCGAATCGTGAACGGGACGGTCGTTCGCTCAGGCTGCGGCGTCCGGTCGCCTCGTTCGAACATCTTCACCTCGAACGCGCGGCCGACTCTGTTGCCGGACGGATCCTCCAGCAGCGTCAGGACGGCCAGGTGATAGTCCCCGGCACGCCACGGATCGCGCGGCGTGAACTTCCACGTCGTCTCACCCGGATCGACCGCGATATTGCCGTCGACGCTGCGTCCATCCGGAAACGCGACGCCAAGCGCGCGCGTGAGCAAGGCACGATCGAGCGGCCATGGAAAAGCCACAACGAGCGGATCCCGCGTGTCGTGCGCCGGCGGGACGACGCGCCAGTCGCCGACGGAAAGCGGACGCTCAATTGGCGGGCCGGCGCGGAGCTCGTGACGATACTCCGCCTTCAGCGGATGGCCGTTCGCGTCCGGCCACGCCGGATTGACGACGATCGTGTAGCGGCGTCCTGCGCGAAGGGCCCGGCCGAGCAGGAGGTTCGGGCCGACGCCGCGCTTGACGCGCCCCGGATCGAAAAAGACGGTGCACCGCGTGTAATCGTCGTTCCAGAGATCCGTGTCCAGCACGAGAAACGCTTCCGGGACCTCGTGTCCGGCGTCGTCAATCAGACGGACGTAGTCGAGGCCGCCCGTCGACGACATCGGCGCCGAGAAATGAATGTAGGCACGCAGGATGTTTTCCGGCCAGGCGGTTCCGGACGGGTAAATGGCCGTCACGACCGTCGGGGTCGTCGCCTTCGCGGGAAGCGCGATCACCTGTTCGACCACGCGATCGTCACGCGGCGTCGGCAGCGTCGCCGGATCGAGCCGCACCGAATATGACCGGCCGGGATCGAATGGAAATCTCGGTTCGAACTGAATCGCATCGGCGGTCACGACGTAACGACCGGCGACGGCCGCCGTGTCGTTGCCGGTCACAGACACGCGCATGAGCGCCTGCCAGGCCTCCTCGCTCCACTGCGCCGATCGCAGCGCTCGAAGCTCCGCCCCCGAAAGACCTGACACGACGACGGCGTACGACTCGCCGCGCGAAGCCGGAGGACGCGGATCAATCTGTCGAAGGGTGACCTGGAGAGGGCCGCCGGCGGGACCGCGCGGTGAACAGGAACAGAAGAGAGTGAAGGTGACGAAGGTCATGAAGAAGAGCCGGAAGCCCTTCTTCATGACCTTCAGTCCCTTCACGTCGTTCACGTATTACGGGAGTACGACGGCCGTCAGATTACGGGCCCCGTCCGCGCCGCGCGCGATCACGATCGAGTGCTGGGCATCGAGCAGATCGAGCTGCTCGACATTGGCCATCGCCGCGATCTTCTCGAAGCTTCCGGCCGTCCCGCGGACCGGCGTCGTGATCGGCTGATTTGTCGCGAACTGCGACGTCGGGATCTTGAGCACGCCGTGCGTCGTGTTGGCCATCAGCAGGTAATCCTGCCCGTCCTTCTTGTAGATCACCATGTCGATCGGCTGATTGCCTGCTCCGAGCTCCGCCATCGTCGTGCCGAGCACCTTCTCGCCGGCCTTGAGCGACGACACCGGGAACTTCACGAGCGGCGTGCAGGTGTAGCCGGCGACGATGTACGGCTGGTTGGCGATCGAGTAGGCCACGAACGACATCACCGGCGCGTTCGTCTCGAGACGCGCGTGGTTGCCGTGGTAGGTCTCGACGCTCGTACCGCGATCGACCGCGGAGAACGGATACGCCACCGACCACAGCTTGGAGGCGAACTCTTCATTCGACAGCCCCGCGACGTAGACACGGCCGTTGACGTAGGCGAGATCCGTGATCGACTGCGTGCGTCCGCCGCGCCCCGTCGTGCTGACCGCCGCCGGATTCGGCAGCGTGACGCTCGTGAACTTCAGGGTGTCGAAGTTGACGAGATCGATCTTGCCCGCCCCGTCGATCCGGAGCAGCGCCGGCTTGGCGTCGTTCGCCTGGCCGCGCATGACGGCGACGTACGAATTGCGGGTGGTCGGGTGCACGGCCAGATCGGTGATGCGGATATCAGCCGGCGCGGTGCCCAGCAACGCGGCGATTTTCTGATCGATGCCGGGGACGTCTTTCGTCCCGGCCGCGCCGCCCGACGCCTGCGCGCCGAGATCGAGCGCGAAGATCATGGCGGCTTGACGATCCGCGGCGTACAGGACGCCGTCGGGGCCGAACGCCAGCGGACCGATCGACGACAACGCCGGCCCGACAGCCGGCACGGCCAGGCGCTCCGCGGACGGCGCCGTCGTGGACGCAATGGCGAGCGCGAGGACTGCAACGAGCTTCAAGCTGGTTCGCATCGAGACTCTCCTTCAGTCAGCTAGAGCTTGTGGGGAACAGACGGGATTATGGCTGAAACTTTGTAAGCCTGGAAGCCTGGAAGCTTGGAAGCCGGAAAGGCTCGGAGGCGCGGAGGCTCGAAGCCTCGGAGCCAAGAGCGTTCAGCCAATCGATACTGCACCCGAGTGATCTTGTTCCCGGTTTTAGACTTCCCGGCTTCCAACCTCCCGGGCTTCCTGGCTCCGCGCCTCCGCGCCTCCTGTTGACACCCAACAGGTCTCTCATGTAGTTTTCCAACAGATGGACAAGACCGACGTCCTCCAGGGCACGCTGGCGCTGATGATCCTGAAAACGCTCGACACGCTCGGGCCGCAGCACGGGTACGGCATCGCGCGGCGGCTGGAGCAGATGAGCGGCGACGTGCTCCGGCTCAACCAGGGCACCCTCTATCCCGCGCTCGTCAAGCTCGAACAGCAGAGATGGATTCGCGCCCGGTGGGGCGCGTCGGAGAACAACCGGCGCGCGAAGTTCTACAGTCTGACCCC
>JBLNGH010000416.1:0-5620 GCA_050264575.1 Acidobacteriota bacterium | reverse complement strand
GAAGCGTCTTCTTTTCTTAATGCTCGCGGGGCCCCACCCCCGCTCGCGCGCGCTCCGGCGCTCGAAGACTCGCTATCCTCGCGCGGGCCGCAGGCGCTCCCGCAGGCGCCCCCAGCCCAGCAGCAACCACAGGTCACCTTCCGTCTCGAGGCCGACTACATCGAAGTCGATGCCGTCGTCACCGATGCGAAAGGCGCCGTCGTTCGCGATCTCAAGCGGGACGATTTCGAGGTCCTCGAGGACAAGAAGCCGCAGAACATCGACGTCTTCTCGCTGGTGGACATTCCGCTCGAGCGCGCGGATCGGCCGCTCTACCGGCCCGCCGGCGTCGAGCCGGACGTGGTGTCGAACGAAAAAGACATCGAAGGCCGCATCTACGTCCTCCTGCTCGATGGCAATCACGTCACGCCGCCGGACAGCTACCTACTGAAGAAGGCCGCGCGGCAGTTCATCGATCAGTACATGGGCGCCAACGATTTGGCCTCGGTGGTTCACGCGTCAACCGGTCCCGCCGAACTCAACCAGGAATTTACCTCCAGCAAGCCGGCCCTGCGCGCGGCCGTCGACAAGTTCATCGGCGAGAAGGTGCGATCGAAGGCGCTCAACGTGCTGGACGACCTGATCGCGAAAGCCGGCCGCGGATTCGATCCGCGCGAGTCCAAGGATCCGCACGTGCTCGAGCGCGCCGCGAAAGCCGACGCGACGCTCGACGCGATCATGCGCGTCTCGCGGTACATGGCCGGCATCCGCGGACGCCGCAAGGCCGTGCTGCTCTTCAGCGAAGGGATCGACTTCAACATCGAAGACACGATCGGCCCGCGCAGCACGGTCCTGCCGGACAATCCATTCGGGGAAAACACCCAGAACGAAGCGCTGCACGCCTCTGCCATCCGCGATCACATGCAGGCGATGTACGAGGTCGCGACCCGCGCAAATGTCGCGATCTATTCGGTCGATCCGCGAGGTGTGACCTCCGAGGCCGACAACGCGCTCCAGATATCCGGCATCCCGGACGGGGTGACCACCTTGAGTGTCGGGAATGTCACGTCCAGCCTTCGCGACGAGCTCCGGCGCGAGCTCGGAACGCTGCGCACATTCTCCGAAGTCACCGGTGGTCTGGCCGCCGTCGGCAGCAACGACTTCGACGCCGCATTCCGCCGCGTCGTCCAGGACAACAGCTCCTACTACGTGCTCGGCTACCATCCCGCCGAGCTCAAGCATGACGGCAAATTCCACGACATCACCGTCCGCGTGAAGCGTCCCGGCGTCGAGGTCCGCGCCCGGAAGGGCTACTACGCCGTCAAGGACGCAAAGGCCGCGGCCGTTCCGCCGTCCGATCCCACGGTCGAGCTGCTCAACAGCCCGATGCCGCTGACCGGTCTCAACCTGCGGATGACGACGAGCACGTTGAAGGGGACGGCGCCGAACGTGCGCGTGCCCATCACCGTGGAAGTCGCCGGCAAGGACATCGCCGTCGATCCCAAGAACGAATCGCTCGCCAACACCGTGAGGCTCACGTACGTCGCGCTCGACCTGTCCGGCAACGTCAAGGCCAAGGGCTTTAAGACGATGGACGTGCCGATCAAGACAGACACGCGCCAGACGATTGCGGATCGCGGCCTTCGGTTGGTGATGGAGATTGAGCTGCCGCCCGGCCGCTATCAGCTTCGCGTCGCCGGCCACGAAGCGCTCGGCGGCCGCACGGGCTCGGTCTTCTGGGACCTCGACGTGCCCGATTTCACGAAGCCGCCGCTCATCATGAGCCACCTCGCGATCTCCTCGGCCGTCGCCAGCCGGATGCCGACCGGCTACGACGCGCCGAGCCTGAAGGAGCTGCTGCCGGGTCCGCCGACTGCGATCCGCGACTTCACGCGCGACGATCTGCTCGCCGTCTTCGCCGACGTGTACGACAACGACGCCCGGCTGCACAGCGTCGATCTTAGTGCCACGGTGCGGTCGGAAGACGGGACCAGGGTGTTCGTGGTGCGCGAGGAGCGCAACAGCCGCGACGCCGCCACGGGCCGCGGCGCCTACGGGTACGTCGCGCGGATTCCGTTGAAGGATCTCGTGCCCGGCCGCTACATCCTCTCCGTCGAAGCACGTTCCCGCCTGGGCGGCGATCCCGCGATGCGCGAAGTGCAGTTCAGCGTTAAGTAATGGTGTCGGCCGAAGGCCGAAGGCCAAAGGCCCAAGGCAGGGCGACGACGGACGACATACGGAAATTACGGCTTTACGACGAATCCGACTTCGCGTTGTGGCGGCTTTTCCCGTCAGTCGCGACCACGCGCAACACGTAGCCGCCAGGCGCCAGATCGCTCGAGCACGATTCAACTCAGTTGCAGCTCCCAAGCCCCAAGCCTCAACCCCCCAAGCCCCAAGCCTCTATTTAATCTTCGCAGTCGTCTCGAATCGCCGGAAGTTCGAGTATTTCGCCTCGCACGTGATTTCCTCGTACTGCCCCGAAGCCGTCAGCAACTGTGTCCTCGTGTTGCCCATCGCGATGCCCTCTTCGTAGTGCTCGCGGAATGATGAGGGAACCCACAGGCCCAGCTTTCCTTCTGGCGCGTACACGGTCGTGAGCTCCATCTGCACCGCTCCAATCTTGGCCTTGAGAATCGCCTGACGCACGCGGCCGGTGCCGGCTTCGATGACCAGCTCGCCGGTTGAGAAGACGGGATTCAGGCTCAGGTCGTGGATCAGCCACGGCGGCTTGATCTGGCTGAACGCGAGCGTGACCAGCGTCGCGCCGCCGGTCCGATCGACACGCCGGCGCTCGAACTTGACGCTGTCGCGGTACCGGGAGTCGAGCACCAGCAGGCTCAGCGTCGGCTCGTTGAAGTTCCGGACTACACGGCCGAGGTTGAAGCGCGAGTTGTATGTCTTGAACTTGCCGGCGACCTGCGGAGCTGGAAGCAGCTGCAGCGCGGCCCGCAAATCCGGCCGCTGATCCACCGGCTTGCCGTCCACCTGCATCACGTCGCGGATGGCCATCCACACGCGATCGGCGGGCGCAAACATGAAAAACATCTCGCTCTTGAGCGTCCGCGATCGCGGCATGCTCGTGTCGAGCGGGGCCTGATTCAGAATTCGCTGGACATAGGATTCGTCGGCGATGACGTACGTCAACTGGTCCTGATAGTTCCTGACGTACGCAGCCGCGGCCTCGACGACGGCGGCGACGGAGGTGTCCGGGCGCGGCGCGGGCGGTTGCACTTGGGCGCCGGTGACGGACACCAACGCAAGGGCAAAGGGCAGAGGGCAAAGGGCAGAGGTGAGGAACGAACTGACGCTGGTCATCGATCGGTCAATTTCGGGGCCGGCGATCGGGGCGGGAATTGCCGGGGAACCCTTTCCCTTTCCCCTCTTCCCTTTCCTTTGCCCTTTGCTCTCTGCGCTTTGCCCTTGAGAGAGGATACAAAAAAAACGGGCCCGGGTTGTTCACCCGGGCCCGTGTGTGTTGGAGCGAACCGCCTCTAGAAGGTCAACTGCGCGCCGATGCGGAAGACCCGCGGCGGCACGATGGCGCTGACGGCGCCATAGGACGCGCTGCTCAGGTTGTTGCCGTTGCCGGTGAAGCCGGTGATCGTGCTGATGTTGAACACGTTGAACACGTCACCCATGATCTTCACGCGGTTGCGTCCACCGCGGAAGGAGATCACCTTGTGCACACCGAGGTCCAGAAGAGCCGTCGGATCGAGCCTCTGGGCATCCGCCGCCTCGAATCTCAGCGTGTCGCAGTTACAACCGGCGTTGTTCCCGGAGATGGTCGTTGGTGCTCCGGTGGTCGGATTCAGTCCGCCGTTAATAACCCCCGGTCCAGTGATCACCCGTGTTCGAACCGCGCCCTGGTTGAAGTTCAGGTTTCCAGCCACATTGATCCCCCACATCGCAGCGTAACTGCCGTTGATCTTGACGAGATAGCGTGGGATCGTGCTGATGCCGTTGGTGAACTCGAGGCCGGTCGGGTTGGTCGTGTGCCTCGTGAACCCCGGGTTGTCCTGCAGCGTGACCGAGCCATTCAGCATCCAGCGATCGCTGAACCGCTTGTTGGCGGTCATGACGAAGCCCTTGTAGACGCTGTAGTTGAGGCTCGTCTCCGTGATGCTGCCGACGCCGGATGGGCGCATGCAGGTTGCACAAACCTCCCAGTACGGCGCCGAGATGCCGCTGACCGGGTCGGTGTAGGTGAGCGGCCCGGTGTAGATGGCCGACAGCGGGAAGAGCGGCGCGCCCGGCTGGTAGCCGACCGTGTAGGTGGCCGTTCCGTTGTCGTAGTTGCGATAGATGTACTCGACACCGACCGCCAGGTTCGGGATCAGCTCGTGCTGAAGGCCCGTGATGAACTCACGCGTCCGGGCGAGCTTCGCGTCCTGCGACACGATGTTATTCGCCGGCGCCAGGATGCCCGTGTTCAAATCGAACCGGGAGCTGCTCACCGACGGCGTGCCGCTCAGCTCGCTTGCCTGAACGAGACCGTCCAGATTCGCATCGGTCCAGCATCCATTCGGGGCCGCCCTGCAGGCGCCGCTGTCAGCGTTCTGCCACGTGAGCGCGGTCTGTGTGAACAAGCCACCGAGGCTGTCGGCCAGCGTGATCTTGGTCTGGTAATAGAGCGAGTAGCTCGCCCGGACCGAGGTCTTCCCGTTGCCCCGCAGGTCGTAGATGATCGACACGCGCGGCGCCCAGTTGGAGAAGGACGGGATGGTCTCGAGGATCGGGTTGCCGTTCGCATCGACCTTGGGCAAACCGGTGACCTCATCGATCACGGTCGACTGGTTCGTCCCGTTCTCGCACTGCGACGGCAGCAGCGTGGGCATGATCGGGTTGTTCGGCACGCAGCCGCCGAGGTACTTCGAGGTCTGCCAGTCGTAGCGGATGCCGCCGTTGATGCGGATCCGGCCGCGGCTGTACGAATCCTGGAGGTAGCCGTTGTAGCTCCACCAGTCGTTGTTGCGCAGCTGATCGCGGTACAGGACTGCCGAGCGGACGACGTATCCAGCCGGCGACCCCGCCGGAACTTCCTGGCCGTTGCCGCAGTTGGAGGAGTTGTTGCCGACGCACTGCAGGGTGGCGCGGGCGCCGCCGCTGTAGTGTGAGTACGACCGGATCGGGTTCCGCCGCCAGCCGACGCCGAACTTGAGGCTGTGGTCGCCGCCGAGCATGTTCGTCAGGAAGTAGGTGCCATCGCTCTTGGCTTCCCACGAGTGCCGATCGGTCTGGTAGCTGGCGGTCAGCGAACGGCTGGAGAACCCGGTCGTGCGGTTGCCGAGCGCCTGCGTGTTGAACAGACAGTTCGGATTCGCGCGCGTGTCCGTCAGGTAGTCGTCGTAGTTGGTGTTGCCGATGTACCGGCTCTGGAGACAGTCACCCTGCGGCGGGACGTCCTGATAATCCAGGAAGAATCCGCCGTGCACGTAGGTGAACTGGTTGTTGAACACCAGACGATCCGTGAGGATCCACGTGTGTGTCAGCGAGTGCTGCGGCAGCGGGAAGCCCCAGGGCTTGTCGCTGGTCTGCTGCGTCGTCGCTTCCTTCAGCGTCGTGGCGCTCGCGCCGCGGGCGTTCCGGTACTTGTTGTCGCTCGAGAAGAGGTACTGGAACTTGTTCGCGGAGTTGAACT
>JBLNGH010000415.1:0-4623 GCA_050264575.1 Acidobacteriota bacterium | reverse complement strand
CTTCGCCGCCAAGCGACACTCGCTTCCCAGCCAAGAGCATGATGTCAACGTGCATTCTGATAACCGTGAAGCAACACCCCTTCGTGACCTTCACGTCCTTCATGCCCTTCATGTCTGCTTTTGGCAAGCGATGGGCATCAAGAGAATGCCGTTGCCGGACCGTGAACCGTTGTGCTGCGGTCCGAGATGCTCGTGCAACGAGCGCTTGACGCGCGCGGCTGGCGTTGCCGGGCAGGCGGCTGGGTGAATCGGCCGCCGATTCCTGGCCGACCGCGCTAGCGCGCGACCTTCACGTTTTCCGCGCGCGGGCCCTTTGGACCCTGACCGATATCGAACGTGACGGCCTGCCCGGTCTGCAGCGCATCGAACGATGTGCTGACGCACGCCGACGAGTGAAAGAAGTACTCCTTGCCGTCGGCCGCCGCGATGAAGCCAAAACCTTTTTCAGTGACGAGTCGTTGAATGGTACCTGTCATGGAGCGAAGTCTCCTTGGGTGAATCCGCGTGCGGAGCCGTGGACGACACGGTGCGACGCAGCGCTGTTGGTGACGAGTGAAGTCAGGCGCCGGCCACCGACGTCAGGTGACAGCCGTCGCAGCGGAGATAAACGACGGGCACGACCTCGGACCGGCCGATGATCTTGGCCATCGAGCGGCCGCATCGCGGACACTCGACTGTCTCGGCGCGCGGCTGGGCCGAGCGGCGGTCGGGCGGTGTTGACGTGAGAGGCTGGCGGACCGATTGATCCATCTGAAATCCTTTTCGTGACGCGTCGGATCGATCACGCGCCATCAGGATTGGTGGGGCGCAACGGCTCCAGTGAACGATGCTGCCGGTCGCGCGCACCCAGAGAACCGCGGGATGCAACTTGAAACGCTGGCGGGCGTCACTTGAAGCTGACCCAATCAGTATATGCCATCCCGGGATGCCAATCGACCGGCCTTCCTGACTCGCTCCTTCTGAGTCCGTAGAATCGAGACGAAATCCACCGGCGTCCCGTCGGACGACCGGATGTGGCGTCGCCATGGGGGCTTTGCCGCGCCCGGTCTGCCGCCGGCGCGGTAGGGCGCCGGGGCCAACGCGCGCACGGCCGTCATCGTCGGCGCCTCGCGATGGGACCCCAGGTGTCGGGCGCGCCGTATCGCTCGTGTCGCCGGCGGATCGCAGTGGGCTCAGGGACATTCAGCGGCTGCTGCAGACCGACATCGAGCGGATTGCGTTAGAAGGATTTGAATTCAGCGAGGACGCGCCTCGTCCCGCGGTCGCCGCCGCGGCTTTCGGCCGCATGGGCTGGTGAGGTGAGAGCGCGACGGATGAACGGCTCTGGACGGTCGGTCAGAAATGCTCTTGAGCCGCTCATCCGCGCGCTCTGGCCTCACCAGCCCGCGACGCTCGCGTGTCAGCTGCATGCAGCATCTTGTCGTCTGGGTGTCTCTACCCCGCTGCTTTCATGTCCTTCACGTCCTTCATGATCTTCATGTCTGCTTTTGGCCAGCGATCCGCATCACGAGCACCCGATTGCTGGACTGTGAGCGCTGCCGCCCGAGATGCTCGTGCAGCGACGCACGCAGCGCCTGACGCGCGCGGGAGAGCCCGGACATGACGGTGCCCATCGGCATGTGCATCGCCGCAGACAGCTCACGATACGAAAGCCCTTCCACTTCTCGAAGGACAAGCAGCTGACGAAAGCGATCGGGCAGATGCTGCATTGCCTCGTCGATCAACTGCACGTCGTCCGTCTGAAGCGCCAGTGTCTCGGGATCCGTCGTGGATCGGTCGCGGCTGTGCAGCTCTTCGTCGAACGGTTCGATTGACGCCGGCCCGCCGTGGCCGCGCCAGCCGGAGCAGGTGTTGCGGACGATCCGGAGAAACCACGCGCGCGCGTTTCCGCCGGTGAACGTGCGGAAGTACCGCAGCGCTCGCAGCGCAGCCTCCTGCACGACGTCCTCCGCATCCTGGTCATTTCGCAGCAGCCAGCGCGCCAGACGGGAGGCGGCGTCGAGGTGGGGAAGGATCACCTCGTCGAAACTGCCGGGTGTGGCGCACGATTCAGTTCGCTCTGCGCAGGCCGAGCCTTGCATAGAATCAATCTGGCGCCTGGCTGGACCGGCGGCCATAGACAACGCCCGTACAGCCCCCGTACGGCCGCCGTACAGCCCCGGCAGTAAGATGAAAGTCGTGAGGTCCGGGGCTTCACAGTCCTTTGGCGCGCAGCTGAAAGCCCTGCGCGAAGCGGCCGCCTTCACGCAGGAAGAGCTCGCGACGATTGCGGGACTGTCCGTCCATGCCGTGAGCGCCCTCGAGCGTGGCCAGCGCCGGCGGCCGCATCCCGAGACGATCCGCGCGTTGTCGGCGGCACTGGACCTGACGGGTCCGGTACGTGACGCGCTTTTCGGGAGCGCGCGAATTCCGGCGGCCGACACCTCGGTCGCCGAGCTGTCCAGTGTTCCGCTGCCGCTCCCACCGACGGCTCTGCTCGGACGCGATGCGGATCTGCAGACGCTGCGGGAGTGGTTCGCCGATCCCGCGGCGCGCCTCATCACGCTCACCGGACCCGGAGGAGTCGGGAAAACCCGTCTGGCGCTGGAAGTCGCGCGCGCGATTGCCGCCGAAGGCGGCACGCGTGTCGTGTTCGTGCCGCTCTCGGCGATTCGCGATCCCGGATTCGTCGGGCTCGCGATTGCTGATGCCTTCGGGTTGTCCGATGTGACGGCGGTCGAGTTGCCCGCGCGTGCGCGCGTGGCGTGCGGCGAAAGCCCGACGCTGCTCGTCCTCGACAACTTCGAGCAGGTCCTGGATGCGGTCCCGCTTGCCGCGAATCTCCTGTCGTCGATCCCGACGCTTCGTCTGCTGGCGACCAGCCGGTCAGCGCTTCACGTGCGCGGAGAACGCGAGTACGCGGTCGGTCCTCTCGCGCTGGAGGACAAGGACGCGAAATCCCCGGCCGACCTGGCACGGTCTCCGGCGGTACGGCTCTTCGTCGATCGCGTGCGCGACGTGCGAGCCGGTTTCCGTCTCACCTCGTCGAACGGTCCCGTCGTCGCGGCGATTTGCCGGCGGCTGGATGCGCTGCCGCTCGCGCTGGAGCTCGCCGCCCCCTGGCTGAAGGTGCTGACACCGGAAGATCTGCTCCGGCGACTCGAGGATGACGTCCTGCTCTCGACCATCGCCCCGCGCGACGCTCCCGAGCGTCAACAGACGATTGGCGCGACGGTGGCGTGGAGCTATCAACTGCTCTCGCCGGACGAGCAGCGCGCGTTTCGACGTCTTGGTGCGCTGCCAGGGCGCTTTCCGATTGAGGCGGCCGCGGCGGTGCTCGGCGATCGTGAGGGTCATTCCGCATCGACCGACGATGCGCTGCGGGTGGTTGTCGGGCTGATCGACAAGAGCCTCCTGCTGCGAGCGGAAACGGCGGCGGCAACGCGGCCGATCTACCGGATGCTCGAAATCGTGCGCGCGTACGCGGCGCACGAGCTTGCCGCCGCGAGTGAACGCGAGGACGCCCTGGAAGGGTTGTCGCGGTACTGCATCGGCGAAGCCTCACGCGCGGCCGTCGGCTTGACCGGGCCGCGACAGGCGGAATGGCTCGATCGCGTCCGCGACGATCTCGATAGTCATCGCGGCACGCTGGCGTGGCTGATCGAGCGGGGTCGCCCGGCCGACGCCTGTCAGATCGCGTCGGGCCTGATGTTCTTCTGGATCATTCGCGGCCGCGCCGCGGAAGGGCTTCAGTGGTACGAACGGCTCCTCAACGTGCCATTGCACCCACCGGCCGTCGAGCAGCGAGCGCTGGTTGGCGCAGCGGTGATGTCGTATATGCAGGGGGACCTCGCGCGTGTCCGCGCGGGTCTCGCGCGGGCTCTGGCGCTGCCGCACGACGAGGGAGATCCGAGCGCGGTCGCTCAGGCGGAGAACCTGCTCGGGCACGTCGAGCACACCGTCGGCAATGGGGCCGCCGCGCGCGAGCACTTCACCCGCAGCGTCGAACATTTCCGGGCGCTTGCGATTCCGTGGGGCACCGGGAACGCGCTGCTCGGCATGGCGAGCGTCGCCTTGACTGCCGGCGACATCGCCGGGGCCCAGCGATGGCTCGACGAAGCCACCACGGTGATGCGGCAGGCGGGTCCGTGGTTCCTCAATCTGCCGCTGTACGTCCGCGCGATCCTGGCGGTTCGCAGCGGCAATCCCGATCAGGCGATTGCCTTCGTCCGCGAAACGCTCACGTGCAGCTGGGCGCTCCGGGACAAGTTCGCGTTCGTGTACGCCCTCGCCCCGCTGGCCGCGGCGGCGGTCATCAAGGGCGAGCACACGTGGGCGGCGCGCATTCTCGGCACCCGCGACGCGGTCATCGAACGCACCGGCGCCAGGGTCGTCGACCACTCGATCCAGGACTTCCGGACCAACACCGAGCGGGCATCGCGCGAACGCCTCGGCCCCGATCGCTGGGCGCGGGCCTATGCCGCCGGCCGCCAGACGACGATCGAGGCGCTGCTCAGGGACATTGATCGCTTTGCCGGCAAGCGGTAAGCGATGGGGTCAGGTCTTGTATTGCAACATTTTCGTCAGACAACAGTTCTGTATTGCAATATTGGTTTCATGCCGAAATGTTGCAATACAAGACCT
>JBLNGH010000414.1:0-15430 GCA_050264575.1 Acidobacteriota bacterium | reverse complement strand
CCGGTCGCGGCGGCGGCGCGGGCCGCGCTGGCGGACAGGGCGGCCGCGGTGGCGGCGGTCAGGGCGGCGGACGCGCCGCACGGCCGGGACCACCGGAAGGCGTCGAAGAAATCAAGATCAGCAGCAACGAGAATCCGCTCGGGCCCGGAAAGACCGTGCTCGACGCGATCATGAACGAGTTCCCCGAAGCAGGACGCTATCCGTTCAACAGCACGCCGAACGAAGGCAAGCTCGTCGAGACGGTCGCGTCGCTGAACAAAGCCAAGCCCGAGAACGTCGTCATGGGCGCCGGCTCGCAGGAGATCCTGAAGAGCGCGGTGCGCGCCTTCACATCGCCGTTCCGTCCCCTCGTGACCGCCGCGCCGACGTTCGAGAACTGCACGGGCCTCTGCCGTCGCCTCGGGCATCCCGTGTACGAGGTGAAGGTCGACTCGCAGTTCCGCCTCAACCTCGAAGAGATGCTCTCGGTCGTCCGTGGCGCCGGGCTGGTGTTCCTGAACAACCCGAACAATCCGACGGCGACGGTGCACTCGCTGAAAGCCGTGCAGAACTTCGTCGAGCGCGTGAAGCGCATTTCGCCCGACACGGTCATCCTCATCGACGAGGCGTACCACGACTACGTCACGGATCCGGCCTATCAGACCGCGATTCCGCTCGCGCTGAGCACGCCGAACGTGTTCGTCGCGCGTACGTTCTCGAAGGCGTACGGAATGGCGGGCATGCGCATCGGCTACGCGATCGGCGACGCCGACACGATCAAACCGTTGGCCCGGCTGAAGATGCCGTACAACGTCAGTGTCTTCGGCATCGCGGCGGCGATTGCCGCCTTGAACGATCCGAAGCACATCGCAGACGAGCGCGCGCGGAACACGCAGGTGCGGGCGTTCACCGTGAAGGCGTTCGAAGAGCTCGGCTGCAAGGCGACCGACTCGCAGGGCAACTTCATCTTCGTCGACATCGGACGGCCGGCTCGCGAGTTCCGCGACGCGTGCGCGAACTCCTGGGTACAGGTCGGACGAGATTTCCCGCCGTTCGAGCACAGCCACGTCCGCGTCTCGATCGGGACGATGGCCGAGATGCAGCGAGCGACGACCGTGTTCCGTGAAGTTCTTCGACCCGTCGTGCCGTCTGGCGGCGGCGGACGCTAGTCCCGGGAGGCCCCATGCTGACGCGACGTAATTTCGTTCGGACGGTCGGAATTGGCGCGGCCGGTGCGCTGACGAGCTCCTGGATTGGCGCGCGTGGACGCGAAGACGGCCTGTGGTCCGTGCTCGAGCCCGGACTGCACGCCCAGACCAAGGCCGCAACAACCCCGCAGGAACTCATCATCCTGTCGAGCAACGAGAATCCGCTCGGGCCTGGCAAGACGGTGATGGAAGCCGTGCAGAAGGCGTTCGGTCCCGCTGGCGCGGCGCCGGGACGGTACTCGGGCGCATCGGGCGCGCTCATCGAAGCGCTCGCCAAAAAGCACAACGTCCAGCCGCAGAACATCCTGCTCGGTTGCGGATCGACGCAGATCCTGCGCACGGCGACCCACGTCTTCACCGCGAGAAACAAGGCGCTCGTCGGCACCATTCCGACCTACGAGGAATGCGCCGGCTACGCCGATCAGATGGGCCACCCGGTCCGCGCGGTGCCGCTCGACGCCGACTTCAAGATGGATCTGGATCGGCTGCTGAACGCGGCGCGCGGCGCGGGCCTCGTGTTCTTCTGCAATCCGAGCAACCCGACTGCGACCTACACCGGGGCGCGCGCGGCGCGTGACTTCTTCGCCCGCGTGAACCGCGTCTCGCCCGAGACGACCATCCTCGTCGACGAGGCGTACTTCGACTACGTGACGGATCCCGACCACGAGACGCACATTCCGATCGCCGTCGAAGACCCGCAGATCGTCGTCGCGCGGACGTTCTCGAAGGCGTACGGGATGGCGGGGCTCCGGATGGGCTACGCCGTCGGCCACCCCGACACGATCGCGAAGATGTCGGCGTGGGACGGCGGATCCGGCACGGGCTCGCTGAACGTGCTCGCGATGAACGCGGGCATCGCCGCGATCAACCAGGACCCGAACTACATCACGGCCGAGCGCGCCAGGAACAAGGAAGTGCGCGACTTCGCGATGAAGTGGTTCGCGGATCGCGGCATGAAACCGGCCGACGCGCAGGCGAACTTCATGTTCGTGAACATCGGCCGGCCGGCGAAGGAGTTCCGCGACGCCTGCCTCGCCAAGGGCGTGAAAGTCGCGCGCGACTTCCCGCCGTTCGAAAAGACGCACTGCCGGATTTCGTTCGGCACCATGGCCGAGATGCAGAAGGCCGTTCAGGTCTTCGGCGAAGTCCTCGGCAAGGCGTCGGCGAACGCGGCGTAAGAGGAGGCTGGGAGCCTCGGAGGCTCGGAGCCTCGAAGGTCAAGGCTTACGGCTCGGGACAAACACAAGGGCGCGCTTCGGCGCGCCCTTTGTGTTTGGACGCCACAAGCACACATGAAGGACATGAAGGAAATGAAGGTCTTGAAGAAGAGCTTTCTTGAACAACTTTTTGAAGAACTTCTTTGAAGAACTTTCTTTGAAAGTCTTTCTTCATGTCCTTCACGTCCTTCATGAACTTCATGTGTGCTTGTGACCCGCAGCCGATTTGAGGACCTTAGCAATCTCGTCGACGTGATTGCAGAGCGTCGAGAGATGCGCATCGTCGGGATACGTGATGAGCTTCGCGCCCGGTAAGTAGGCGGCGCCGCGGCGCGCGAGGGCGATCGGCACGTTCGCATCCTGCTCGCCGTGAAAGAGCGTGATCGGCACGCGGACCTCGTCGAACTTGAATCCAAAGTCGCGCCCGTACAAGCGCAGGTCGCGCGCAGGCCCGCGCGTTCCCTGCCGCATCGACTCGCGCAGGCTCTCGGCGAACGCGAGCCAGCGCCCGGGCTCGCGGAACGCCACGTAGTCGGCCGGCGGCACGCGCGCCGCGAGGTGACGAAGCTCGCGATCTTCGTGGCTCTTCGAGCCGGCGCGCATCGCCAGGAGCAGCGGGTGCAGCAGGACCGGTGCACGCGTCGCGAGAATCCAGGTCACCTGGTTCGGCACCGGCAGCCCGCGCCTCGCGTTCGGCCAGCGCATCGGCCAGCCGCCCGAGACGATGGCCGCGGCGCCGAGCCGCTCCGGAATCGTCGCGGCGCAGACCGCGACGTACGCGCCGCCGCCCGACATGCCGAGCACCGCAAAGCGATCGAGCCCGAGCGCATCGGCCAGCGCGACGACGTCGCGCGGCCAGTGGGTGAACAGGCGATTGGGTTGAAAGTTCGATCGCCCCATGCCGGGGCGATCGGGGGCAATCACGCGCAGGCCGGCGTTCGCCCACGCCTCGTCGCCAACGAGCATGGGCTCGAGACGCGACGAGGGCGCGCCGTGAAAATACAGCACGGGATGACCGTCCGGCTTGCCGAACTCCGCGTAGCCGAGCAGGCGGCCGTCCGGCAGCAGGATGTCACGCGCGAGGTTCGGATTGGTCTGCGGGTTCTGGTTCAAGGAACCGGGTTCCGCTCCTGGATCACGGTCTCTCAACGCGGGGCCGGGGATCCCCGTGAGACCAACGATTGATTCAGCAGGCCGATGATCATACCGAACACGATGATAGACGGCCCTTCGAACATCGTCCAGACGAGCGGCATCCCGGCGTGAAGATCGATCACGAGCAGGATCACGCCGAATACGACGTTCAACGCGGCGACGAACCAGACGAGACCCCGGTAATGCACCACGTTCGTGGAGATGATCAGCAGGAGCACGCCGTGGAATCCGTAAAAGGCGGCGACCGATCTCGCCAGGTAGTCCACCACGGGGGCTCGCGGAAGCTCGCCGAGGCCGGCGGCGCGATGGATCGCCGCCATCCAGTCGACCGGCAGAAACATCGCCAGGAAAGCTGTCGACGTGAACGCGCCCGCCAGCCGGAGCAGTAGTGTGAGAATGAAGATGCGTCTATCTGAAATCTGCAATCTGGGAATCTGCAATCGGCCATCCGCAATCTGACAATCGGCAATCTGGAATCTATCGGGGAATCTGAAATCTATCGTCAATCTGAATCCATCGAGAATCGTCAGATTCCCAGATCGTGGATTTCAGATTGCGAGGTTGCCCGATAGATTTCAGATTCCCCGATAGATTACCGATTCCCCGATTGCGGTTTCCAGATTAGATTACCGATTCCCCGATATCAGATTTCAGATGGTACAGAGCATTATCGAGCCCGTTGCATCCGCTGCTCGGTAATCTTGTTGTAGTCCTCGATCTTGTCTTTCGGATCCGCCCACATCGCCGGCGGACCCGGTGGTGGCTTGACGGACGAGTTCACGTAGCCGAGCGACGCCAGCCGCTCGCGTACGTCCGGCCGCTCTGACACATCCGGGCGGCTGTCCGCAGGACCGAATGTGCGAAGGACGGCGAGCAGCGTCTGGGCGTCGGCCGCGCGCGTCTCGAAGACGTTCTGCAGCTCGTGGGGATCGGCGTTCAGATCGTAGAGCTCCGGGCGCGGCGCCTCGATCACTTTGAAGCGTCCGGCGCGGACCGTCCGCAGCGCGCTCCAGCCGTACTGCAGCGGGTACATCGACTCGGCGTAGCCGTTGCGATCCGGCGGCGCGGCACCGCGCAACGCCGGAACGAGATTGACGCCGTCCATCGGCGGCGCTGCCACCCCTTCGAGCGCCAGCACGGTGGGCGCGACGTCGATGAGCTGCACGAGCTGCGGCACCCGCCGCGGCGCGACCCCAGGCCAGCGCACGATGAGCGGCACGCGGAGCGAGGCCTCGTACACGAAGATGCCGTGTCCGCGCTCGCCGTGCTCGCCGAGGGATTCGCCGTGATCGGCCGTGACGATCATCGCGGTGCGATCGAGCATCCGCCGGCCGTCGAGCGCGGCGACGAGCCGGGCGATTTGCGAATCCATGAACGCCAGCGCGGCGCCATACGAATTGCCGCCCTCGAACGACTCAGGCACCAGGTACGGCGCGTGGGCGTCGAACAAGTGCACCCACATGAAAAACGGCGACTGGTCCGACGCCGCCAGCCAGCCGATCGCGTCGTCGATCACCTCGTTGGCGGGCCGGCGCAAACGGCGCGCGCCGGCGGCGTCGTTGACGTCGCGATAGACGTCGAAGCCGCGCCCGAGGCCCCGATCGGAATCGAGGACGACCGAGCCGACGAACGCCGCGGTGCGGTATCCCGCGCCGCGCAACAATTCGGCGAGCGTCGGAAGACCGGGCCCGAGCGTCGTCGCGTTCACGCGAACATCGTGCGCCGGCGGAATCCGGCCGGTGAACAGGCTGCTGTGTGACGGCAGCGTCAGCGGCACCGGTGAGATCACCTGGTCGAAGACGACGCTTTCGCGCGCGAGCTGCTCGATCGCCGGCAGCGATCCTTCGCCGTCATATGGCGGCAGATGATCGGCTCGCGTGGTGTCGAGCGTGATCAGAATGAGACTCGCGGGACGCGGGGATGTGGCGACGAAGCGCAAGCCGATCCACATCACCGCCGCGGTGACGAGCGACAGCACGATGAGCCCGGCGCGGCGGAGCTTCACAGGTCTCCGATCATTCTCGAACGGCAGCCATTATCGACGAAAGTCCAACTCGAGATCCGCCGGACAGAAACGCGCGACACCACTCGGGAAGGTCGCATTCGCAGGCGTGATGTAGTAATCGAAGTAACCGGAGAAGCGGCCGGTCACGACGGACGGGCTGGCCGTACCCGTGATCGTCCCATAAATCCCGACCCAGTCGGTTGGCGTCGGGCGAACGAGCAGGGAGTACGCGCGGTAGTAGTAATAGTCTCCGTAAATCGAGATCCCGAAGTTATCCCCAATAATAGTTCCGGTACTCTCGAAACTCGCCTGCACTGACGCGCCGGAAAACTTGACGGTCAGCCGGGTGGCTTTTTGCGCAATCGTTGCGGTGACTTCGTGCTGCCGCAGAATCTCGGGCCACGAGCTCGTGCAGCCGGATTTCGCCGACACGCGCATTGTCCAGGTTCCGCTGACGTCGACAACCGGCTTCGTGGTCGTGAGCATGAAATCGCGGACGGCTCCGCTGGTCACGGTGACGTCAGTTTCCTGATTGTCGTAACCAATCGCCGACACGCGCATGCGAACCCCACCCGCCACACCGTAAAACGCGTACTTCCCGTCGGAGGACGTCGTTTTCTTCTGCGGGGCGCCCGGCCCGGACACCAATTCGACGATGGCGTCCGCCAGCTCGCCTCCGGCATCCCTCACCGTTCCGCTCAACTTGAACGTTCCCGAAGGCAGAATCAGCACCGTCGGGCTCGACGCAGATAGACGGTCTGCTGACGCGCGTGCGGTAGTCTCGCCGGCGCCGCGGGCCTCGAACCGGCCTGCGCCCAGATGGTTGAGCAGCGATGAATTGCTGGTCGACCATGAGGCCGTGGCCGACACGTCTCGCGTCGAGCCGTCCGAGAGCTGCTGCGTGGCGGTGAATTGTTCGGTGGTGCCGGAGGCCATCTGGGCTGGCCCGGTGACCACAAGCTTGGTGGCGGCTGGCGGGACTTTCACGGTCACGGCGCTGCTGGTTACGCTCCGAAAGGACGCCGTCACCTGGGCCTCACCGACGGCGACGGCGCGAAGGAGACCGCGTTCGGTAATCGTCGCGACCGCCGAATTGGTCACCTCCCATTTTGCCTGTGGGGTCACGTTCTTCGTTTCGCCGTTCACGAAGGTCGCCGTGGCCGTCAACTGGCTCGTCTGGCCCACGGCGGCAAGGGTGAGATTGCCGGTGATCTGAAGGCTCTTTGGCGATCCGATGAACACCGAGGGGCCGGCTGGCGATGACGGGCCATTGTCGTCACCGCACGCGACGATGCCCAGTGCCAGCGCAGTGGCCATGACGAGAAAGCGTGTACGCATACACAGCCTCCTTCTTCACCGGCGAAGCTCGAAGAACGGATCGATCGCACATGAGCGGGCCGCGCCGGTCGGAAATGTCGCGCTCGCCGCGGTGGCGTAGTAGTCGAACGTGCCGGCAAAGCTGCCGCTGATCGAGGTCGGACTGGTCACCGTGCCTTCAGCCGTCCCGTAAATCCCGACCCAGTCGGTGGGCGTCGGTCGATCGAGGATCCCGTAGACGACGTAGTAGTCGTCAAAGTAGAGAATCATCTGAAACGCGTTTGACGCGATCCGTCCCGAGCTGGAGCCCGAGAACGAGAACCCCTGCCGAACCGCCGAGCCGCCAAAAGTGAACGTCAGCCGGGTGCCTTGCTGCGTGATGGTGGTGGGAATCTCGCGCTCGCGGGCGACTTGCGGCCATGTGGCGCTGCAGGCAGACGAGGTCTTGAGCGCGAGCGTCCAATTCCCCGCGACATTGCTCGACTGGCTCGACGTGGTGAGGCTGAAATCGCGTGTCGCGTTACTGTTCACCGCGACCGTCGCCTCCTGCGTGTCATATCCCGGTGCTGACGCGCGAAGCTGAACGGATCCGGCAACGCCGTACAGCGCATACCGGCCACCCGGGTCTGACTTCGTTTTCAGTCCGGTTCCGGTCCCGGAAATCACCTCGACGAGGATGTTCTCGAGAGTACCGCTGGTATCCCTCATCGTGCCCGACAACTTGAACGTGTCGGGCGGCAGAACCAGAACCTGAAAACTCGAGCCGCGTGGCGACAAGGACGCAAACATGCTGGCTTCTCCCGCGGCCACACCCCGGAACCGCCCGCCGCCGAGGTGCTGGAGAACAGTCGTCGGGAAGGCGGACCAGTTCGCCCTCGAGGTGACTTCGCTCGTCGTCCCATCCGAGTAGTCCGCGGTCGCGGTGTACTGTTCGGTCGCGCCCGGCGCGACTCTGGCCGGACCGGTAATGGTGAGCCGTGTCACCGTTGCCGGTGTCTTGATCGACACGGTGGCCGGACCGCTCGTGATGTTCCGGAACGTCGCCGTCACCTGGGTCTCGCCGAGCGCCAGCGCGCGCAGCAGTCCGGTGGCAGATATGGTGGCAACCGCCGGATTCGAGACTTGCCATTGCGCCTGGCTGCTCACGTTTCTCGTCTGGCCGTTGGAAAAGGTCGCGTTGGCCGTCAACTGGCTCTGCTGACCTACGGTCGTGAGGGCTGTTGATCCGGCGATTTCAATCTTGGTCGGCGGTCCGAACAGCGTCGGCACCGTAGGCGGCGACGGTCCATCGTCGCCGCCGCACGCCACGAATACGGCAGCGACCGCAATGGCCAGGAGCAGGGAGCGTGCTCGCATACAGAGCCTCCGAATGGGAGTCCGTTATTGGCGTCGGAGGGTGAACTCCGGATTTGCGGCGCAGCTCTTCGGCACACCCGTCAGAAACCGTGCGCTCGCCTGCGTAATGTAGTAATCGAACCGGCCGTTGAAGGTGCCGCTGATTGTCGATTGATCGCCGGTTCCCTCGCCGGTCCCGAACACGCCAACCCAGTCCGTCGGACTCGGCCGTTCGAGCAAGCCGTAGTCGAGGTAGTAGTCGTCGAAGTCGATTGCCATTGAGAATTCCGAACCCGCGATCCGCCCTGAAATGCCGGCGAACGCTGGTTGGAAGGTCGGACTGGTGAATTTGAAGGTCAGTCGCGTGCCGTTCTCCGTGATGTCCGTCGGCTCCTCACGGTGACGGATCGTCTCGGGCCACGAGTCGCTGCACGGCGACGATGCCGACAGTGAAAGCGTCCAGCTGCCGGCAAGGTTGAGTGGCGTCGCCGTCGTCGTCAGACTGACGTCGCGAACCGTGTTTTCGCTGACGGAGAACGTCATATCCGCCGGGTCATAGCCGCGCGCGGACGCAAGCAGCTCGACAGCGCCGGCAACCCCGTAAAACGCGTACTTCCCGTCGCGGGACGTCGTGAAGCTCTTCGAGCCGCCGCCAAACCTCGCTTCCACCACAACCGCTTCGACGACACCGCTCGCGTCCCTGACGGTTCCGGACAACTTGAACGTGCCAGCCGCCAGCGCCAGCAGCGGCAATCCCGAAGAAGTGCCCCGGAAGGAGGCCTGGATCCTCGTCTCCCCCGCCGTCAGGACGTCGAACTGCCCAGGATTCGTCAGACGTACGACGCCGGCTGGAAACGCGCTCCAGTTTGCGCTCAGGGTTACGTCCTGGGTCGACCCGTCCGTGTAGGTCGCAATGGCCGTGAAACTGGCCGTTCCACCCGGCGCAACTTGTGTTGGGCCGCTGACAAGAACCCGGGACACAGGGGGAGGAACCCCGGACGGTCTCGACGGGGAATCTCCGCCGCACGAGGCCACGCCAACCGCGAACGCGGCCACCACCATGAGTCGTGCCCGCATAAAAAGGCCTCCAAGTAGAAAGACCAAGGGTGGGACCCTCGATCTGCCGGGGTACTGAAGGCCGGACGAGAGACTGTTACGTACCGCTTCGCGAACTTCGAAGTTCGAACTTCGAAGTTCCCTACTTACCGGGCCAAACTACGCCCTGGTCGCGGGGGACGTTGGCGATCCCTTTGTAGACGAATTTCTGCAGGCGGCGCCCTTCGTACGTCTCGGTGGTGAAGAGGTTGCCTTTCGAGTCGATGGCGATGCTGTGGACGGCGAAGAACTGACCGGGCTGGCGGCCGCCGTCGCCGAAGCTCGACACGATCTCGAGCGTGTCGCGGAGCATGATGTAGACCTTCTCGTTCTTGCCGTCGGCGAGGAAGATGTATTTCTGCTGCGGGTCCTTCGAGAACGCGATGTCCCACGTGGAGCCGTCGCCGAGCGTCCTCTTTGCGACCCATTGCTCCTTGACGAACTTGCCTTCCTTCGTGAATACCTGGATGCGGTCGTTCGGCCGGTCGCAGACGTACACGAAGCCGTCGTTCGACAACTCCGCGCAGTGCACGGGAGAGCGGAACTGTTGAAGCGGCGGCGCGTCCGGATTGTACGTACCGAAATTCGTGTCGTCCGGCTTGTTGCCGTAGGCGCCCCAGTACCGCTTGAACTTCCCGGTGTCCGCGTCGATGACGGCCACGCGCTTGTTGCCGTAGCCGTCGGCGATGTACGCCTCGTTCTCCTTCGGGTCGACGAAGATCTTGGCGACGCGCCCGAAGTTCTCCGTGTTGTTGCTGCCCCAGGCAGGGGCGCCCTGGGGAACTAACGGCTTTGCACCATTTTCGGTCGTTGCCGGCTTGCCGAACTGGGCGATGAACTTGCCGTCCTGCGTGAACTTCAGAACATGGCCGTCGCTGCCGACGTTACCGCCGATCCACACGTTCCCTTTGTGGTCGATCGTGATGCCGTGGTTGGAGTTCGGCCAGTCATAGCCCTGGCCGGGACCGCCCCAGTGGCGAAGCAGGTTGCCCTGCTGATCGAACTCGAGAATCGGCGGCGCGCGGCGGCAGCACGATCCGGCCGGCGGATTCTGCTCGGCGGCCGTCTCGTTGGCCGACAGCGAATCCTGCCGGTGGACGATCCACACGTGATCCTGCGCGTCGACGCCGACGCCGATCGCCTGTCCGAGCAGCCAGTTGTTCGGGAGCGGCTTCGGGAACGCCGGATCGACTTCGAATTTCGGCGCCTGCACCAGGTCCTTGGCCTGCGCCGAGGCCGAACGCTCGAGCACACGCTCGCTCACGGCCAGCACGCCGAGTACTGCAAGAAGGATCGCGCCGACTGACATCCTGATATTCATCGTCTCTCCGATGTAGGCCGGGCCTTCAGGCCCGGCGCATGTGGCGACCCTGAAGGGTCGCCCTACACCCGTTCCCTACTTGCGTGCGAACTTCTGAACGCGTTTGCCTTCGAACGTCTCGCCCGTGTAGACGTTGCCCTTCGAGTCGACGACGACGCTGCCGACGCCGTAGAAGTATCCGGGCCAGCGCCCGCCGTCGCCGATCGTCCCGACCGTTTCCAGCGTGTCGCGCCGCAGGATGAAGACTTTTTGATCCTGCCCGTCGGCAACGTACAGGAACTGCTGCTGCGGATCGTTCGAGAACGCGATGTCCCACACCGATCCATTCCCCATCGTCGTCTTTGAGACAAAACCTTCCTTGACGAACGTGCCGTCCTTCTTGAAGACCTGGATGCGATCGTTCTGGCGATCGCAGACGTAGACGGAGCCGTCCTTGGCAAGACGCACGCAACTCGGCGAACGGAACTGCTTCGCCGGCGCCGCGTTCGGATCGTACGCGCCCATCTGTGAATCGTCGGGCTTGGCGCCGTACGCGCCCCAGTGGCGCTTGTACGCGCCCGTGTTCGCGTCGAAGACGACGATGCGCCGGTTGGCCGCGCCGTCGGCGACGTACACCTCGTTCGCGGCGAGATCCACTTCGACGCTGGCAGGACGGTTGAGGCCCGTCGTGCTGGCGGCGTCTCCGGGCTTGCCCGCCTGACCGATCTGCAGGAGGAACTTCCCGTCGCTCGAGAACTTCAGCACCTGCGCGTCGGCTGGGCGAGGTGGAGCCGCCTGACCGCCGCCACGTCCGCCGCCGCGCCCCTGACCTCCGCCTTGCGCTGCGCCGCCGGCAGCACCCGCGGCTGCACCGCCTGCCGCACCTGCCGCACCACCTGCGGCGCCGCCAGCCGCGCCACCTGCGGCGCCGCCCGCAGCACGCCCGGCTCCAGCCTGACCACCACGTGCGGGTTCGGCGCCTTCTTCAGCCGGCGCGCCGCGCCCCCGACCCGGCGCCGGAGGATCGACTCCCGCTGCTGCGATCCACACGTTCCCTTTGCCGTCGACCGCGATTCCGCCCGGCGACACGGGCCAATCGAATCCTTGCCCGGGTCCGCCCCAGTGGCCGACGAGATTGCCGGCCGGATCGAAGTGAAGAACCTGAGGGGCCGGTGCGCAACAAACCTCGGATCCCGGAGGCGTGAGCGCGAGTCCGGCTTCGGTTCGCACGGTGAGCGAGTCGAGTCCGCGATGCACGATCCAGACGTGCTCTTTCGCATCCAGAGCGACGCCGGTCACGGAGCCGAGAATCCAGTGATTCGGCAGCGGCTTCGGCCACAAGGGATCAACTTGAAACGTGGGCGCTCGAACGCCGCCGCGCGTCTGGGCTGCGACGCCGCGCTCGACGAGGCCCGCGGCCGCGCCGGCCGCGAGCACGCAGATCGCGCCAATGAAGACGATGTGGGTCCGCTTCATACGCCTCACCTTCACAATCGGATCACGCCGGCCGTTAAATTCCTCTCGGAAGGGCGCCAGTATACTTCCTTCGGAAGCATGAAGGTCATGACGGCCCTGAAGGACATGAAGGGGGCGGGAGTATCCGCGAAAGACACGCTGCTCCAGCGGAGGATCCCGACGAGCCTGCTCTTCTTCATGACCTTCACGCTCTTCATGACCTTCATGCCCGCGCCAGCCGCGCACGATATCCCCACCGATGTACTGATCCAGATGCTGATCAAGCCCGACGGCAATCGGCTCCGTGTGCTCGTCCGCGTGCCGCTCGGCTCGATGCGCGACGTCGAATTCCCTCAGCGAGGTCCCGGGTACCTCGATTTCGCGCGGGCGCGTCCGCTCCTTGCTGACGCGGCGAAGCTCTGGATCGCAAACAGCCTGGCGATTTACGAGGGGCCGACGCGGCTGGCCGCTCCCACGCTCGTGGCCACCCAGCTCTCTCTCCCCTCCGACCGGTCGTTCATTTCCTTCGAATCGGCGCTTTCACACGTCACGCGTTCGCCGCTTCCCGACGCCACGGAGCTGCCGTGGAACCAGACGCTCCTCGACGTGCTCTACGACTACTCCATCTCATCGCCGAACGCCGAATTCTCGTTTCACTCGGAGCTGGCGCGGCTGGGAATCCGCACGGTGACCGTCCTGCGGTTTCTGCCGCCCGATGGATCCGTACGCGCCTTCGAGTACACAGGTGATCCCGGTCTCGTCAGGCTCGACCCGCGCTGGCATCAGTCCGCGCTGCGGTTCGTGAAGCTCGGATTCGAGCACATCCTCGACGGCATCGATCATCTCCTCTTCCTGCTCTGTCTCGTCATCCCGTTCCGCCGCCTCGGCCAGCTCGTGCTCATCGTCACGTCGTTCACGGTGGCGCACTCGATCACCCTGATCGCGTCGGCATTCAACCTCGGACCCGACGCGTTGTGGTTCCCGCCGCTCATCGAGACGCTCATCGCGATGTCGATCGTCTACATGGCGCTGGAGAACGTCGTTGTCTTCTTCAATTTCAATGCGCCTGGGGTCCCGCCCCCAGAGGCGCGGGCGCTCCGCCGCCGCTGGATGATCACGTTCGCGTTCGGACTGGTACACGGCTTCGGGTTTTCGTTCGCGCTCCGGGAGACGCTGCAGTTCGCCGGCAGCCACCTGTTGACGTCGCTGCTCTCGTTCAACCTGGGCGTCGAGCTCGGCCAGTTGCTCGTCCTGGGCGTGACAATGCCGCTGCTGTTCGTGCTCTTCCGGTACGTTGTTCACGAGCGCATCGGCGGCATCATCATCTCTGCGCTCGTGGCGCACACCGCCTGGCACTGGATGATCGATCGCGGCAGGCAGTTAGGCGCGTACGAGTGGCCCGTGCTCGATGCCGCCTTCTTCGCCGCCGCAGTTCGCTGGACGATGCTGGTCGTCGGCATCGCCGCGATCATCTGGTTCGCGCGGGGGATGCTCGAACGGCGGATGGCCCGCCGCGAGGTTGAGAAACACGACGTAGCGCGGATTGGTTCCCAAATCCGCGACCATCGGCGGACTTAATGATTAGGTAGCGACAAATCCGCGCGCTGAACCCTGGTGAGCGTCTGGAAGGCCAAAAAGAAAGACATGAGCTTCATGTCTTTCCTTTTGGGATTTCAGTGGGCGTTGAATACGCGAGCGGCTGTGCCGATCCTCGATACCGCTCGGCCGTGATCTCAGCCATCACCGAGAGCGCGATCTCCGCCGGTGTGCGGCCTCCGAGATCGAGACCGACGGGCGCGTGAATGGCGTGAATGCGCGATTCGTCGACGCCCGCTTCACGAAGCATCTCCGCAATCAGCACCGTCTTTCGACGGCTTCCGAGCAGACCAATGTACTTGGCCGGTGTTTTCACGGCGGCAAGGATGCAGTCGCCATCCAGCTTGTGACCGCGTGTCGCGACGACGATGTAGCTGGACCAGCTGTACTCGAGCGAGACGATGGTCGCCGGCACGTCGCCCTGAATGACGCGCGCGCCGCCAAAGCGCTGCGGATCGGCAAACTCGGGGCGGTCCTCGAGAATGGTGACGTCGAAATCGAGGAGCATCGCCTGCCGCGCGATCGCGAGCGCGACGTGGCCGCCTCCGGCGACGACGAGCTGCGGCCGTCCGGCCACGGGATCGACGAGCAAATCATGATCGTCGTCCAGCGCGACGAGGCGCGGCGTCGCGTGCGGCAACTGCGCCGTCGCTGCGACCGCGGCGCGCTCGTCGAGCGCCGCGTCGCCCAGGCTGCCGGCCAGCGTCGAGCCGGCGGCATCGACGAATACTCTGCCCAGGTAATCGACGACGCGCCCCTGACGATGCAGCAGCGTGGCAATCGCGAGCGGCGGACCACCGGACGACGCGCGCACGAGATCGCCGAGCACCGATTGTCCGCCCACTGACAGCGCATCCTCTCCGCGCTCCGCCAGGATCCACATCGTGCCGCCGCAGACGAGTCCCGTGTTCCAGGCGAGCTGTTCGGTCAACTCGTAGGCGCGCAGCAGCCGCCCGCCGTCGCGCATGACCTGCCGGGCGGCGAGAATCGCGTCCGCCTCGACGCATCCGCCGCCCAGGGTCCCGACCGCACGGCCGCGCGCATCGTCATCTGTAACGACCAGCTTGGCGCCCACGACCTGCGGCGTGCTGCCCTGGGTCCGGACGACCGTCGCCAGCGCAAAAGGCTGGCGGGCCTGTTCCAGCTCGGCCATCCGGACGAAAAGTGAGGTCACAAGCCCAAGTGTAAAAGACCCGACGACCCTATGCGAATCACCATTCTGTTCGGCATTTCAGCCCTTCTTGCCACGGTTCCCGGCAATCAGCTCGTCGCGCCGGCGAGCAAGACCCCGGAAGCCGCCCTCGTCGATCGCGCGGTCGAGGCGGCCGGCGGCGAGCAGGCGCTCAAGAACTACCCCGCATTCACCTGGACCGGCGAGGCCAATATCTACGTTCAGGGAAAGACGACGACGATTGTCGGCACCTGGAACGTCGATCCGCCCGACAGGGCCATCGTCGAAACTCGTCCGGCGGGAGATCCTCCCGAGTCGGCGCGGACGCTCGTCATCAACGGCCGCCAGGGATGGGCGATCGTGAAGAACGAGCGCGTGCAGATCTCGGCGGAGCAGCTCGAGAACGAACGCGACGAGTTCTATCTCTATTCCCTGATGCGGATTCTGCCGTTGCGCGACTATGCCGTGCGTCTCGAGATGCAGTCCAAATCCTCGGATGGGCTCGACGTCCTTCGCGTCTCACGGCCCGAGCGGCCCGACGTCGACCTGTTCTTCGACGCCGACAACCGGCTGCGGCGGCTGTCGTTCGAAACGCTC
>JBLNGH010000413.1:0-8035 GCA_050264575.1 Acidobacteriota bacterium | reverse complement strand
AACGGATGGCAGTCGTCTGGTTCGGCACCTGGTCGGAGGAGGGAAGCTTCAGCCCTTCACGCGTGTCGTACGCGCATCTGGCCGACATGCGCGCGCGGTTCACGACGATTGACGCCATCACGGGACACACGTCGTCGTCGGTCAATCTTGCGCTCGAGACCGCCGCGCCGCGGGTCGTCGCCGGCTGGTTCGTGATGGCGAATTTCTTCGACGTGCTGGGCGTCCGCTTCCAGGAAGGGCGGGGCTTCAGGCCGGAAGAAGATCGGAGCCCCGGCGGCGAGTCCGTGGTCGTGCTGTCCGGGGATCTGGCGCGATCGCTGTTTCCCGACAAAAGCGCTGTCGGACGAATCGTTCGCGTGAACGGGCTCGCGTTTCAGGTCGTCGGCGTCACGTCGCCGTCGTTTCGTGGAAGCGTGCTCGGACGGCCGGCCGACCTGTGGCTGCCGGGGTTGACGTCACCGCGCGTCAATCACTTTCCACCAGGGAGTCAGGCGTACGGGCCCGACCGCGGGCCGTTCTCGGACTTCCTGGTGCGCCTGTCGCCTGGCGCGACGTTCGACCAGGCCGACGCGGAGCTGCGCGCGGCGGCGCGCGCGCTTGGAGACCGTGAGACGCCGGACACCGAGAAGTACCGGACGGTTCAACCGACGCTGTTCCCGGAAGCGGGCCTCGATCCGTTCGCGCGTGGAATCGGCTGGAGCTTCACGCGCCTCTTGCTCGGCATCGGTGCGCTCCTGGTGGTGCTCGGCGCCGCCAACATGGCCAATCTGTTCGTGTTCCGCAGCGTGACGCGCGGGCAGGAAGCTGCCGTACGCCGCGCGCTCGGCGCGTCCGGCGGCCGGCTGGTCCGGTTGCAGCTGGCCGAAAGCGTCCTCGTGTCCGGGCTTGGCGCCCTCGCCGGTCTCGGCATCGCCGTCGCCGGCAAGACGTGGCTCGATGGCGCGATGGTTCCGGGCATCGGCCGCTTCGAAATTGCAATCGACTGGCGGCTGCTGGCGATCGCGATCGCCATGGCCGCCGGCGTCGGCATCCTGCTGAGCGCGGCGCCCGCGCGTATTGCCGCGCGCACAACGCTCACGGGCGATCTCTCCCGGACCTCGCGATCGGCGACGCGATCGACCGCCCGACTGCGCACGAGTCTCGCGGTCGTGCAGCTGGCGTTGTCGCTGATGCTGCTGGTGGGCGCGCTCCTCTTCATCCAGACTCTGCGTAACCTGAGGCACGTCGATCTCGGAATCGACCCGCGCGGCGTCAGCACGTTCAGGTTCGCCTCGCGAGGGCAGGCGTACACACCTGAACGGACGATGCAGTTCTACCGTGACCTCCTCGAGCGGCTGCCTCACGCGCCGGGCGTCGAGGCAGTCGCGGCGGCGAACCTCGTTCCGGTCGAAGGCGTGACGTACGGGTTGCGGGTGCTGCCGCCGGCCGAAGCGGCGAGCACCATCGGCAAGCCGAACCGCGAAGCGTTTCAAGCGGCGCTGAGAGTGCTGTCCAACGAAGTCACGCCGGCCTATTTCCGGGCGATAGGGATGCAGATCATCGCCGGACGAACGTTCACGGACGCCGAAACGTACATCACCGGCGTGGAGCCTGGTGTCGTGATCAGCGCGTCCCTCGCGCAGCGGCTGTACGGCACGACGAACGCGGTGGGACGGCTGGTGACGTTCCCGGCGCAGGGCGGGCTGCCACGACACGACGCCCCGGTCATCGGCGTGGTCTCCGACGTGCGGTGGGGCAGTCCGTCGCGCCCGATCGAGCATCTCGTCTACCTGCCGTTTGGCGGCGCGGCGACTTCGGTGAATCAGGTGCTCATCGTGCGATCGTCGCGCCCGCCGGCGGAAGTCACGCGGCTCGTCGAGGCCGAGGTCTCGAGGCTCGATCCGGCGCTTCCAGTCGCGCGCGATCAGACGATGACCGGGATCCTCGATCAGCAGCTGGCACAACAGCGCGTCAATGCCTGGGCGCTTGGTGTCCTCGCCGGACTCGGGTTCCTCCTGGCCGCCGTGGGCATTCACGGTCTCGTCGCGCAAATCGCCGCCGATCGGAGGCGTGAGTTCGGAATCAGGCTGGCGCTCGGCGCCACGCCAGGCCAGGTCATCGTGCTGGTCTTGAGGACGGCGCTGTTCGTCATCGCGATCGGCGCGCCGTTGGGTCTCATCCTCGCCGGCCTCGGGTCCCAGTTCGTGAAGAGCCGCCTCTTCGGCATTACGCCGCTCGACACGGCCGTCTACATCGCCGCCACGCTCGCGCTCGCGGCGGTAGTCGTCCTCGCGAGCCTCGGTCCGGCGAGGCGGGCCAGCCGCGTGGATCCGGTCAACGTCCTGAGAGTTGATTGAGCTGCGCTGCCCCACCACCGCCGTTACACCGAAGTCGAAGCCGCTCTAACGGCCGGCGCTGGCTCCGTTGTGAAGAAGTCGAAACCGATCGAGGAGACGCTCGAGCTCCGCGGCGTACCACGCGTCCTGCTGCTCGAGGATGTGCTTGTTGAGACGAACCAGCCATCGACTGGCTTCGATGCATCTCGTCAGATCGTTGATGTACAGCGTCGCCAGGGCGTGCGCGACGTGCAGCGCGTTGCTGCCGTCGCCGAGCGCGCGGGCGAGGGAATACGCGCGAAGCAGCAGCGCTTCCCTCGTGGACGTGTCCTTCGTGAAATCGGTGCGCGTGGCCACGAGGCTCGGCAGCGCGCCGTATTTCGTCTCCAGCTCGTCCAGACAGTGCAGGAGCTGGAGACGGCACTCCATCTCCTGGTCACTGTCCAGGGCGTAGAACAACTCGACCGCGCACGCCTTCACGCGTGCCCAGTCATCCGTCGCTATGCCATCGGTGGTCATGGCCTTACCTGAAGAACAGACCGTTGACGACGGCGTTGTTGCCGGCGGTGCGCGTCACGTGAATGCGGACGCTCCCGCTCAGGCGCCAGACCGTGTACACACCGTTGTGGAACCCCGAGATGGTCTGTGTCGCGAGCAGCGTGTTCGTGCTGGCGTCGAAGACGTCGAACCGTTGCGCGCGCGTGAAGCTGTCCCAGTCCAACGCGTACAACGCCACGTCATGCGCCTGGCCGTCGGTCAGGTTCACCGTGATGTCGAAGGAGCTGTTGTTGAACCACGCCGCCGCAATCCGGCCCGTGCCGCTGCCACGCTGCAGGGCCCGCGTCTCCGTCGTCGTGGTGCTCCAGGTGAAGGACGATCCGCCGCTCTGTGTCACCTGCGCGTAGGCAGGAAGGCTCATGCTGTCGTTGATGACGTTGTAGCCGTCGCTGCCGTAGACGCCGATCCAGTTGCCCCCGACCGTCGTATCGGTCCAGAGGAACTGCGCGCTCGTCCCGCCGCCGTTGGTCACCGTGACCTGCACCGGCGCCGAATCCGTCGTGAGCCCCAGGATGTCCGTCACCGTCGCCGTGACGCTGTACGTTCCGGCGCCGACGTTGCTCCAGTTGATGCTGTACGGGCTCGTCGTGTCCGTGCCGATCGGACTGCCGTTCGCAAAGAACTGCACTTGTTGGACCCCGACGTCGTCCGCGGCGTCTGCGCTGACGGTGATCGACGCCGGCGCGGCGACGCTCGCGTTGTTGAGCGGGTTCGTGATCGCGACCGTCGGCGGCTGATTGGTGGCGGCCTGGCCCCCGAAGAAGATGCCGTTCACGACGGCGTTGTCGCCCGCGAGCTTCGTGACCCTGACGATGACGTTGCCGCTCAGCCGCCAGACGATGTACTGGCCGTCGTGGAACCCGCTCACGGTCTGCGTCGCGAGCACTTGACTCGTGTTGTTGCCGTCAAGGATGTCGAACTTCTCGATGCGCGCGGACGTGTCCCAGTCGAGCACGTAGAACGCGACGTCATGGGTCTGGCCGTCGTTGAATTGGAACTGGAACCCGAGCGTGTTGCCGAACCAGGCGGCCGCCAGCCGTCCCGGCCCGGTGGCCTTTCGCAGCGCCCTCAGCTCGGTCGTCGGATCGGCCCACGTGAAGCTGCTGGCGCCGGTGATCGAGACCTGGACGTACGACGGATAGTTGAAGGCGTCGCCGTTGATGGCATACCCGTCGACGCCGTAGTTGAGAAACCACGCACCATGGGTCGTCGAATCGGTTGTGACGTACTCTGCCGTCGTACCCGCCGGCGGGGGGGCCAGCTTCGACGCGGCCTTGAACAGATTCAGCCGGCCGCCGGACGCAACGGCGCCCTGCCACTGCGGAAGCACGTCGACGTTGTCCAGCAGCAGCGCCTTCAGCGCATCGACCGTGAGCGACGGGTCGAGCCCGGCGAGCAGCGCCGCGGCGCCGGTGACGTGCGCGGCCGCCATGCTGGTGCCCGACGAGGAGGCGTATCCGCCGTTGAGGAACGTGCTGTTGATGCCGGACCCCGGCGCAGCGAGATCCACCGCTGTTGCCCCGAAGTTGCTGAAGCTCGATCGGTTGTCACCCGAGTCAGACGCCGCCACGGAGACGATGCTCGACGACGAGAAGCTCGCCGGGTATGACGGCGTCGCGTCGTTGTCGGATGTCTCGTTGCCGGCGCCGAAGACGTTCAGGATTCCGGCTGCGCCCGCCGCGTCGATCACGCATTGCAGCACCGGCGCCGGGCCGTCGGTCGAGCCCCAGCTGTTGTTGCTGACGCGGATGTTCACGCCCCGCCGCTTGAGCGCGACGATGTAGTCGAAGCAGGCGATAGCGTCGGCGTCGGTCCCGTCGCCGCTGCTGTTGATGAACTTGCACGCGAGGATCTTCGAATTCCAGGTCACGCCCGCGACGCCGGTGTTGTTGTTGCCGACGCCGGCGATCGTGCCGGCCACATGCGTCCCGTGACCGTGATCGTCCATCGGATCTTCCGGACCGTTGGCGGCCTCGTTCGCGTCGATGACGTCGATGCCGTACACGTCATCCACGTAGCCGTTGTTGTCATCGTCGATGCGGTTGCCGGGAACCTCGCCCGGGTTGCGCCACATGTTCGGCGCGAGGTCCGGGTGGCTGTACTCCACGCCGGTGTCGAGGTCGGCGATGACCACTGAGGCATCGCCGGTCGTGATCCGGTCCCAGACCTCGTTGGCCCGGATCTTGGACAGGCCCCAGAGCTGGCCCGCGGTCCAGAGCGGGTCGTTCGGGACCGCCGTGACGTGACGGATGTAGTTCGGCTGAACCGCAAGGACCTCCGGCAGCGCTCGGAAACGCGCCATCGCGCCATCGGTGGTCTGGCCGCTGGGGATCCGCAGGTGATAGACGTCGACCGTGCTGTACCAGTGAAGGATCCGTGCCGCATTTGAGCCAAGAACGCCATGGATGCGGTCGCTACTGGTGGACGGCCTGAATCGGACGAGCATCTCACCTGGCGCCATGACAGGGCCGGACGCGGACGCATTGGGCTTCTTCTGCTCCGCGTGCACACCCGCCAGCGCCAGCGCGGCGACAACGAGCACAAGGGCGACGTTCGGTCTCCTCACCGGGGCCTCCTGGGAAAAAGGCCCCTTAGCTTAGCAGATACCACTAAAGTGCAGTTTTGTAAGGGCTGATCGCAAAATTAGGCCTGTTTTCGCGATCTCGTGTTTTCAGAATGTCTCGAAGTCTCCGCGTGCACCGAGATCAGGCAACCCCGGGGATGACTACACAGGAGCACCGATCGGCCCTCTGCTTGACATCTGGCAGGTCAAGAGGGTGCCCTGGCAGCTGGTCTGGACCGGCCGGTCGGGCGCGTGGTTATGAGTGGAGGAGACTAAGGTCAGGGACTAGCAAACAAGCGGGGAAAGACCTCGGGTTTCGTGAGCGGCATCTCGACTGTTACTGACTTTTCGACGACGAAACCCGAGGTCTTAGCGGTCGAAGAACAAGCCGCTCACGACCGCGTTGTTCCCCGCGGTCTTCGTGACGCGCACCCGCACGTTGCCGCTCAGGCGGAAGACGATGTACTGGCCGTTGTGGAAGCCGGTCATGGTCTGCGAGGCGAGCAGGGTGCCGCCGATCGTGTCGTACACGTCGAACCGCTGCGCCCGCGAGGAGCTGTCCCAATCGACCGCGTAGAAGGCCACGTCGTGAGTCTGACCATCGGTCAGATTCAAGGTGATGTCAAAGGCGTTCGTGTTGTACCAGGCCGCCGCGATACGGCCCGACCCGTTCGCGCGCTGGAGCGCGCGCACGTCCGCCGTCGACGTCGCCCACGTGTAGGAGGTCTGGCCGGTCACTGTGACTTGCGCAAACGCGGGGTAGCTCGCCGCGTCGTTGATCACGTTGTAGCCGTCGTCGCCATAGAGATCCGGCAGCCAGTTGCCCTGTGTCGTGGTGTCCGTGCGCAGATAGAGCGCCGTCGGACCGCCGGGCGCGGTGACCGCAATCTGCACGGGCGTGGAAGTCCTGCTCAGGCCGAGGTTGTCGGTGGCTTTCGCCGTGAGCGTGAAGGTGCCGGCCGGCACGTTGTTCCACGTCACGCTGTAGGGATTCGTCGAGTCGCTGCCAATCGGCGCGCCGTTGGCGAAGAACTCGACGTTGGCGATCGAGCCATCGTCCGTCGCGGTGGCGTTGATCGTGATGTTTGCCGGCGTCGCGAAGGTCGCGTTGTTGGCCGGGCTCGTGATCGACACGTTCGGCGCCTGGTTGCCGGCCGTGGCGCCGCCGAAGAAGATGCCGTTGACGACGGCGTTGGCCCCTGCGGTCTTGGTCACACGCACGCGGACTTTGCCGCTGAACCGCCAGACGGTGTACACGCCGTTGCGGAACCCGCTGATCGACTGCGTCGCGAGCAGGGTGCCGGTCATCGCGTCGTAGACGTCAAAACGCTGCGCCCGCGCGAAGCTGTCCCAATCGACCGAGTAGAACGCGATGTTGTGCGTCTGGCCGTCCGTCAGGTTCAGCGTGATGTCGAACGCGTTGGCGGAGTACCAGGCGGCCGCAAGCCGGCCCGATCCGCTGGCTCGCTGCAGCGCGCGAACCTCAGTTGTCGAACCGGTCCAGGTAAAGTTCGACTGCCCTGACGGAGTGACCGTCGCGTAAGCCGGATAGCTGGACGTGTCGTTGATGACGTTGTATCCCTCGCCGCCGTAGGCGCCCAGCCAGCTGCCCTGCGTCGTGGAATCGAGCTGCAGGAACTGCGCAGTCGGTCCGCTGCCGCCAGAGGCGACCGTGATCTGCACCGGGCTCGAAACTTCACTCAGTCCCTGATTGTCGGTCGCTGTGGCGGTCACCAGGTACGTCCCCGCGGGCACGTTCGTCCAGTTGATGCTGAACGGACTCGTCGTGTCGGTGCCAATCGGGACGTTGTTGGCGAAGAACTGCACCTGTGCGACGGAGACGTCGTCGGTCGCGTCAGCGCTCACGGTGATCGACGCCGGCGCGGCGAACGTCGCGTTGCTCACCGGGCTCGTCAGCGTGACGGTCGGCGGCTGATTGGCGCCCGACGGCCCGCCGAAAAAGATTCCGCTCACGACCGCGTTATTGCCGCCGGTCTTCGTCACCTTGACGCGCACGTTGCCCGTCAACCTGAAGACGACGTACTGGCCGTCGTGGAATCCGTTCAACGTCTGGCTCAGCAGTACCTGGCCGCCGAGACCGTCGAGCACGTCGAATCGCTGCGCGCGCGTCGTGCTGTCCCAGTCGAGCGCGTAAAACGCGACGTCGTGAGGCTGATCGTCGGTCAGGTCGATCCCGATTTCAAAGGAAGTGTTCGAGTACGACGCGGCCGCGAGCCGGCCCGATCCGCTGGCGCGGCGCAGCGCGCGCACGTCCGACGATGAACCGGCCCACGTGAAGTTCGTCGCGCCCGTTGTCGTGACCTGCGCGTACGGCGGATAGCTCGTGGCGTCATTGACGATCGAGTAGCCGTCGAGGCCGTAGCTCACCGACCAGTTGCCCTTGGTTGTCGTGTCGATCTGGACGAGCGACGCGGCAGCGGGTGTTCCGCCGGTCAGAATCGTGGCGGCGCGGTACAGGTTCAGGCGGCCGCCGGAGACCGTGGACCCCTCCCATGCGGGAATCGAGTCCACGCTGCTCATGAGCAGCGATTTCAACGCGTCGACGGTGAGGCCCGGATCGATGGCGAAGAGCAACGCC
>JBLNGH010000412.1:0-27802 GCA_050264575.1 Acidobacteriota bacterium | reverse complement strand
GAGCGCCACGCCACGAGCAAGATCCGCACCGCGGCCGATCTGGCCGCCATCCACACGCTCGGGTTCCGCGGCGAGGCGCTGCCGTCGATTGCCTCGGTGTCGCGATTCCGGCTGCGGACGCGCACGCGCGATGGCAACTCCGGCACCGAAATCCGGATCGACGGTGGCGGGCGCCCGGCCATTCGGGAAGTCGGAGCGCCTGAAGGCACCCTGGTCGAAGTGTCCGACCTGTTTTTCAACCTGCCGGCGCGGCGCAAGTTCCTGAAAGCTGATACCGCCGAGGCCGCGCAGATCTCGCGTCTGGTGACGCAGCTCGCTCTCGGCTATCCGGAGGTCGGGCTGGTGCTGAAGAGCGGCGAGCGGGTGCTGATCGAGGCGCCGCCCGCGCGATCGATGAGCGAGCGGTTCTTCCAGATCTACGCCCAGCGTCCGGATCTCGTCGCGGTCGCGAAGCAGGCGGCCGGCATCACCGTGCACGGGTTCGTCGCCGCGCTGGCCGAGCACGGACCGGCGCGCGGTCCGCAGCACGTCTTCGTCAACCGCCGCATGGTGCGCGACCGCACGATCGCGCACGCCATCCAGCAGGCCTACAGCGTCGCGACGATCAAGGAACGCAGCCCCGAAGTGCATCTGTTCATCGAGCTGGCGCCCGATCGGGTCGACGTGAACGTGCACCCGACGAAGGCCGAAGTGCGGTTTCTCGATCAGGGGCTGGTGCACGAGGTGCTGCGCCGCGCGATCGTGGACGCGCTCGGTCAGACGGCCGCGCCGGAGCTCGTCCTGGCCCCCTTCGCTGCGGCGCCGGGTCAGCCAGCGTCCGGCGCGCTGCCGCTCGGCTTCGGATCACGAGCGTGGCCGGCCGTGGCGACGAGGATGGGTGCACCGGAGCTTGCCGGCGCAGCGTCGGGGATGGACCCCTGGACGGCCGATCAGCGGGTCGGATTGGCGCCGGGGCAGCAGGCGGTTGCGACGCTGCTTCGCCCGATGACGCCGCTCGGGCAATTCCGCAATACGTTCATCATCGCGGTCGACGATGAGGGGCTGGCGATCGTCGATCAGCACGTGGCGCACGAGCGCATTCTCTTCGAACAGATCTCGGAGCGACTCAAGAGCCGGGCGCTCGAGTCGCAGCGCATGCTCACGCCCGTCGTGCTCGACGTCAGCGCCGGCGAGCACCAGACGCTGCTCTCGCATGCGGAGGCGCTGGGCCGGTTCGGATTCGAGGTCGCGGATTTCGGTGCGTCGAGCCTCCAGATCCTCGCGGTGCCGGCGCTCCTCGACTGGCGGCGATCCGAGGCGGCGCTCCGCGCCGTCGCCGTCGATCTCGACGGCCTGACGCCGGCCGGGAACATGACCGACGCGCTCGGCCGGCTCGCGGCGACCATGGCGTGTCACGCGGCGGTCAAGGCCAACGACCCGCTCACGCGCGAGAAGATGCAATACCTGCTCGACGAGCTGCGGCGGACCTCGCACTCATCGGTCTGTCCGCACGGCCGTCCGGTCGTGCTGCGGCTCACGCGCAGAGAAATCGAACGCAATTTCGAACGGGTGTAAGAGCTTTCACCAAGAAAAAAGACATGAAGCCCATGAAGGTCATGAAAGACATGAAGAAAAGACCTTCTTCATGATCTTCATGTCTCTTCGTGGTCTTCATGTCTTTCTTTTGGGGTATTGCGTCTCTCCCGAATTTCCCTGGCCCGCTCCAACGCCTCTTTGATCCGTGCCTCCACGCCGCGATCCGTCGGCTGATAGTACCGACGACCCTGCAGGTGCTCGGGCAGACTGGACATCTCAGCGACACCTTCCGACTCGTCGTGCGCGTAGCGGTATCCGCGCCCGTAGCCGAGCCCTTTCATGAGCCCGGTTGGTGCATTGCGAAGATGCAGCGGCACGGGTGACGCGATGTCGCTGGTCGCGTCCTCGGCCGCGCGGGTGTATGCGACATACACCGCATTGCTCTTAGGCGCGGCGGCCAGGTACGCGACAGCCTGTGCCAGGGCCGTGTTGCCCTCGGGCATGCCGAGAAAGTGGACGGCATCCTTCGCGGCGAGCGCAACCTCGAGCGCGCGCGGATCGGCGTTGCCGATGTCCTCGGAGGCGAACCGGACCAGGCGCCGCGCGATGTACAGCGGATCTTCCCCGGCTTCGAGCATCCGCGCGAGCCAGTACACCCCGGCGTCCGCGTCGCTGTTCCGCACCGATTTGTGCAGCGCGGAAATCAGGTTGTAGTGCTCCTCGCCCGCCTTGTCGTACAGAAGGATGCGCCGTTCGATGAAGTCAGCGAGCGTCGCGGAGTCGAGATGCGCGGCCTGTCGGCCGGCGCCCTCCGGCGATTCCGGCCGGGACCGGCTGACCGTCGTCGCGGCCTGTTCGAGCAGATTCAGCGCGACCCGCGCGTCGCCGTTGGCGTACGTGGCGATCGCCGTGAGCGCCGCGTCATCGGCTGTGACACCGAGCGTGCCGAGTCCCCGCTCGGAATCGGCCAAGGCGCGACGAAGGATGGTCACCACGTCCTCGACGTCGAGCGGATGAAGCACGTAGACCTTGACGCGCGAGAGCAGCGCCGAATTCACCTCGAACGACGGGTTCTCGGTCGTCGCGCCGACGAGGATCACCGTGCCGCCCTCGACGTGCGGCAGGAAGGCGTCCTGTTGCGCCTTGTTGAACCGGTGGATCTCGTCGACGAAGAGCAGCGTGCGCCGGCCGTGATGCGCGCGCATCCGCTCGGCCGTCGCGATCACCTGCTTGATCTCCTTGATGCCCGAGGTGACGGCGCTGAAGGCGATGAAGTCCGCCCCGGCGACCGACGCCAGCAGCCTTGCCAGCGTCGTTTTGCCGGTGCCGGGCGGGCCCCAGAACATCAGCGAGTGCAGCGTCCCCTGCGCGATTGCCCGCGCCAGCGGACGGCCTTCGCCCAACAGGTGCCGCTGGCCGACGAACTCGTCGAGCGTGCGCGGGCGCATCCGATCCGCCAGCGGCGTCCCCGGCAGCGTCTGGTCGTCGTCTCCAAACAGCGAGCCTGTCATCGCGTTTCAGACGCTCCGTCGCGCTGCCGGCGCGCTTCGTAGAGCACGAGCGCCGCGGTGACGGCGACGTTGAGCGACTCCACTCCGGGCCGCATCGGCACCGACAACTTCACGTCCGCCTGGCTGACGAGGTCCGTCGTCAGACCTCCGCCCTCGTTGCCAAGGAGTACGAGCCAGGGAGCCCGGAGATCGACCGCATCGGCGGGCTGACCGCCGCTGGCGACCGTCGCCGCGACCGCGACGCCGGCGCGGCGCGCGTGCTGAAGGATTTCCGCCGACGACCCGCGCGCGATCGGCAGGTGGAAGGTGCTGCCCATCGCGCCGCGCATCGCGCGCCACCCGGCCGGGTCGGCCGTGCCGTCGAGCGTCGCCACGCCCGTGGCGCCCAGCGCGTCGGCGCTTCGAATCGCGCTGCCGGCGTTGCCCGGATCCTGAACGTCGACGAGACCGAGGATCAGCGCCGGCGTCCGCGCAAACAACGCTGACGCGGCGGCCGGTTCCCAGGACGCGAGGGCAACGACGCCGCTCGACGTGTGCACGGGGCTGGCAGCTTCCAGCACCGCAGGCGGGCAGCGGTAGACGGTCGTGCCGGCCGCCTCAGCACGTCTCCCGATTGCCGATGCGCCGTCATCCGAGATCAGGAGCACCTCGACCGGGACACCCGACGCGATCGCCTCCGTGACGACATGTTCGCCGTCGAGGAGCACGCCGGAATCGTCGCGGCGTCGTGCCGCCAGCCGCCGGCATCGCTGGACGATGGGATGCCGGCGACTCGTGATGCGAAGGGCGCGCCCCACCTTGAGGCCATTCTAGAGCACAGCGATCGGTCAATCTGAAATCGGGAATCGGAGAATCTGGAATCTTGACTGCAATCTTCAATCGGCAATCTGAAATCTATCGGGGAATCGCCAATCTATCGGGGAATCTGGGAATCGGGGAATGTGGAATCTACGCGATCCAAAGTCCTGCCAGGACGGCCGCCGGTGCCCACGAGGCAGATTCCAGATTGCCGATTTCCCGATTCACGATAGATTCCAGATTCCCGATAGATTTCCGATTGCGAGATTGCCGATTTCAGATCAGATTCCAGATTGCCCGATTGGAGATTGCAGATGGACTGCCAAAGCTGTCTGATATTCTGACGAACGATGAAAGCCCGCCTGATCAAGCGGTTCGAAGACGAGATCAGCCAGCTCGATCGCGAGCTCACCCAGGAGCTGCCGAAGGAAATCAAGCGCGCCCGTGAACACGGCGACCTGCGCGAAAACGCCGAGTATCACGCCGCCAAGGAGCGCCAGCGATTCGTCGAAGCGCGCATCTCGATGCTGCGCCAGCGCGTGTCCGAGATTCAGCTCATGAATCTCGACAAGGTCCCCCGCGATCGCGCCGGATTCGGATCGAAGCTGACGATGGACGAGAACGGCCGGCAGCTCGTGTACGAGCTGGTGATGCCGGAGGACGCGGATCCGGAGCGCGGGCTGATCTCTATCGCGTCGCCGATTGGCCGTGCGCTCGTCGGCAAAGAGGAAGGTGACTCCGTGACGGTGCCGACGCCAGCCGGCGTGCGGCGCTTCGAAATCGTGAAGCTCACGACGATCCACGACGACGCCGAATAACGTGTCTGAATCCTCGTACTCGCCGAGACTGCGCACGGGCGTGATCTTGTGCGGCAGCGGGACGGCAGGCGCCTATCAGGCGGGAGTCCTCCGCGCGCTGACCGAGGCCGGCGTCAAAGTGGATCTGCTGGCCGGCCACGGCGCCGGCGCGATGACCGCGCTCTGCGGCGCGATCGACGGCGGGGCCGGACTCTGGGATCCCTCCGGTCCCTGGACCAGCCCGCGACTGCGCCAGGCCTACGGCTGGCGTCCCGCGCTGCGGGTCGCGGCGATCGGCTTTCTCATCGCGGTCCTGATTCTGCTGTCGCCGCTGCTCGTCCTGCTGCTCGCCGCGCTCGCCTACGCCACGAGCGTCGTGGCGGCGCTCGTGAGCTTTCCGACCATCTCCGCGTGGTTCGTGGAGCTTTATCGACGGTCGCTGGAGGCGCTCTTCGATCCGCCGGTCCTGCCGACAGCGGTGCCTCGGGCGGTCGTGCTCGCGTTGCTCGTCGTGGTCGGCGTCCTGGTCACAGCCGCGATCCGGGCTCTGCGACAGGAACCCGCTCGCCGGAGGTTTCGCGGGGCATTCTGGTGGCAGCTGATCGGGTCGCCGCTCAGCGCCGACGAGCCCACGGGAACGCTGGTCGACGCGCTGTGGAAGCTGGTCCGCGGCGCATCGAGCCAGCCACGCCCGGCGCAGGCCGAGATCGGCCGTCGATATGTCGACGTCCTCACCGACAATTTCGGTCAGCCAGGTTTCCGTGAGGTGCTCGTCGGCGTACACGATCTGGATGCGCGGCGCGACCTCGTGGGGAGCGTGCTGCCGCCGCCGGCCCGGGCCGCGTTCGAGGAAAAACGGGCGGGCGCGGGTCCGCGCGAGGCCGAAATCGTCGACTTCACCGGTCCTCAGCGCGGGCTCATCGTCGATTTCCTGCTGGGGGCGCTGCGGCCTCCGATCGTGGTTCCGCCGCAACCGGTGCCGTTCCCGATGGAGAGCTACTGGCGGGGCGAAGTGCACCGCTTGTGCGATCGGCCGGAGCTGGCACTTCGGCTCGTGGACGAGGTCGCCGCCGTCGGCGTCGAGCAGGTGATTCTCGTGTGCCCCGCGTCGCCGCCGGCGCAGCCCCACGGCATGCGGGGACGTCCGATCGACGTCCGCGCCCGGATTGGCGAGCTGGTCCGGTCGATCGAGACTGCGGTGCTGCACGACTGCGCGACCGCCGCCGCGACGCGGTTTTCCGGCGTCTTCGTCGTTCGCCCCGGCCACAACCCGATCGGCCCGTTCGACTTCGGCGGCGTGTACGATGAAGCGTCGGACCGTCACCGGACCACTCGTGAGCTGATCCAGCAGGGCTACGAAGACGCGTATCGTCAGTTCATCGAGCCGGTCGTCGCCGCCGGTGAAAGATTGGACGAACTGTAGTTCGAAGTTCTGAGTTCGAAGGTCAGGCCGCTTCAGCGGCCTGGCAGGGAGACCGCGCATGACCAGGCATCCCGAAACCGAAGTGTTGCATCGAGGTGAGGGCGCGCGCGCCGGCGCCACGCCGCTCACGACTCCCATCTACGCGACGAGCACGTTCGTGTTCGACACCGCGGCCGACCTCGAGCGGTATCAGGAAGGCCGGTCCGACAAGTTCATCTACTCGCGCTATTCGAACCCGACCGTCCTGGCGGTCGAGGAGAAGCTGGCAATCCTCGAAGGCGCCGAGGCGGCGCTCGTCACGTCCTCCGGCATGGCGGCGACGACAACGGCTCTGTGCGGTCTGCTGTCATCGGGCGACGAGGTGGTCTGCAGCGCGGCGATCTATGGCGGCACGCTCCATCTCATCTCCGACTTCCTCGAACGGTTCGGGATCGCGGCCCGTTTCGCCTCGCTCGAGCAGCTCGCGAACCCGGAATGCGTGATCGGTTCCCGGACCAAAGTGCTGTGGTTCGAGAGTCCCATCAACCCGACCTTGCGGTGTGTCGATATCCGAAAGGTCGTGGGCGCCTGTCGACCCCGCAACGTCACCTGCGTCATGGACAACACGTTCGCGAGCCCGGTCAATCAGCGCCCGATCGATCTGGGTGTCGACCTGGTCATGCACTCGGCGACGAAATACTTGAACGGTCACAGCGACGTCACCGCGGGCGCGCTGATCGGGTCGAGCGAGCTCATCGAACGGCTTGGCCCGGCGCGGAAGCTCTTCGGAGGGGTTCTGGAGCCCGCGTCCGCCTACGCGCTGTCCCGCGGGTTGAAGACGCTGTCGCTTCGGATGGCGCGTCACAACGCGAACGCCGCCGCAGTCGCGGCGTGGCTCGAGGACGACACGCGGGTCACGCGCGTCTTCTATCCGGGGTTGCCGTCGCATCCGGACTACGAGATCGCTCGACGGCAGATGACCGGCTTTGGCGGAATGGTCTGCTTCGATCTGGCGGCCGGCTATCGCTCGGCGTGCCGCTTCTACGATCGCGTGCAGGTGATCAAGCGCGCCGCGAGTCTCGGGGGAACCGAAAGTCTCTGCAGCCTGCCGGTGCTCACGTCCCAGTACGGATTCACCGACGAGCAGCTCGCCGCGGCCGGCGTGACGCGCGGGATGGTCAGGCTCTCCGTGGGTCTCGAGCATCCCGACGACCTCATCGCGGATCTCGATCAGGCGCTCGGTTGATGCCGTCTTAAGGCGACGCCTTCTCGTGCGGGATCTTCTTCTCGGTCTGCGATTCGCTCAGAAAGGCTTCCGCGAGATCGCCGATGCGGGCGGCCAGCGCCTGGCCTGACAGGTCGCCGAATTTGGCCTGGAACCGCTCGAGCGGCACGACCGCCTTGGCCATGGCGCGATGGCCGCCGGCGCTGCCGATGTCGGCGAACATGGCCTTCACGAATTCGCCCGCGTTGCGCGAATAGCCGAGGTTCCGCACGCTGACGATCAGCTGGCCTCCGACCACCCCCGACACGATCGTCCACTTGACGTCTTCGATCTGCAGCAGGAAGTCGGCCGTGTAGGGGATGAAGTCTTCGCGCGTCGTTTCCCCGACGTACGCCGAGAACACCTGATTGCGGAACTGGCTGTTCGCCAGCGCGCGCGTGACGTGCTCGAGCCGCTCGACGGTGATCTCCGCGCCCTCCATCTTCCGGATGAGCGCGGGGTCCGCGAGGGGATAGAGAAACGTGAAGGCCTCGAGGTCGACGCGATTCGTCTGCCGGGCGAAGAACAGCGTGTCGGACTTGATCGCGTAGAGCATCGCGGTGGCCGTCCGCTCAGAAATGCTCACGTCGACGGCGCGCAGATGCTCCGTGAAGATGGTGCACGTCGATCCATAGTCCGCGCGGATGTCCTTGAAGACCGCGGCGTAGCCCGGCTGCTCGGGATGATGATCGACGACGAGATCGACGCGGGGCAGGAGGCCGCCGAAATAGTGCGGCTGGACGTCAACGGTCGCGATGCGTTCGAAGCCGCTGAACTCGTCGGGCTTGACGATCTCGAGTTGGATGTCGAGCAGGTCCGCCATCCGCAGATTTTCCGGCCGGGTGATCCCCTGCAGCGCCCCGATGATCGCCGTCGTCCGGGTGCGGCGGAGCACGTTCCGCAGGGCGAGCCCCGCGGCCAGGGCGTCGGGATCCGGCTCGTTGTGCAGCAGAATCAGGACCCGGTCGGCGTCGGCGAAGTAGCGCTGGTATTGCTGGACGCGCGCGCGGGTCAGCGATCGGCCGAGCTCGGTCGTGAGCGACAGCGAGAGCAGCTCCGCGAGATCCAGGTGGTTCACTTCCGGGACGACCGACCGCAGTTCTTCCTGGTCGCGGCGGTTGGGCATCCCCGCGACGTGGAGGATGTAGAGCAGGCTCCCGCCCGCGTCGCGGATCGCGGTGAGAATCCGCTTCAGTCCGCGGCGCGCGTTGTCCTCGACGATGACGCAGGTGTTGGGCGTGAGGTCGGCGCGCAGGTAGGAATCGACGCGCTTCGGATCGGAGACAGTCGTCGGGATGCCGTCGTCGACGAGACGGCGAGCCAGCGGACGGCTCTCGACCAGGAATTCGATGTCGAAGGCGCCCGCGAGGACACGGTGCAGTGTCCTGATAACCAGCTCGTCCTGACAGACGGCCAGCGCGCGCACAACCTCCCATTTTAGCAGCCAAGACCTCGGGTTTCGTTTTGGGGCCGGGATCTCGGCCGCAACTGTTCAGCAGCCCGCCGGCTGCCTTACCATACGAGGAAATGCGCACATCACGGCCGTGGCTGCTGCTCGTGGCAGCAGCGGCGATTTTGACCGGCGGCGCTGCGGCCGCGCAGCAGTTCAAGTCGGGGATCGACGTGGTCCACCTGCCCGTGGTGGTGACGGGCCGGAACGGACAGCTCGTCCGGGGGTTGACGCAGCAGGATTTCGAGGTCCTCGAAGACGGCAAGCCGCAGCAGATTTCCTACTTCGTCGAAGGTGCGCCGGGCGAGGCGCTGCCCCTGCATCTCGGTCTGGCGCTCGACGGCAGCACGAGCATGGAGCGCGACATCAAAAAGGCCGGCGACGCCGTCGTGCAATTCGTCCGCGCCCTCGAGGAGGCGGCTGACGTCACGTTCGTCGAATTCGACACCTCGGTGAAGATCAGTTTCTTCACGCCGGCGAGCTACGCGCACCTGTTCGAGCGGATCCGCGCCCGGAAAGCGGAGGGCTGGACGTCGCTGTACGACGCCCTCGGCGCGTATCTGGAGCGCGCGCTTCGACAATCAGGCCAGCACGTTCTGCTGCTCTACACCGACGGCGGCGACAGCACCAGCCGCATGACGTTCTCTCAGCTCACCGATCTGCTGCGCCTCGGCAATGTCATGGTCTACGTGATTGGCTATCTCGAGAACCAGTCGGCTAGCTTCCGCCTGCCCCAGCAGATGCGCCTCGATCAGATCGCGCGGGAGACCGGCGGCCAAGCGTTCTATCCGGGATCCGCGCAGGAGCTGCACGAGCTCTACGCGAAGATTCTCGACGAGCTCGGATCGCGGTACACCATCGGCTACGTGCCCGCCAATCTGAAGGCCGACGGGAAATTCCGGGAAGTGCAGGTGCGCCTCACCAAGTCTGATTTGAAAGGTGCCAAGGTGCGTACGCGATCCGGATATCTCGCGCGGGTGGCCGCCAAACATCCATAGCGCCGGCTTTTGAGGCGGGCGTCCGCTTCAGATACCATGGACTGTTCGGGTCCCGTGATCCGTCCAAGCCATGTCCGATCGCTTTCACCTCGAAACGGACTTTGAGCTCCGCGGCGATCAGCCGCAGGCGATCGACCAGCTCGTCGAGGGTCTGCGGCGCGGAGACACGTCGCAGGTGCTGCTCGGCGTGACCGGGTCCGGCAAGACGTTCACGATGGCGCAGGTCCTCGCGCGGGTGAACCGGCCGGCCCTGGTCATGGTGCACAACAAGACGCTGGCGGCGCAGCTGTATCAGGAGTTCCGGCGGTTCTTCCCGCGGAACGCCGTCGAGTTCTTCGTCAGCTACTACGACTACTACCAGCCCGAAGCCTACGTCCCGGCGACCGACTCGTACATCGAGAAGGAAGCGATCGTCAACGAGGAGATCGACCGGCTGCGGCTGTCGGCCACGCGGTCGCTGTTCGAGCGCCGCGACGTGCTCATCGTCGCCAGCGTCTCCTGCATCTATGGCCTCGGCTCGCCGGACTCCTACTACGGGCTCGTGGTGTCGCTCGAAAAAGGCGAGCAGATGGATCGCGATCAGATCCTGCGACGGCTGGTCGAGATTCAGTACGAGCGCAACGACCACGAGTTCGCGCGCGGCGGGTTTCGCGTCCGCGGCGACATCATCGAGATCTATCCGTCGTACGACGACGTGGGTCTGCGCATCGGCCTGTTCGGCGACGAGATCGACGAGATCGTCTCCTTCGATCCGCTGACCGGCCGCGAGGTCCGCAGGCACGATCGCATCTCCATCTACCCGAAGTCTCACTTCGTGACGCCCCGCGCGCGGACGATGTACGCGATGCAGGCGATCAAACAGGAGCTGACCCAGCGCCTCGCCGAGCTGGAAGGCGCAGGACGAGTCCTCGAGGCGCATCGGCTGCATCAGCGCACGATGTTCGATCTCGAGATGATCAAGGAGATCGGCTACTGCCACGGCATCGAGAACTACTCGCGCCACTTGTCCGGACGGCTGGCTGGCGAGCCGCCGCCGACCCTGCTCGACTACCTCCCCGGTGATGCCCTGATCATCGTGGACGAGAGCCACCAGACGGTTCCCCAGGTGCGCGGGATGTATCACGGCGACCGATCGCGCAAGGAGGTGCTCGTCGAGCACGGCTTCCGCCTTCCGTCGGCGCTCGACAACCGTCCGTTGAACTTCGGGGAATGGGAATCGCGGGTGAAGCAGATCGTGTACGTGAGCGCGACACCCGGTCCGTACGAGCTTCGCCAGGCGGGCGGCGTGATCGTCGAGCAGATCATCCGTCCGACGGGATTGGTCGATCCGGTAATCAACATCCGCCCGGTCAGCGGCCAGATCGACGATCTGCTGGGCGAGATTCGCGCGGTCGCGGCGGCGGGGGAGCGTGTCCTCGTGACGACGCTCACCAAGCGGATGGCGGAAGACCTGACGCAGTACTACCAGGAGCTCGGCGTCCGGGTCCGGTACTTGCACTCCGACATCGACACGTTGGAGCGGGTCCAGATCCTGCGCGACCTCCGGCTCGGAGCCTTCGACGTGCTCGTCGGCATCAATCTGTTGCGTGAGGGACTCGATCTGCCCGAAGTCTCGCTCGTGGCCATCCTTGACGCAGACAAAGAAGGATTCCTGCGGTCGTCGGGCGCGCTGATTCAGACGATCGGCCGGGCGGCGCGGAACGTCCACGGCCGCGCGATTCTCTACGCCGACGCCGAGACCGATTCGATGAAGCGCGCGGTCGACGAGACCGAGCGCCGCCGCGGCGTGCAGGAGGCGTACAACGCGGCCCACGGCATCACGCCGGCCTCGATCGTCAAGAACATCGACGACGTGCTGTCGAGCGTGTACGAAGGGGATTACGTCACGATCCCCAAGGTCGCCGACGAGCGCGACCAGTTCCGCACCCAGGCTGAGCTCGACGCTTTTATCGCGGGTCTCGAGCGCGAAATGCGCGAGGCTGCGGGCAACCTCGAGTTCGAGCGTGCCGCGGCCATCCGCGATCGATTGCGCCGGCTCAGGAACCCGGACCTCGTCCTGACGCCCGCGGGGCGGCGCTAGCGTGGTTCGGTTGGTCTCCGAGTGGCTGAAACGCGCGATCCTCGAGGTCCAGGACTATCTGCAGCTGATCGGACGCGTGGGATCGGGGCTGGTCAGCAGACCGATCTACGGCCGCGACATGATCGAGCAGCTCGACGCGATCGGCATCGGGTCGTTGACGGTCGTCTTTCTCACGGGCGCGTTCACGGGGATGGTCCTCGCGCTGCAGTCGGGGATGACGCTCGATCAGTTCGGCGCGCGTCCGGCCGTCGGCCGGCTCGTCGCGGCGTCGATGGTGCGGGAGCTGGGTCCGGTGCTGACCGCGTTGATGGTCACGGGCCGCGTCGGTTCGGGCATCGCCGCGGAGCTGGGCTCGATGATGGTGACGGATCAGATCGCGGCGCTGCGCGCGCTCGGCACGGATCCGATACGGAAGCTCGTCGTGCCGCGCGTCGTCGCCGGGACCGTAATGGTGCCGATCCTCACGATCCTCGCTGACGCGCTCGGCATCGTGGGCGGGGCCCTCATCTCGAATTTCCAGCTTCGGGTGACCTACAGCGTGTACTGGAACAATGTCGTGCAGGGCCTGTACGCCGAAGACTTGTGGATGGGCTTCATCAAGCCCGTCGTGCTCGGGTTTACGCTCGTGAGCATCGGGTGTCACGTCGGGTTGCGGACGAAGGGCGGCACGCAGGGCGTCGGCCGGGCGACCACGAATGCGGTCGTCGGGGCGTCGGTTGCGGTCCTGGCGATCGACTTTTTCTTGACCAAGCTGCTCATCACGCTGATGTACTAGGTTACGCGTTCGCCGCGGGCAGGCCGCCGGCCCGCCGGGCTGGCTCAAGCCCGGCCCCGACGACTGCCGGAATGCGAAGGACGGACAGAACGCACGAAAGACGGGAGGACACAATTCCGACTTCCTCGGTCGATCAACGTTCGCGCCGCGACGGTGTCAAACCGCCGCCGGCAGCCGACACGCCCGTCGTGGCGTTCGATCAGGTGTCGCTGGCCTTTGACGACAAAGTGATTCTCGACAAGATCAGCTTCACGCTCCTGCCCGGCCACATGAAGATCATCCTCGGCGCCAGCGGCGCAGGGAAGTCCACGATTCTGCGGTTGATACTCGGACTCCTCAAGCCGGACGCCGGCCGCATCATCGTCAACGGCCACGAAGTCCATGCGATGGAAGAGAGCGATCTGATGCAGGTACGGTCGCAGCTCGGCATGGTGTTCCAGGAAGGCGCCCTGTTCGACTCGCTGACCGTGCGGGAAAACGTCGGGTACCGCCTCTATGAGGAGACCGATCTGCCACTGGAGACGGTCGACCGGCGCGTCGCGGAGGTGTTGGGCTATGTCGGTTTGGGCGAGTACGGCGAACGGATGCCATCGGAGTTGTCCGGCGGCCAGCGACGCCGCGTCGCGATTGCCCGCGCGCTCACGTCCAAGCCGGAGATTCTGTTGTACGACGAGCCGACGACGGGCCTCGATCCAATCACCGCACTCACGATCGACGACGAGATCATCAAGCTGCGCGATCTGGAAGAAGTCAGCTCAATCATCGTGACCCATCAGCTCCGCGACGCGTTTTACATCGCGACGCACGAGGCCGCGCAGCAGCACGGCGAGCTCGATTTCGTGCCGGCGTCGGCCCCCAAGGCGGAAGAAATCGCGTTCATCATGCTGAAGGACGGCCACATCCACTTCGAGGGCCAGGCCCAGGAGCTGCGGGGATCGGACGATCCGTACCTGAAGTCTTTCCTTTCATAACCGGAGCCGAGACGCATGCCACGAACCCGTTCCATCGCCTGGTCGGAGCTGAAGCTCGGCATCATCGGCATCGTGGCGCTGGTGGTGGTCGCGGCGACTATCCTGGCGCTCGGCGGGGAGACGGGCTTCTGGTGGCAACAGTACCCGCTCAAGACCCGGTTTCGCGATGCCGGCGGACTCAAGGAGGGCGCCGTCGTGTCGCTGAGCGGCAAGGAGGTCGGCAAGGTCACCAGCGTGGAATTCGCCGGTGCGGAGCTCGACATCGCCTTCAAAGTCAACAAAGAGGTCAGGCCGCTCATCACCACTGAGTCGGTCGCCTCGATCGGATCCCTCAGTCTTCTGGGCGACTCCATGATCGAAATCCAGGCGTCGCCGCGCGGGACGCCGCTGCAGGACTGGGAATACGTCAAATCCGGCACCGGCACCGGCCTCGGCGATCTCCAAGGCAAGGTCTCGAGCAGCCTCGACAACGTCGATCGTCTGATCGCGGACCTGCGCGCCGGCCGCGGCACGATGGGCAAGTTGCTCACCGATGACGCCGTGTACAACGAGCTGCAGCAATTCGTGTCGGCGGCCGCCGCCGTCACGACGGGGTTGAACCAGGGAAAGGGCACGCTGGGCGCGCTCGCGAAGGATCCGGCAGCGTATCAGGCGCTCAGGACGTCGCTGGAGAACTTGCAGACCATGACCGATCGGATCAACAGCGGTCAGGGTTCCCTCGGCCGTTTTCTGAACGACGAAGCGCTGGCCAAGTCGGTGACCAGCGCGTCGTCGAACATCGATCAGATCACCGCCAACCTGAAGAGCGGCCAGGGGACGGCGGGCAAGCTGCTCACCGACAAGGAGCTGTACGACCGGCTGAACAGCATGGCCAAACGGGTCGATGACGTCGTGGCCAATCTGAACGCCGGGCAGGGCACGGCGGGGCAGCTGCTGCGGGATAAAGAGCTTTATGAGAACATGAACCGGGCCGCCAGTGAGCTCCGGGCGTTGCTGGCGGACATTCGAAAGGATCCAAAGAAATACCTGCGGGTCAGCGTCAGCATCTTCTGACGGGAGGGTGTCATGTCGGACAACAACAATTCTGCGGGCACGGTGCTGGTTGCGTTCGCGCTTGGCGCGATCGCCGGGGCGGCCATCGCGCTGCTTTATGCGCCGAGGTCCGGCGAGGAGACCCGCCGGAAGCTCGCCGAGAAAGCGCGGGAGGGCCGGGACCGGGCCGAGCAGCTCGCGCGGCAGGGGCGGGAATTCCTGGACCGTCAGCGTGAGACGGTCACCGCCGCGGTCGATCGGGGCCGCGAAGCGTTCGAGCAGGCCCGAAGGGAGCAGCTGTGATCGATTGGCAGCTGGTGTGCTTAGCCGTGATGGCCGTCATGATGACGATCATGACGGTGATTCAGGTCGGTGTCCTGCTGGCGCTGGCGAAGTCCGCTCGTCAGGTGGCGGAAACCGCCAAGGAAATCCGGCAGGAAGTCCGGCCGTTGGCAGAAAAAGTACACCGGATTGCCGACGATGCCGCACGGGTGGCGTCGCTGACACTGATGCAGGTCGAGCGCGTCGACCAGGCTCTCGCCGCGACGACTCAGCGGCTCGATCAGACGTTGAACGTCGTGCAGAGCGCGCTGGCCGGACCGGTCCGGCAGGGCGCCGCCGTCGTTACCGCGGTCCGCGCGGTGTTGTCGCTCTTGCGCCGTCCACGGGATCCGGCGGCCAGCCGGGATGAAGAGGAAGCGTTGTTCGTCGGGTAAGTGGGGATGATTGACCACGATCCGGCAGGGTGGTAGAAAGGCGCAATATGCGGGCAGGCTCCCCGGGCACATTTCTCCTTGCGTCAGCTGTCGGCGCATGCCTCTCGATTGGACCGGTTGTGTATGCGCGACCGGCAACCGGTCAGGCAGCGGTTGCGGCGTCAGCTGCGAAAGTCAAAGACCTGATCGCGCTCATGCAAACCAAGAAGCTCGAGGCGATTGCGGCGCGCGATCCAGAAAAGTCCGGCCGTTATCTTGCGGCGTTGCACATTCCCAACGTCCAGCTGCTCGTCGTGTCCGCGGCCTACGCGAAGCCGAGCGACCTCGATGCGCGGCTGTACTACAAGGACTTCATGGGGGCGTACGTCGACTTGAATACGTCGATCCACTCGAGCGACAAGACCTTCATCGAAGATGCGCTTTGCGACGGATTGATCGCGCAGCCCGGCAAGAGCCTGGTGCACGACTCAGCCCGCCTGGGCACTGAGAAGCGCGTGTTCGACGGCGACTTCGCCGCGCCGAACCAGAAGAACTCGAAAAAGATCTCGCAGGACGCCTATCTCAAGCTGTTCTCGAATGCCGAAGAACAGTACATCCGCGTGCTGACGGCGCTGATCGAGGAAGCGAAAAAGGTGCCGGAGAAGGATTGGTAATTGGTCATTGCGTAATGGAGGACCAAGCGCATGATGCTCTTGCCACATTGCCCAATTACCGATTACCAATTACCAATGCACTTAGGCTAATCTCAGAGCAGCACCTCGGTTGGGCGCTTGGCTCAGCTGGCTAGAGCATCGCCTTCACACGGCGGGGGTCAGTGGTTCGAATCCACTAGCGCCCACCAATCAAGTGCATTGGTATCCGGCAATCGATGAATTGGTAATGGAGAGTCAAGAGCCTGATGCTCTTTTTCCCATTACGCAATTACCAATTGCCAATCACCAATTCTCCCGTCACTTCCTTCTGTCGGGCAATCTTCGATCGCTCGGTCCGTCATAGTCGTATGACACCGGGTCGATGACCCGCATCGGCGCATGGCGCGCCTGTTCTTCGATGGCATGCGCGGCGAGGCCCGGTACCCGGGAGATGATGAGCAGCGCGTCGGCGACCTGCGACGGCAACCCGATGTCGCCGCAGACGGCCGCAATCGCGCCGTCGACGTTCACCGGCAGCGAGCGATCCTGGAGCGCCGGATGACGGGACAGGGCGTGCTCGATCGCGCGGATGAGCTGCGTGTGCTCCTGGTCGACCTCCAGCTCGTGCGCGATCTGGAGCAGGCGCGTGGCGCGCGGATCGGTCGTGTGGTACCGATGGCCGAATCCCGGCGGCGGGATCTCTTCGTCGTTCACCATGCGCTCCACCAGCACCGTCGCGGCGGCCGCAATCGACGTGCCGGTCCGCGCGAGCGCCAGCCCGTCGTCGAGCAGCTGGCTGCAGGCAAGAACGTCGCCGCCGTAATGCGGACCAAAGCCGAGCACGCCCGCCGCCACCGAGCCGCGAAGCGACGCGCCGGTCGTAGCGGCATTCCGTGCCGCCAGCGTCGACGGCGGCGTCACGCCGTGATCGATGAACGAGACCAGCATCGCGTCGACCAGCCGGCCGATCGACGGCGTCGGCAGCTCGCCGGTCAGCAGGAGGTAGACCGCCTCGCCGAAGTTGACCCGGCCCATCAGCTCGTCGAGCCGGTACCCGCGGACGGAAATCCGGTTGGGCTCGATGTACGTGAGGCCGGTGGACCAGTGGGTCCGTACGGTCGGACTCGCAGTCGCGGACGCCGATTTAGAGCGTGCCATAGAGCCGATCTCCGAAGTCCCCGAGACCGGGCAGGATGAACTTCTGCGCGTTCAGCTCGCGGTCGACGGCGGGGGTGTAGATGTGCACCGAGGGGTGCGCCGCTTCCACGGCGGCGATCCCTTCCGGCGCGGCAACGATGCAAAGCAGCCGGATGTCGCGCGCACCGGCCTGCTGGAGCGCGGCCACCGCAGAGACGGCGCTCCCACCCGTGGCGAGCATCGGATCGACCACGAGCGCCGTGCTGTTCGAGAGATCGCGCGGCAGCTTCGCATAGTACTGCGACGCGACCGCCGTACGTTCGTCGCGCTGCAGGCCGATGTGGCCCACGCGCGCGTGGGGAATGAGCTCGAGCACCGCTTCCACCATCCCGAGCCCCGCGCGCAGCACGGGCACGACGACGATGTCGGTGTCGAGCGCCTGGCCGTCGGCCGGTTCGAGCGGCGTCTGCACGTGCCGTGCGGAGAGCGGCAGGGTGCGCGTCGCCTCGATCGCGAGCACCAGGCTCAGCCGGCGCGCCAGCCGCCGGAAGTGGCTCGACGACGTCGCCTTGTCGCGAAGCAGGACGAGCGCGTCGTGCGCGACCGGATGCTGGATGAGGTGGACGGGCACCGTCGAACTATACACGCGGTGAAGGATAGAATCAGCGCCCATGCGGTCGGTTCGTTTCTTCGGCATTGCGCTCGGCCTGGCTGCGCTGACGGCCCTGTTCGTTCTGTCTCTCCGCGGACAATCGGGGACACCCGTCAGCCTCCTCGTCTGGGGCGGCACGCTCGTCACGATGGATGCGAATGGCCGCGTCATTCCCGATGGCGCGGTCGCGATCGACGGCTCGCGCATCGTGGCGGTCGGGACCGTGGACGAGCTCCGCGCGCTGTATCAGCCGGCCGAGAGCCTGAACGTCCGCGGGCAAGTCGTACTCCCCGGTCTCATCAACACGCACACCCACGCGCCGATGGTGCTGTACCGCGGGCTGGCCGACGACCTGGCGCTGATGGACTGGCTGACGAAATACATCTTCCCGGCGGAGAAGGTGACGGTCTCGCCGGACTTCGTCCGCGTCGGCACGCGGCTGGCCGCGCTCGAGATGATTGAATCGGGCACGACCACGTTCGTCGACATGTACTACTTCGAAGACGACATCGCCGAGGTCACGCACGAGGCGGGTCTCCGTGCCGTGCTCGGCCAGTCGGTGATCAAGTTCCCGGTCGCCGACGCCCCGACGCCGGAAGCGGCCCTCGCGCGCGCCGAGACCTTCATCGGCAAGTGGAAATCGGATCCTTTGATCACACCGGCGGTCGCGCCTCACTCCGCGTACACGCTCGAGCCGGCGACGCTGAAGGCGGCGCGGGAGCTGGCGAACAGACACAACGTCCCGCTGCTCATTCATCTCGCCGAAACGCGCGATGAAATGAAGATCGTCCAGGACGCGTTCCACATGTCGACGACGCGCTTCCTCGATACCCTCGGGCTCTGGACGGGGCGGACCATCGCCGCGCATGGGGTCTATCTGGACGATCTGGACATGAGCATTCTCGCGAAGGCCGGCGTCGGAGTCGCCCACAATCCCGAGAGCAACATGAAGCTCGCAAGCGGGGTCGCGGCCGTGCCGAAGTGGCTGACCTCCGGCATGCGCGTGGGCCTGGGCACGGATGGGGCGGCGAGCAACAACGACCTCGACATGTTCGAGGCCATGCGATTCGCCGCGCTCCTGCATAAATCCGCGACCGGCAACCCGGAAGTGATGCCGGCCGTGCAAGTGCTGGAGCTGGCCACCCGGCGCGGCGCCGACGCGATCGGTCTTGGCGATCGCATCGGCAGTCTCGAGCCGGGCAAGGAGGCCGACCTCATCACCGTTTCCATGGACGGCGCGCGGCAGACGCCGATGTTCAATCCCATCTCGCATCTCGTGTACGTCTCGCGCGGCGACGATGTGCGGACGACGATCGTGGCGGGACGCGTGTTGATGCGGGACGGCGTCGTGCGGACCCTCAAGCCGGACGAAGTGTTGCGCGACGCCCGGGCGATGGGTGTACGCGTCCGCGTGGCCGTCGCTCCGTCAGCCAGTCCCGCCGCGAAAGGCAGGTAGCGTGGGATTCGAAGTTCTGATCACCAAGGACGAGATCCAGGCCCGCGTCGCGGAGATGGGGCGACAGATCCGCGTGGACTTCGGGCCCGGCACACAGATCCACTACGTCGCCGTGCTGAAGGGCGCGTTCATGTTTCTGTCGGAGCTCATCCGCGCGACCGAAGGGCCCGTGACGTGCGACTTCATCGCGGTCTCGAGCTACGGATCCGGCTCGACGTCCTCGGGGGAAGTGCGGCTCACGAAGGATCTCGATCAAAGCCTCGAAGGCCGCAACGTGGTCATCGTGGAGGACATCGTCGACACGGGTCTCACGCTGTCGTACTTGCAGGAGATTCTGCGGGCGCGCGGGCCGCGCGCGTTGAAGACCGCCTGCCTGCTGAGCAAGCCGTCGCGCCGCAAGATCAACGTGCAGGTCGAGTACATCGGCTTTACGATCGAGGATCGGTTTGTCGTCGGCTACGGACTCGACTTCGACGAGCAGCACCGAAACCTTCCGGACATCGCGGTGGTCGAGGGGGGACACTGACGTGGCCGCCCGGCGGTTCGGCATCATCACCGAAACCGATGCGCGGCAGATCGAGCCGGGATCCACGGTCGAGCTCGAGCCGCGCGGCCATGTCACGCCGCTCGCGTGGGACACGCTTCGCGCCAGGCGCGTGACGGTCGTCCCGTCCGGCTCGCTGGATCCGTGTCTTCCCGCCGACCTCGCGCCGGCGATGCCGGTCACCCGGGTGGCGATTGGCGCGGATCACACAGGTCTGGCGCTGAAGACCGCACTCGTCGAGCACCTTCGCCAGTCGGGGAAAGCCGTGACCGATCACGGCACGTCGACGGCCGAGCCGGTCGACTACCCGGACATTGCGGCTGCCGTCGGCCGAGCTGTCGTACGCGGGGAGGCCGACGCCGGCATCGTCATCGACGGCGCCGGACTGGGGTCGGCCATGGCCGCCAACAAGCTCCGCGGCGTGCGGGCGGCCATGTGCTCGACGCCGACGCTGGCGCGCTATGCGCGCGAGCACAACGGCGCCAACGTGTTGACGCTCGGCGCGACGCTCGTCACGGCCGCGGAGGCGCGAGAGATCGTCGGCGTCTGGCTGTCAACGCCCATTCGCGAGGCACGGTACCTCCGCCGTCTGCTGAAAGTCCGGCGGCTCGAGGAGACGTTTTAGTGGACACCCGTTCGGTCGATCTGGCGCGGCTGATCGCCATCGTCGCCGAGGAAGTCATGGCCGCTTCGCGTCGGCCTGCCGCGCGTTGCGCGTGCCATTCAGTCGCCCTCGACTGTTGTCCGACGCAGCTGCAGAGCGTTCTGGACGCGGGCGCCGAGCGTCTCGGTCTGCATGCCGAAGGCGGTGCGCCGGCAGGTGTCGCCGGGCTGATCGATCACACGCTCCTCAAGCCGGACGCGACCCGCGCGGAGATCGAGCGGCTGTGCCGGGAGGCTGCCGAAAACCGGTTCGCGACGGTCTGCGTCAACCCCACGTGGGTTGGATTGTGTGCGTCGATGCTGCGCGGTACGCCGGTCGGCGTCTGCGCCGTGGTCGGATTTCCGCTGGGTGCGACAACTGCTGACGTCAAGAACTTCGAGACGCGCCGCGTGATCTTCGACGGCGCCCGCGAAGTGGACATGGTCATCAACATCGGGGCGCTGAAGTCCGGCGACGTCCGCGGCGTCGAGCGGGACATCGAGGCGGTGACCGCGCCATGCCTGGATTGCGGCGCGACGAGCAAGGTGATCATCGAGGCCGCCTACCTGACCGACGAGGAGACAGTGACCGCGTGCACGCTGGCGAAAGCCGCCGGCGCCGACTTCGTGAAGACCTCAACCGGATTCGGACCAAGCGGCGCGACCGTGGCCGACGTCGCGCTCATGCGTCGGGTCGTCGGCGCCGGCATGGGTGTGAAGGCCGCCGGCGGCGTGCGCGACCTCGAGGGGCTGAAAGCCATGGTCGCGGCCGGCGCGACGAGAGTCGGCGCCAGTGCCGGCGTGAAGATTGTTCAGGAGTCGCGCGGCGAAGTCGTGAAGGCGGGGCCGGCGGGCGGGTACTAGGACTTAAGACCTCGGGTTTCGTTTTAAGTTTCTCGGAAAAAGTGAAGCACCGGACCCCAATTAAGAGAAACGTAAAACGAAACCCGAGGTCTTTAGATCTTGTGCCTCTCCAGCCGCCGGTACAGTGCCGAGCGGCTGAGGCCGAGCGTGCGAGCCGCGCGGCTGACGTTGCCCTGGTGGCGTTCCATCGCCTGGCGCACGAGATGTCCCTCGACCTCGAGGAGCCGCATGCTCGTGAACGTGCCGTTCGTTTGACCGTCGCCGTTGCCTTTGAGCGTGCGGACCTCGGTCTCGAGCTCGCCGACACGCCGAAGCGCGCGTCCCAGCTCCGCTTGTGAGCGCATGAGCGCCACGAGCCGCGAGTCGTTCCACGGCTTCTCGATGAAGTCGCGCGCGCCGCGGCGCATGGCTTCGAGCGCGAGCTCGATCGAGCTCCAGGCGGTCATCACGACGACCGGAAGCGTGGGTGCGGAGCGGCGGAGCGCGGAGATCAGGTCGAGCCCCTGTTCGCCGTTGGTCCGGCCCTTCTCGTAGTTCAGGTCGATGAGCGCGGCGTCGAGCGGCTGCACGCGCGCGGCGGCGATCGCTTCTGCCGGAGAGCTGGCGGGCGTGACGGCGAGATCGTGCGCGGCGAGCAGCAGCCGCACCGCCTCGACGACATCCCGCTCGTCATCGGCGACCAGTACCCGGAACTGGGCCGCTGCCGTGGGGGACGGCCGCAGCGGCGAGGTAGCGGTTGAAGGTCGATCGAGAACGGCGGCTTCAAGTGGAGTCATAACGCGTCAACCCCGTATTTCTGAATCTCTGCATTTGTGATCTGGGGATCTGGGGACCTGGGGTTCTTTTGAGTGCAGATCCTCAGATCCTCAGATCACTAGATCACCGCTTCACGGTTCTTAGCTGCCGAGGTGGAACCCGCTTTCCTCGAGGTCCTTCTGGCCGCTCCGCGCCGCATCCTCTTCGACGACCCTGCCGTCGAACAGGTGGATGGATCGTTCCGCGTGCTTGGCGTAGCGCGGATCGTGCGTGACCATGCAGATGGTCGCGCCTTCGCGGTGCAGTTCCTGCAGGAGCTGCATCACGGCTTCGCCGTTCTTCGAGTCCAGGTTGCCGGTGGGCTCGTCGGCGAGCAGGATGGAGGGCGATCCGCAGACGGCGCGGGCCACGGCCACACGCTGCTGCTGACCGCCTGACAGCTGGCTCGGGAGATGCTTGGCGCGATGCGACATGCCGACCTTCTCGAGCGCCGCCATGACCCGCTCTTTCCGTTCGGCCGACTTCATGCCGCGGTAGGTGAGCGGGAGCTCGACGTTCTCGTAGACCGTGAGATCGCCGATCAGGTTGAAGCTCTGAAAGATGAAGCCGATCTCGCGGTTGCGCACGCGCGCCCGCTCGGAGAGCGGCAGGTCGGCGACCGAGCGGCTGTTCAGGACGTAGCTGCCTTCGGTCGGCGTGTCGAGCAGCCCGAGAATCGAGAGCAGCGTCGACTTGCCGCACCCCGACGGTCCCGCGATGGAGATGTACTCCCCACGCGCGATTTCGAGATGGATTCCAGCAAGCGCGTGAGTCTCGACCTCATCCGTGTAGAAGATCTTCGTGACCCCATCGAGCTGAATTAGCGGCTGACCGGTCGAGCTCATGTCTCCCCCTTTGGCACCGAGTCAAAGTTCCGTCCTACGGACCTCAGTTGATCCTCACTCGATCGAACGCGTCGTACGGCGACATGTCGGAAAGCACGACCTCGTCGCCGACCTTCAAGCCATCGATGATCTGCACGTATTGCACGGAGCGCTTGCCGAGTTTGACGGTCGTGCGCACCGCCTCGCCGTTCGGCTGCAGCTTGAAGAGCTGAATGGCCTGATCTTCCTGGCCGAATGCCGGACTCTCGACGAAGACGACGTTGCTCAGCCGCTGGAGCTCGACGACGCCGTCGACGGTCTGATCGGGGCGCGCGCCTGTCGGCAGCGCTTCGTCGAGCGTGACGTCGACGCCGACCGTGCCGCCCACAGCCGACGGGTCGATGCGCGTCACGTGTCCCGCGACAATGCCGTTGCGCGTGTCGATCTTGGCGAGCTGGCCGATGGCCAGGTCTTTGGTCTGCGTTTCCGAGATGCGAATCTCAGCCTTCAGCTTGGTCGGGTCGGAGACGCGGACCAGGTTCGCCCCCGCGTTGACCTGGCGTCCCTGCTGGATGTTCTGGTCGAGCTCCTGCAACAGGCCGGTCATGGTTGACTTGACCTGGAGGTCGCCGAGCTGGCGCACGAACTGCTCGTAACGCGCCTTGGCCTGATTCACGGTTGCGCGCTGGGGCGCGAGCTGGACCTCCAACGTGTCGATCGCCGTGGACTGCTGCTTCTTGGCAAGAGCCACGCGGTTGATGGCGGCCTCGACGGTGGCCTGTTTCTGCTGCACGGTGAACTCGGCGACGATCCCCTGCTTGCGGAGCTCCTGGTTCGCCTCGAGATCCTTTTGCGCCACTTTGAGCGCCGACTCCGCATCGGAGACCGCGTTCGCCAGCTGCAGCTGCGTCGTTTTCGTATTGGCTTCGAGATTCGCCAGCTGCGCCTCGGCGGCTCTCCAGCTCAGCTCCGCGTCATTCGCCTGCTGCTTCAGGTCGGGATTGCTCATCTCGAGAATGACGGTGCCAGGCTTCACCACTGCGCCGGGGCGCAGGACGATTTTCTCGATGCGGCCAGAGGTCGTTGCCGCGACCCACTGGATGTCCTCAGGCACGAGCGTACCGGCTCCGCGGACCTCCCTGACGAAGTCGCCTCGCTTCACGACGCCCGTCCAGACGGTGCTGCGTGGCACGCTCGGCGCCGCGGGTTTGAGCTTCGAGACCGCATAGGTCGCTGCGGTGGCGCCAATCGCCAGAATGCCGATGATGATCCCATTCCGGATCTTCTTCCGGCGAAGGATCTTGGGGTCGCGCTTGATGTCCATGCCCATACGTAACAGGAGATCATTGCAAAACCCCGTGCCAGATGTCCGGCCCTACCGTAAAATGCTGGCCGGTAAGGCCTTAGCTATCGGCCACCGCGATCTTGCGGGGAGCCTCCGGCGCGGTTTCGGGATTGTTCAATCCCGCTTGGGGGACGGCCACCGCCGCCGGAGCGAAAGCGCGGGTCGGCCGTGGCCCGCGCGATATGGCATTGGACGAATCTGGGGTCGCGGTGGTTTATCCGAGATCTTTGACGAGCGCCACGACGTCCCGGCAGCCGTTGAGGCGGGCGAAGATCATCGCCACCCGTCCCCGCAGCGATCCGTCGAGGCGAAGGTCAGGGACCCGCGTGCGCAGCAGCCTGACGGTTTCGGTGTGGCAAGCGCCGAAAAGAGGTTCGTCGATGTCGGTGAACGCCCCACCGGACACCGCCATGGTGAGGAGCGTGGCGCCGTCTGGTGCCCGGCGCTGGGCGTCCGCACCACGATCGAGGAGGATCACGACTGATTCGGTCTGGCCCGACGCGACCGCCATCATCAGCGGCGTGACCGCGAGGGCCGAGGGACCGTCCGGACGCGCGCCGTGCTCGAGCAGGTACTTGAGGGCGGCGGGCTGGTGCTTGTGAACGGCGTGCATCAACGGAACCCAGCGATTGCCTCCCGCGTCCGTCAGGTTCGGGTCAGCGCCTGCCGCGAGGAGCGCGGCCATGACGTCGATCCGCGACTGGCGCGCGGCCACGGCCAACGGACGAATCTGGCGTGGTCCGTCCGGTGAGTTCGGATTGACACCGGACGCCAGGAGCGACTTGACTGCCTCGAGGTCGCCGGCGCCAGCGGCCTGGCTGAGCGGGCCCTGCGCGTTGACGCGCGAGGCGACGCCGGCGGCGCCGAACACGAGTACGAGGGCGATGACAATCGTGCCGACGACGGGTCGGGGTCTCATGGGGTGGCCTCGCGCCTGACTGTAACAGAAATAACTTTGTGATGCAAAGGCTATGAGCCTGGACGACCTCGTGACGTTGGGATGGACGCCGGCGCTCGCACAGGCGTTCGCGCCGCATGCGGCAGCGGGGCTGGAGCCGGGACGCGTGAGCCTCGAGCACAACCACGTCTACCGTGTGATGACCGCGAACGGTGAGCGGCTCGCCGAGGCGGCGGGGAAGATCAAATACGAGGCCAGCGGCCGCCATGAATTGCCCGCGGTCGGCGACTGGGTCGGCGTGAGACTGAATCCGCAGGGCAGCCGCGGCGTGATCAGGACGATTCTGCCGAGGCGCAGCGTCTTTTCCCGGAAAGCCGCGGGCCGCGAGACCACGGAGCAGGTCGTCGCGGCCAACGTCGATACCGTGTTCATCGTGTTCGGACTCGACAAGCCGGTGAATCCCAATGCGATTGAGCGCTATCTCGTCGTCGCGCGCCGAAGCGGCGCCGAGCCGGTGATCGTCCTGAACAAGGCCGATCTCGCGGACGACATCGGTGCGAGCGTCGCCGAAGCGACCGCCTCAGCCGGCGACGTGCCCGTGCATGCCGTCAGCACGAGGACGAGCGAGGGCGTGGCGCGACTGACATCCTTTCTGTCGACAGGTCGAACCGTGGCGCTGCTCGGACCCTCTGGCGCCGGGAAGTCCTCCATCGTGAACAGGCTCGTCGAGCGAGAGCTGCTGCCGACCGGCGAGGTACGCGACTGGGACGCTCGGGGGCGGCATACGAGCGTGCACCGCCAGCTGGTAGTCCGGCAGGCAGGGGGGTTGATCATCGACACACCGGGCTTGCGCGAACTGCAGCTCTGGGACGCCGGCGACGCGGCGTTTGCTGACACATTTGCCGACATCGCCGCGCTCGCCGGCGACTGCCGGTTTCGCGACTGCCGGCACGACCGCGAGCCGGGCTGCGCCGTGAAGGCGGCCGTCGAGGCCGGCACGCTCGACGCCGGCCGGTACGAGAGCTACCTCAAGCTTCAGCGCGAGCAGGCGGCGTTCGAGCGAAACCGCGACGAGCGCGCCGGAATCGAAGCCAAACGTCAGGCGAAACTCGGCAGCAAGGCCTACAAGGCCCTCCAGAAACAGCGAGGCCGATAGCTTCACCGGCGATTTCCTACCACTCACCGATTCGGCCGAACGGCCGCCGGCGGCTGACGTTCCATTCTCATGTGATGCACACGCAAAAGGAAGCGCCTCTGGTTGTCGAGGGCGCCGTGAAGCGATACGGCGACGTGCAGGCGCTCGCCGGCGCGTCGCTCAGTCTCCAGGCAGGCGAGCTCGTTGGCCTGCTCGGCCCGAACGGCGCTGGCAAGACGACGATGATCAACGCGATCGCAGGCCGGCTGAAGCTCGACGCCGGAGCGGTCCGCCTGTTCGGCCGGACGCTCACGCGGGAGGACAAGCGGCCCGAGCTCGGTGTCGTGCCGCAGGAGATCGCCGTCTATCCGCTCCTCACCGCGCGGGAAAACCTCGAGGTATTCGGCAGGCTGTACGGCGTCGCAACCGCGGAGTTGAAGGGGAGAGTCGACTGGGCGCTCGAATGGTCGGATCTCACGGATCGCGCCCGCGAACCGACGAAGAAGTTCTCCGGCGGCATGAAGCGCCGTCTCAACATCGCGTGCGGCCTGGTGCATGCGCCGGCGATCGTGCTGCTCGACGAACCGACGGTCGGCGTCGATCCGCAGAGCCGCGAGCGCATCTACGAGATGCTCGACGCGCTGAGACGCGCCGGCGTGTCCATTCTTCTCACGACGCATCATCTCGAGGAGGCCGAGCGGCGCTGCGAGCGGATCGTGATCATCGATCATGGCCGGATCGTCGCCGCCGGCACGCTGCAGGATCTCGTCGGCACGACGATCGGCGCCGCGCGCACGCTGCGCATAACGCTCGGCGCGCCGCTTGCGGCCTCTGCGCCGGTTCCGCCGGGCATCATCGTCGATGAAAACCGCCAGACGATGACCGCCGAGGTCGGTGACGTCGGCCGCGATGTCGGGCGGCTGCTCGCGTCCGTCGCCGCCGCAGGCGGGGACGTGATCGACGTCGCGCTCGGCGGCGCGACGCTCCAGGACGTGTTCATTTCGCTCACGGGCCGCGCGCTCAGAGAGTGAAGGTCAACCGGTGACGGGAACCCTGCTTCGAATTGCCTGGACGAACTTCCGTCGCGATCGCGTCGCACTGTCGCTGACGTTCGTGCTGCCGGTGATCTTCTTTTCGATCTTTGCCGGCATCTTCGGCAACCAACGAACATCGGCGATGCGCCGCGTGCGGGTGGCGATTGTCGATGAGGATCGGACGGCGTACTCGCAGGCGCTGGTCGCCGCGCTGCAATCCGAAGGTCCGCTACGCGTTCAGACCACCGCCGAGGAGAATGGCAAAGACGAAATCCTCGATCGGGTGAAGGTCGAAGATCTCGTCCGCAAAGGTGAGCTGCCGGTCGGGGTGGTCCTGCCGAAGGGCCTGGGAGATTCAAAGAAGTTCTGGTCCGATGCGGCTTCGAGAGGTCCGAAGGTCCAGCTGCTCGCGGATGTCTCGGATCCGATCGCGCCGCAGGTCGTACGCGGGCTCCTGCAGAAGGTGAGTTTCACCGCTGCGCCGGAGTCGATGGCGGCTGAAGGACTCGCGATGTTCGAGAAGTACAGCGGCCCC
>JBLNGH010000411.1:0-9471 GCA_050264575.1 Acidobacteriota bacterium | reverse complement strand
GGACGTACGCGCCGTACGACACGAGAGCGAGATCGTCGCCGGCGCGACGCAGCGCCGACCGGCCGATCGGGATCGCCTGGGGCGAGCCGGAGGCGAGCGACTGCTTGATCCGCGGATCGCGGTAGAGCGCGATGTGCTCGTAATAAAGGACCGGATCCGGATCCGCGACGGCCGACGCCATCAGCGCGCGCGCGTCGAACGGCGTCGACGGGACGACAATCTTCAATCCGGGCGTGCGATAGAACCACGGCTCGGTGTTCTGTGAGTGGTACGGTCCGGCATGCCGAAGGCCGCCCCAGGGCATTCGCACGACCATCGGAACCGCGCCGCCCCATCGATAGCGAATCTTGGCCGCGTTGTTGACGAGCTGGTTGAATCCGGTCGCCACGAAGTCGTTGAACTGGATTTCGCCGATCGGCCTCAGGCCCGCGAGCGCCGCGCCGACGCATGCGCCCAGCACGGCGCCTTCGGCGAGCGGTGAATTCAGAATGCGATCGCCGTGCTTCTCGAGCAGCGGCCGCAGGAGGAGAAACGCGTTGCCGTACTTGCCTCCGACGTCCTCGCCGAACACGAAGACGCGCGGGTCGGCGGCGAGCGCGTCGCCGACGCCGTGCATGACCGCTTCGAGAAACGTCATCCCCTTGCGATCGAAGGGCGGCGCGGATTCAACACCAAGCTGCTTTGTCCCGAGAGCAGTCCGGTCGTCGCGATCGAGGACTTCCACGCGGCCGCGTGCCGTCGTGTCGCCGGCGACAACGTCATTGAGAACGGTTGCGGGATCCGGCCACTCCGCGCGGATCACGGCCTGCGCCTCCGCTTCGACCTGCGCTTCGGCGTCTCTCTTCATGGCGTCGAGATCGCCGTCGCGAAGCAAACCACGCTCTTTCAGGCGCGATGCGTAAGCGGGGATCGGATCCCGCGCAGCCCAGAACTTGTAGAGATCCGGATCCGCATACCCCTGCGCGGTGAGCGGCGGATACTCCCATGACGGCTGCGGATCCTTGCCGAGATACAACATGTCGTCGTGATGGGCGTGGCCGCACATCCGCATCGCAACGAGCTCGATGAGCGCGGGGCCGCGGCCACCGCGGGCGCGCTCGGCGGCCCATGTGAACGCCGCCGCGATCGCCTCCGGATCCGTTCCATCGATCGTGATTCCGGGAATGCCGTACCCCACCGCCTTGTCGGCGAAGACGCGGACCGCGGAGTTCTCGGGCACCGGCGTCGAAAGCGCGGTCTGGTTGTTCTGAAGGCAGAAGATCACCGGCAGCCGGCGCGCGGCGCACATGTTGATCGCTTCGTGCCACTCGCCGAGCGACGACCCGCCCTCGCCGATGAACGACACCGCGACGCGGTCGGCTTTTGACAGCGCGAACGCGAGTCCCATGCCGGCCACCGTCAGGCTGCTGATCGAGAGCGGCGCCGTCGCGGGCAGGATGCCCCAGTCGAAGTCGCCGATGTGCAGGTCGCGCCCGTTCATCGGCGGACCAGCCTTGCCCATCTGGGCATTCAGGACCATCCGGATTGTGGCCGGCTCCGGCCGCATGCCAACCGCGGCGCCGACGTCGCGAATGATCGGCCCGATCACATCGCCTCGCCATGTGCCATCGTCGTTGCGCCAGGCCTTGCCGCGGCGAAGCCGGATGACGGCGGCGTAGATCGCTTCCTGGCCCAGCGATCGAAAGCCCTTCCCCTGGAATGGTGTGCCCTCGTACTGGACTTCCGATCCCGAAAAGAACTGCTTCAGTCGTGTGTCGAGCGCGCGCGTGAGCAGCATGCCGCGCAGGATCTCGAGGCGCTCGTCATTCGTCAGGCCGGCGGCGATCGCTTCGCGGCGCAGAAACCCGTCACACGCATCCACGAGCGCGTCGACGCCTTGCGCCACGCGATCGAAGATGGTGACGCCGGGCGTGGATGAGATGACCTCCGAGGTCATTTTCCGGTTTTCGAAAAATGACTTCGGAGGTCTTTTCCGCAGCGCCTCCGCCAGCCGCGACCTCAACGCCTCAATCTCTTTTTCCGACGTCAGCGCGCGCGCGCCGGCGACGCGATCGAACGCTTCGGCCGCCGGATCAACCGCAAACGGATTCTGCTCGACGACGAAGGCGAGAAATCGATCGCGCATCAGTCGGAGACCGCAATCTCACCGGGCAGGATCGGACGCGTGCGCGGCAGGAGGCCGCGCCGCGCGAGATTGCCGACGTAGACGAGAAGGCCCCAGAACACCGCCAGCTTGATCGCGTCGAAGGTCCGGCCGTGCGGCATCGTCTTCCACAAGAGCCACAGCACCGGCTGCGCGATGCAGACCGCCCAGACCGACCCGTAGAAGTATCGCCGCTCCTGCCCCTCACCTTTCGTCGACGGCTTCACGCGCGGCAACTTGCCGGCCGCGCCGAGCACCCACATCGTGGCGGCAATCGGCAGATAGCCGATGTCGTAGATTGGCCGCAGACGCCAGGTGCCGTTGACGATCGCGTCGATGAGCCCAATCGAGTTCAGGAGCGCATAGGTCACGACCTCGCTCCACGCCAGCGTGTAGCAGATGCGCCGGTACCACGGATTGGGACGATCCTCGCTGAAGCGCAGGATGTACGGCGCCGGCTCGACTCCGGGCAACTGCCCCCGCCAACCCGCGATCCCGGTGCCGATCAGCACGATCGCGAGCCACAAGCCCATGCGCGCGTCCGGTCCGTGCGCGAACAGCGAGAACGTCACCGGACCCGGCGCAATGAAGAACACCCAGATCCAGATCGGCCAGTGCGCCAGCCGGTAGCTGATTTTGTTGCGCGTGCGCAAGATCCGGTCGCGAGACAGCTCGACGCGTTCCGCCTGACCGTGCTGATAGGAATAGGAGGGGGGCAACATGGACGCCACGCCGGGTCGCCATTGTACGAAAACCCAATGGCGCCCCGACGTGACGAGGTCCTAGGTCCTAGAAGGTCCTGGGTCCTTGGTCCTGGGGCCCTGGGCCTTGGGCCTTGGGCCTTGGGCCTTGGGCCGTTACCGTTCCGGTCTCCCGAGCCGCTTCAGACCGGCCGCAAGCTCGACGAGCTCCGTGAACCCGTCCTGATCGGCGCTGAGCGATTCTGACGACGACTTGAACGCGCGGACGTGCTGGATCAATCCGGCCCACTGCTCGCGGGTCGCTTTCTCGTCACGCAACAGCAGACCGAACTCGGCGACCACTGCGGCAAACGGCAGATGCGCCGAGCCACGCGAAGATCGGACGGCCTGCTGCATCAACGTGCTTTCCGATTCGGCCGGCAGCTTGTAGCGGATCTTCACCGTCGCGAGCTCAGACGCGTTCACGCCCGCCGGCTTCCGCTCGGTCTGATACTTCAACGGATCGACGGTCGCCCGCCCATCCGTTCCGGCGACATCGGCCGGCAGCGGGACGCCGGCTGGAACGATCTCGTAAAGCACCGTCACGGTGTGACCGGCACCGAGCTCGCCGCCGTCCTTCTTGTCGTCGTTGAAGTCCTGGTGCTGGAGCAGACGATTCTCGTACCCGATCAACTTCCAGGCCCTGATCGCCCCGGGATTGAATTCGACCTGGAACTTGACGTCCTTCGCGACCGTCTCGAGCGTCGCGCCGCCTTCCCGCACGAGCACCCGCCGCGCCTCCTGGAGCGAATCGAGGTACGCATAGTGGCCGTTCCCCCTGTCGGCCAGCATCTCCATCGTCGAGTCCTTGAGATTGCCGGTTCCGACGCCGAGCACGGACAGGAAGATTCCTGACTGCTTCTTTTCCTCGATCAGACGCAGCAGATCGCCCTGACCGACGACGCCGACGTTGAAATCTCCGTCGGTGGCGAGGATGACGCGATTGATGCCGCCTTTGATGAACGACTGCTGCGCGACGTTGTAGGCGAGCACGAGTCCCTGACCGCCGTTGGTCGACCCGCCCGCCTCGAGGCTCTCGATCGCTTCGTGAATCCGCTGGCGCGCGCGGCCCGGCGTCGTCGGTAGCGCAAGCCCGCTTGCGCCCGCGTACACGACGATGCTGATGCGATCGTCGTCCCGCAGCGTGTCCACGAACATCCGGAGCGCCGTCTTGACGAGCGGCAGCTTGTCCGGCGAGCTCATCGATCCCGACACGTCGATCAGCAGGACGATGTTGCGGCCGCTGACCTCGCGCTGATCGATCGCCTTCGCGCGGACGCCGACGAGCAGCAGTTTGTGGCTCCTCGCCCACGGGCAGTCGCCCACCTCCGTCGTCACCGAGACCGGTCTTCGCGAATCGGGCTCGGGATACGAGAACCGGAAGTAGTTGACCAGTTCCTCGACCCGTACTGCGTCAACGGGCGGCAGCTCGCCGTTCGTCAGAAACCGGCGAACGTTCGCGTACGACGCCGTGTCGACGTCTGCTGCGAAGGTCGAGAGTGGATCGTCAGTCGTGAGCTTGAACTGGTTCTTCTCAATCCGCGCGTACGACTCGGTGTTTGCGAACGGTGCATATCGTCCGGGGAGATATTGCGCGCCTGCGCCTCTACCTCCTCCTCCTCCTTGTCCGTAACCTTTCGCCGACGCAGTCGTGGTCGCCACGCGCGTAGCCTCGAGCGCTTTGCCAGCAACGACAATCGATTCGGCGACACCTGCTACCTGCATCGTGAGCGGAACCTGAACGGTGCCGCTCGACGTGTTGACCGTCAGGTCCTGACGAAGCGTCGTGAATCCCTGAAGGACAGCGACGACGACATATTTCCCGGGCTGAATGCCGGTGAAACGGAACTTCCCTGAAGGATCGGTGACGGCCTTGGCCACGACCGCGCGGGCTTGCTCGAGCGTCACGGTGACGCCGGGAAGGGGCGAACGAGTCGCGTCGACAACGGTACCTTCGACGACGACGCCAGAGGCTTGCGACGTGGGCGCGCCTGTCTGGCCGTACGGCACGGCGGCAACGAGCACCCACCCAAGGAGTCCGACGGCACACACCCGCAGCCGGCTCGACATGGGGACCTCCTCCTTATTGATTGAACCGGACCTCCTCCGGGGCTGACGAGTTAGACACCCCAGGCGGCGTGAAAGTCTGTGACGGGTTTTCAGGCGCCGGCCTTTCGCCGCGTCTTTGCGGTGGGCGTGGCCGTCCACGGATCCTCAGGCCACGGATGCTTCGGGTATCTCGCGCGAAGCTCCTTGCGAACCTCCGGATACCCGCGTGTCCAGAAGCTGCGAAGATCGCTGGTGACCTGGACCGGGCGGCCATTCGGCGCGAGCAATTCGAACGTGACGGTTACCTTCGCGCGCCCGACGCGGGGCGAATCGCCGAGGCCGAACAGCTCCTGCAACTTCACCGCGGCGACGACCTGCCCATCGTCGCGATACTCGAGCCGGACGTCGCGTCCGCTCGGTACTCGCAGCGCGGCGGGCGCGTGCCGCGCGAGCAGGCGCCGCGTGTCGTCGCTCAGGTGACGTTCGACATCGATCTCGTCCAGCCGTGAGATCCCGAGCGACGCCGTGTGAACGAGATCTTCCAGGCTGACGTTCACGCCCGCCACGCGGAGACGACGGATCAGCTCGGCGTCTGCTGCGGTCGGCCCGCGTCGCAGGTACTCGTCGCCGATCAGCCTCGCGGCCATTCCGGGATCCGGGGGCACCGGCTGCTCGGCGAGCACGAGTTGGTCGTAACACGTGGCGCGGACGGCGCGCACGGCGCCGCTCGACCCGTCGAGGATGTGACGGATCTCGGGCTCGCCCGGGCGGAGCCATTCGCGATCGATGCGGGTCGCGACGCGAATCAAGGCTTCGGCGGCAGCGTCCGCGGGCCGTCGTGCCGCCGACAGCGCCGTGCTCGTGGCGACGTCGACCGCGACAATCCAGTCGCCGTCGTGGACGCCGCTCTCCTTCGCCAGACGCGCGCCGGTACCGGACGCCAGCACAAAACGATCGCTGCGGGGCGCGCGCCGTTTTGCCACGCGGTCCGGATACGCAGCCAGCACCGCGCGTCGAAAATCCTCCTCCGAAATCGACGCGGCGATCGATCCCCTGCCGCGGCGGAGCGTGTCGCGGAGCGCCTGGGCGGTGCGCAGGAGCTGCGCCGGCAGACGCTCGTCGCGATCGACCGCCGCGAGGAGATCGCAGCTCGTGGCGCCGTGACGAGGCGACGCGGTGTGACGATCGGCGAGCAGCGCGCAGGCGCGCGCGGCTTCCGGCGCGCCGTCGGCGGCGACCAGCAGCCGGCTCAGCCGCGGGTGCAGCGGCAGCCGTTTCAACTCGACGCCGACGGCGGTCAGCTTCCCGGCATCGTCGACGGCATCGAGGCGCCGCAGCAGATCAACCGCCGCGCGCACGGCCGCCGGCGGCGGCGGGTCGAACCACTCGAAGCCGGGCGGATCGCCTCCCCACGCAATGATGTCGAGCACCGTCGACGAGAGATCAACGCGCGCGATCTCCGGCTCGCGAAACGGTTTCAGGCGATCGCGTTCGTCCCAGAGCCTGACGACCCGGCCCGGCCGAACGCGCCCGGCGCGGCCCGCGCGCTGATCCGCCGAATCCTGGGAAATCCGTTCGGTGTCCAGCGTGTCGATCGCCCGGTCCGCGTCGTACCGCGGAACTTTGTGGTACCCGGTATCGACGACGGCGACGACATCGGGGACCGTGAGCGTCGTCTCGGCGATGTTCGTCGAGAGGATCACCCGCGACTCGCTCGACGGCGTGATGGCCGCGTCCTGCTCGTCGGCGTCGAGCGAGCCGTGCAGCGGCAACACGCGCAGCGCTGACGCGCCACGAGAGCGACCGAGATTCCCCATGACGCGCCGGATTTCGGGAGCACCTGGCAAGAAGCACAGGACCGCGCCCGGCACCGACGGCGCGAGCTCTGCGATCGCGTCCTCCATCGCGAGTCCGGGCCGGTACGAGATGTCGAGCGGGAACGTGCGTCCGGGCACCTCGACGACCGGACAGCCGTCGAGAAACGACGCGACGCGATCCGTATCGAGCGTGGCCGACATCACGACGATCCGCAGGTCGTCGCGGGCGCGCCAGGCCTGCCGCGCGAGCGCGAGCCCCAAATCCGCGTGAATGCTGCGCTCGTGGAACTCGTCGATGACGATCGTGCGAAAGCCGGTGAGCAGCGGGTCCTGCTGAAACCGCGCCGTCAGGATCCCTTCGGTCGCGACGAGCAGCCGCGTGTCGCCGGAGTACTGGCGCTCGAACCGGACCTGCCAGCCGACCTCACGGCCGATCGTCCAGCCCTGCTCGGCGGCGATGCGGCGCGCGATCGCTCGCGCGGCAACGCGTCTGGGTTGTAAGAGAATCAGCGGCCCGTCGGCCGCCAGCGCCGGCGGCACGCGCGTCGTCTTTCCTGCTCCCGGCGCGGCCGCGACGACCGCGGCCCGATGCTCGCGCACCAGACTGGTGATGCGGTCGACATACGGGTCGATTGGCAGAGGCTCGGGCACCGACTCCCGAACGACATTACTATGGCGCGATGTCCTTCGCGGAGACTCTGCGGGGCGCGGTCGTCATGGCGCCGATGACCAAAGGCTCGAACCTGCCGTACCGGCGGTTGTGCATCGAGCTCGGCGCCCGCGTGCTGGTCAGCGAGATGGTGGTCGCCCGCCGCCTGAAGCAGCGGCGCCGCGGCGAATTCGCGCTCATCCGGCGGGCGCCCGCGGAGCCGTGTTTCGGCGTGCAGCTCGCCGGCAACCGGCCCGACGAGATGGCGTGGGCCGCCGCGCTCGTCGAAGCCCGAGGCGCCGACTTCGTCGACCTCAATCTCGGCTGTCCGATCGATCACTTCACGCGCAAAGGGCTCGGCGCGGCGCTCGCGCGACAGCCGAATCGCGTTCACCGGGTCGTCGAGGCGATGCGCGGCGCGGTGTCGGTGCCGGTCACCGTCAAGATTCGGCTCGGCTGGAGCAGCGGGAAACGGAACTATCTCGATCTCGCGCGCGCCGCGGTCGACGCGGGCGCCGCCGCCATCACCGTCCACGCGCGCACGCGCGAAGCGCGGTATCGCCACCCGGCGGAATGGGATGCGATTGCCGAAGTCGCGGCGTCAGTTCCGGTACCAGTCGTCGGGAACGGCGACCTGCTGTTTGCGCACGAGATTCATGATCGGCTCCACGCGTCTGGCTGTGCCGCCGTCATGGTCGCGCGCGGCGCGCTGATCAAGCCGTGGATTTTCAGAGAAACCGGCACCGGCTACTGGGACATCACCGCGGACGAGCGTCTGACGATTTACCGGCGATACGTACAGCTCGCGCGCGAACACTGGGCGCAACGAGATGGCACGTCCTCGACAGAGACCCTCGACGAGTACGGGCGGACGCGTCTACGCGAGTTCCTCCGCTGGCACGCCGGCTTCTGGTGCCGGTACGTCCCGCGCCGGCCCGACGGGACCTGGCCCTCGATGCAGCAGCGCGAATCGACCTTCGCGCCGCGATCGCCGCTCGAGGCGCTCTTTGCGCGCACAGACGATGCGGCGCTCGACTATGTGACGGATCAACTGCTCGACGACGGCGACTTCTCGTCGCCGCCGGCAGTGGCGTCAGCTGTCGTGAGCGAGGATTCGCCGCTCCACACGGTCGAAGCAGGCTGATCGAGTTCTAGCGGGCCGCTCACGTGGGCCGCTAGAACTCGAACTTCGAACTTAATCTTAGAACTTCAAACTTCGAACTTCGAATTCCTAACCTTCCTGGCTTCCCGGCTTTCCAGCTTTCCGGCTTTCCGGCTTTCCGGCTTCAGCTCAATCCCGCCGCAGCGCGCTGAACAGTGCCGTCAGGCTCTCGTCGGAAACATGCCACGCGGCAGGCGATTCGCCGACGAAGGTCTTGAAGTCACGGATGAAGTGCGCCTGATCGTAGAACCCATGCTCGGCAGCGCGCTGCGCCCACGTCGTCGCGCTCGGTTCCTGCCGGAGACCGCGGAGCACTTCCTGAAATCTGACCACGCGTAGAAAGAGCTTGGGCGGAAGGCCGACGTGCTCGTCGAACAGACGCTCGAGTTGGCGCGGACTGACACGCAACTCGTGCGCGAGGTCACCCACCTGTATCAACCCCTTGCGGCGGGTAGCGATGGACACGGCGGCCGCGGCCGGCCCGCTGATCTCCTGAGTTCCGGCGTGCGCCTGAAGTGCCGCGGCCAATGCGGCCACCATCGCCTCGCCGGACTCACGCCCCGCAACATCGTCGCGGATCCGGCGCGCGAGCGTGCGATCCACATCCCGGAAATCGACGATGCGGTCGGTCATCAGGCGCTGTGACAGGCGGAACATCGCGTGAGCGGCGTACGGACGAAGGTGCGCGCCGACGACGCGCGCATAGCCGCGGGGAAGGAGCCGAACGGCTCGCGTGAGCTGTCCGGCAAAGAGCACGCGATCCTGGACCCGCATCGATTGCGGTCCGTCGGGCTCGGCGAACGGATCGCCTCCGTGAACGATGAGTTCGGTACGCCCGTCCGGCGGAATGGGCTCGGCCGCGATCGCGTCGGCCGGCCCCTCGAGCCACCAGAACCGTTCGACGAACGGCT
>JBLNGH010000410.1:0-13799 GCA_050264575.1 Acidobacteriota bacterium | reverse complement strand
GGCTCGGACGGCGTGAACGACGTCAGCTATCTGATGCTCGATGTCATCGACGAAATGCACCTGCTGCAGCCCTCGTCGAACATTCAGCTCAGCGCGCGGAGTCCGGAGCAGTTTCTGACGCGCGCATGCGCAATCATTCGTCAGGGATGGGGTCAGCCGTCGGCGTTCAACGCCGACATGGTCGTTCAGGAGCTGCTGCGTCAGGGCAAACGGATCGAAGACGCTCGTGCCGGCGGCACCAGCGGCTGTGTCGAGACCGGCGCGTTCGGCAAGGAGGCCTACATCCTCACCGGCTATTTCAACCTCGCGAAAGTGCTCGAGATCGCGCTCAACAATGGCATCGATCCGCTCACAGGCGAGCGGATAGGCCTCGCGAGCGGCGATCCGGCGGCGTTCACGTCGTTCGAAGACGTGTTTGCGGCGTTCGAGGCGCAGCTCCGTCATTTTGTCGACATCAAGATCCACGCGAATCGGATCATCGAGCGGCTGTACGCGACCTGGATGCCTGCGCCGTTTCTGTCGCTTGTCATCGACGACTGCATCGCGAAGGGAACGGATTACAACGCGGGCGGCGCGCGCTACAACACGACGTACATCATGCCGGTCGGCATCGGGACGATCACCGACTCGCTGTCGGCGATTCGACGGCACGTGTTCGAACGAAAGAGTGTGCCGATGGCCGCACTTCTCGACGCGATCGGCCGTGACTTCGAAGGCGACGAGGCGCTGCGGCAGCGCCTCTGGAACAAGACGCCTCGCTACGGCAACGACGACGCGTCGGCCGACGATCTGATGCGCCGCGTCTTCGACGTCGTCCACGAGATCATCGACGGCCGTCCCAACACCCGCGGCGGCGGGCACCACGTCAACTATCTTTCGACGACCTGCCATGTGTACTTCGGCTCGAAGATCGGCGCGACGGCCGACGGCCGCCGGGCGCATCAGCCGGTGTCTGACGGCATTTCACCAGTCCAAGGATCGGACACGCAGGGACCGACGGCCGTGCTGAAGTCCGCGGCGCGCCTGGATCATGCGAGGTGCGGCGGGACGCTGCTGAATCTGAAATTCACGCCGTCGCTCGTCGACGATGAGCGCGGACTTCAACACCTCGCGCATCTCGTGCGAGGGTACTTCGCGCTGGGCGGCCACCACCTGCAGTTCAACGTGATCACCGCCGAGACGCTGCGCGAGGCGCAGGCGCATCCCGAACAACATCGCGACCTGATCGTCCGCGTCGCAGGTTACAGCGACTATTTCTGCGATCTCACGAGACCGCTGCAGGACGAAATCATCGCGAGAACCGAACATCGCGCGTTTTGAGGCACCTTTATGTCGATCGCAGCCAGACGATGGAGGTCGGCGGCGGCGGGGCTGGACGCGGCGCGGGCGCGCCGGCGGCCGGCGGCGGTGCCGTCGGGCTCGGCAGAGCAGGCGGATTCCGGTTGACCCGCACGAAGTTCGGAATCGCCATAAAGGGCGCGCCGCCGGCAAATCGCCCTTTGATGACCGTGATGCCCCCCAACAGATCCGGCCTCCACTCGGTCGCGAGCGGGGCGTTCGTGTCGACCCGCTGCGTGATCTCCTGGTCGACCTGCTCGATGTTGTAGACGAGCGGGCCGCGGCGCAGCGCGATCCGGTCGCGGGTCGCCTCGATCCTGTCGCTGGCTCGAACATACTGCGGTGTCAGCGGCAGCTCGAACTCCACGCGATCGCCCCCCATCCACGTTCGCGTAATCGCCGCGTAGCCATTGGCCATCGCTGCGGTGACTCGCCGGCCGTTGACCATGACCTCGTTCAAGGCCGACGGCACCGGTGGCGTCGCTGAATAGAGGCTGCTGACATCGTGCTGCGGCACGCGAATGCGCAGCGTGAAGCGCTTCGCGGCTCTCGGACGGACCGCGATCGACACGCGACCGTTCCACGGATAGTCGGTCGTCTGGACCAGCTCGACATCGGTGCCGGCAACGTTCGCGATCGTCACCCGGCTGCCAACGAAGAGATTGACCTGAATCGCGTCAGGACCCGTCGAATACATCCATGTCGGCAGCATCAACATCGTCCGCGACAGGTTGCCGACGCAACACGGCACGCTGTGCCACGGATACCGCGCCACGCGCGCGTCGAGCGGGTTGTCGTAATAGAAGTTGCGGCCCTCGAAATCCAGGCTGCCGGCGAGCGCGTTGTAGAGCGTCTGCTCGAGCAGGCTCGCATACTGCGCGTCGTGCCAGGCCAGGTGCATCTTCCATTGGAAGAACACTTCACCGCAGCTCGAGCACGTCTCGCAGTACGAATTGTTGCGAAGCGAGTAGTTCGGGCCGAAGCCTTCGGAGGATTCCCCGCTTCCGACGCCGCCCGTCAGGTAGTACTTGCGGTGCACGATGTTGTCCCAGAGCGACTTGACGGCGCTCTGGTAGTCGGTGTCACGCGTTTCGACAGCCACGTCGGCCATGCCGGAATACGTGTACATCGCGCGAACCGCGTGGCCGACCGCCTCGTACTGCTGGACGACGGGGAGATGGCTCTGGTCGTACTCACCGCCTGCTGCCCGGCAGTCGAGCAGGAACTTGGCGAGCGCGATGTACTTGTCGCCAGGGCGCCCGCGGCCGGAGCTATCCGTTCGATCCCGAGCTTCCACCTCGTTGACGAATCGGCCAAAGCGGACGAGCGCCTGCTCCATCTCCTGATGACCGTCGAACCATTCCTGCTTCGGCGGCGGTCCGATGTGATCGGACCAGCAGTCGGCCAGGCGCTTCGCGGCGTTGTAAAGGCGCAAGTCCTTGCCACCGGTCATCACGTGGTGGTTGATCGCCGATTCGATGAAATAGCCGGCTACATAGCCCTCGTGGTTGGAGCGATGCGAGGGACTCCAGCGATCCGTCCACGGGCCGCGCCCGCCGGCCGGGTAGGTCTCTCCGGGGCTGAGCGCATTGCGAAGCGTGAACGCCGTCTGCAGGTAACCGTCCGGATGCTGAGCGGACAGGATCTTGGAAATCCAGTCCTCCAGCGTGGCTCTCATGCTTTCCTGGGCCGCGAGGATCTCCCGGTCACCTTGAGCATCGACCATGAGCGCGAGGCACATCGATTCGACGGTCTGGTGGACCCAGGCGTTGGAGAAGACGTACCCCTTGTGTCGTCCGTGAGGTTCGCCCCGCAGCGCCTTGCCCGCCTCGACGAAGTTGTCGATGCCGCCCGCCCCCGATCCCGGCCCCTGCACCAGATCGGTGCGATTGCACTGGTCGATGCAGTGCGGGATCCAGCGGACGATGATCGCCTTCAAGCGCGACGTCCACATGGGATTGACGACGGCATACGGCCGGGTCACTACCGGAACGAGCGGTGACGCAGGCGGCGGCAGCTCGACCTTGACCGTCAACGTCGATTCGGCGCTGGCTGCGCCGACCGTCGCCGCGACTCTCAGCACGTAGTCTCCAGGCGCGGAAAACGTCGCCGTGGTTCTTGCGGAATTTTGATCGGCGAAGATCACCGTCCCGGGGCCCGACACTTTCGTCCACCGGGCCGGCGGCGGCGGGCCAGAGGGGTCAGGCGGTGGTGTGGCCGTGCCGCGCCCGCCGCGGCCCGGCCGCGGCGGCTGGCCGTACCCGACCCATCCGTTCAGGTACGTCTTACCCTTCAGCATGACCACACGATCGACACCGGCCACCGAGGTGAGGGGCAGCGCTTGTGCGGCGAGCACGCCTCCTTCGCCGACCGCGGCCTCGACGATCTTCGTGGTTACGACGGACCCGGCGGCGATGGAGCCAAGAGAGGCCAGCAGTTCCCTTCGAGTCATGGGTCGACTTTATACACCCGCGCTCGATTGCCGAGATCGTGATTGGGTTCGCGCAAAGACGAGAGGTGCGCCGCGCGGGAGTATCATGCCCGTGGCCTGGGAGCGCCACGTCATGCGTCCACGATCACACCTGCTCGGCTCCATCACCGTCGCCTTCATTGTCAGCGCCACACTCGCAGTCGCCCAGCGCGGCGCGTTGCCGCCGGATCAGGTCGCGCAGCGGCTCGCCACCGAACGGGAGCTGCAGGATATTGCCGTGGTCGATCGCAAAGTGATGATGCCGATGCGGGACGGAATTCGGCTCGCGACGGACATCTACCGGCCGAAAGGGGCCGCGAAGGTGCCGACGATCTTCGTGCGGACGCCGTACAACTTCAACTTCTGGGATGTGGCGAACGGCGTGCCCGCCAGCATGAGCGCGCCACTCGCCGCCGTGAAGCGCGGCTACGCCTACGTCGTCCAGAACGAGCGCGGCCACTATTTCTCGGAAGGCCACTACGACATTCTCGGGACGCGCGCGGACGGCGTGGACGCGATGGCGTGGATCGCGAAACAGCCCTGGTCGAATGCCAAGGTCGGCACGACCGGCTGCTCGTCCACGGCGGAGTGGCAGATGGGCGTCGCCGGCATGAGCCCGCCCGCGTTCGCGGCGATGAACATCCAGGGCTTCGGCGCCGGCGTCGGCCGCGTCGGGCCGTACTACGAGCAGGGCAACTGGTACCGCGGCGGTGCCGTGCAGATGCTGTTCATCACGTGGATCATGCGCGAGCAAAATTCGATCCGGCCCATGTTTCCGCGCGACATGGCGCAGGAGGACCTGATCAAGGCGTCGAAGATGTTCGACCTCGTCCCGCGGATGCCCGCCGTCGACTGGTCGGAAGCGCTTTCGCACCTGCCCGTGCAGGACATCCTCAGATCGGTGGGCGCGTCGAAGGGCATCTACGCCGACAAAATGCCCGTGGATACGGGTGGCGCGATGATTCAGCGCGAGCCGAACGATCCCGCCTGGTACAAAGGCGGCCTGTACCACGACACGATGCCGCTCGACGTGCCCGGCCTCCATTTCATGTCCTGGTACGACGTGTCGGTGGGTCCCAACCTGGCGCTCTACAACCACGCGCGAAAGACGTCCAAAGTCGCCGATCAGCAGTGGGCGATCATCGCGCCGGTCGCGCATTGCGCGTATACCCGCGCGGCGGCCGACACGGTTGTCGGCGAGCGGAGCATGGGCGACGCACGGCTGAATTATCAGGAGATCGTCGATTCGTTCTTCGACCGGTTCGTCAAAGGCGCGGCGAGTCCGGTGCTCGACAAGCTCGCCAAGGTCACGTACTACACGATGGGCCTGAACAAGTGGCAGACGTCCGATGTGTGGCCGCCGCGCGGCGCCCAGCCCATGACGTTGTTCCTTTCCAGTGGTGGCCGCGCGAACACCATGAACGGCGACGGCACGCTCGCCGCGTCGGCTCCGGCTGCCGATCAACCAGATCGATTTACGTACGATCCCATGAAGCCCGTGCCGTCGTACGGCGGCAACGTCTGCTGCACGGGTAACGCCATCACCGCCGGCGCGTTCGACCAGCGGAAGATGGAGACGCGTGACGACATTCTGGTGTACACATCCGCGCCGTTCAGCGAAGGCCTCGAGCTCAGCGGTCCGATCGTGCCGACGTTGTACGTCTCGTCAGACGCGAAGGACACCGACTTCACCGTCAAGGTGATCGACGTCTATCCGGACGGCCGCGCCTACAATCTCGACGAGTCCATCCAGCGCATGCGGTACCGCGACGGCTATGACAAGCCGCTAGCCTGGATGGAGTCTGGCAAGGTCTACAAGGTGACGCTGCAACCGCTGACGACGAGCAACTACTTTCCAGCGGGGCACCGGCTGCGGATCGAAGTCTCGAGCAGCAACTTCCCGCGCTTCGATCGGAATCTGAACACAGGAGGCCGCAACTTCGACGAATCGACGCCCGTCGTCGCTCACAACGCCGTGCATCATTCGACGCAGTACCCGTCGCAGGTGACGATCACGGTCGTCAGGCACTGAACCGCAAGAACCTCGGGGCCGAGCTTGTCCGCAACTTCACCCGGAGGACGTCAGCAGACCGAGTGACGTCTTCGGCGCGTAACCGGGAAATACCTGGTCCACTTTCTGGCCCAGATGACCGCTGACGAGCTCGCCGAGGACGTCGCGAAAGTCGGTCGTCACCGCAAGGTCGCGCCGTTCGAACAGCTGCTCCGGCTCCAGGCCGGGCCACTCGCCGTAGAGGCGGCCACCGCGCCCGCCACCGCCAGGAACCATCATGACGTTGCCGTGACCATGACCGGTTCCGGCGTTTGCGTTTTCAGCGACGGTCCGTCCAAACTCTGTCATGGTGACCAGCACGACGTCTTCCATGCGGTCACCGAGATCCTGTGTAAAGGCGAGGAGGGAAGATCCGAACTGGCGCAGCAGGTTCGTCAGCTGGCCGTTCTCGTCGCCGTGATGGTCCCAGCCTCCGATGTCGGCAAACGCCACCTCGACACTGACGTCGGCCTTGATCAAGTCGGCGATTTGCTGCAGCCGCTGGCCGAACTCGCCGACGTACTGCGTGCCGGCGGTGGTGCACTCAACCCGCACGAGCATCGACGCCGTACTTCGAACAGGCTACCCTACACAACGATGATCAAACGCGCCGCATCGCTTTTGGCGATCGGTGTCCCCTTGCGCATCCTTGGCTTTCGAACCTGGCGCAGAAGCTTTCCAAACAAGAAGCTCGACGCTACCGTTCAACGGTGACTGTTCGCTCGAGGCTACAGTTCGGTACGTCGCAGCAGTTGTGCGTTGAGCGCCACGATGACTGTGCTTGCCGACATCAAGACCGCGGCAAACGCAGGCGGCAGCAGAATTCCTCGCGCCGCCAGTACGCCAGCCGCCAACGGGATCGCGACGATGTTGTAACCGGCAGCCCACCAGAGGTTCTGCATCATCTTCCGATAGCTTGCCCGGCTGAGGGCGATGATTCGCGGCACGTCTCGCGGGTCGCTCCGAACCAGGACCACATCGCCGGCTTCGACGGCGACGTCCGTGCCAGCGCCAATGGCGACGGCAACGTCCGCGGTGAGCAACGCGGGCGCATCGTTCACGCCATCACCTACCATGGCGACTCGCTTCCCACGGCTCTTGAGTTCCTTGATCTTGTCCACCTTGTCGCCTGGCAGCACTTCGGCAAAGACCGTGTCGATTCCGAGATCCGCGGCCACCGCCTTCGCCACGGCTTGCGCGTCGCCGGTCAACATCACGACTTCGATCCGTTGCTCGTGCAGACGCCGAATAGCGTCTCGCGATTCCGGCCGAACCGCATCGGCGACGGTGAAGGCTGCGACCGCTGCCTTTGACGTAAGGAGGTAGACCGATGCCTGTCCCCGCGACGCCGCCCGTTCCGCCGCTTCGCGCACGGCAGCCGCCGGCGTGAGCCCAAGACGTTTGAGCATCGCCGGTCCGCCCATGTAGAACTCTTTACCCTCGACGGTTGCCCGAACGCCGTGTCCTGGAATCGCTTCGAACCGTTCGGCCTTCGGGATGCTCAATGTCTGTTCCTCGGCGCTCTTGACGATCCCCTGCGCAATCGTGTGTTCGGAATCGCGTTCGACCGCCGCCGCAATCCGAAGCGCCTCGTCCGCACTGAGGCTGCCGTCCGTGGTCACGTCGACGACCCGGAACTCACCCCGCGTCAGCGTGCCGGTCTTGTCGAAGACTACGGTGGTGAGGTTGCGCGCCTCCTCGAGACCGCGTCGATCGCGAACGAGAAGCCCCGACTGTGCGCCGAGACTGGTAGAGATGGCCGCTACCAACGGCACGGCGAGCCCGAGCGCGTGCGGGCACGCGATGACGAGCACGGAGACCAGCCGCTCAACCGCAAACGCTCCGGTCGCTCCAACAGCGAGCCATACGACAAAGGCCAGGGCGCCCGTGATGACCGCGACGATCGTCAGCAGGAACGCTGCGCGGTCAGCGAGAGCTTGGGCACGAGAGCGGGACGTCTGCGCCTGTTCGACCAGCCGCATGATGTTGGCGAGCGCCGTCCGCTCGCCGGTGCCCGTGACCGTCACGCGTAGGGAGCCGGAGCCGTTGACGGTTCCGGCGATGACCTTCCCGCCCTCGACTTTTGCCACCGGAACTGATTCGCCCGTGATCATCGATTCGTTCACGTCGCTCCTGCCGCTCTGTACAACGCCGTCGGCTGGCACGCTGGCCCCGGGCCGGACGAGAACGATGTCGCCCTCACGGAGCGCCGAGATCTCAACGTCTTCGGTGGTCTCGCCGACGATGCGTTGCGCCGTGGTGGGCAGAAGCCGGGCTAGCTCGCGCAGGGCCCCAGACGCCTGCGAGATCGATCGCATTTCGATCCAGTGGCCAAGCAGCATGATGGTCACTAGAGAGGCCAACTCCCACCACAACGCTTCTCCGGCATAGCCGAGGGTCACCGCCAGGCTGAAGACGAAGGCGACTGTGATGGCCAACGAGATCAGCGTCATCATCCCAGGCAATCGGTCGCGCAGTTCCCGGAGTCCACTCTTCAGGAACACCGAGCCGCCGTACAGATAAACAGCAGTACCGAAGAGCGCTGGTATGGAGGGAGACCCCGGGAAGGTCGGCGCCGAAAAGCCAAACATGTGCTGCACCATCCCGCTCCACAGCAGGGTCGGGATGCTGAGTAGCAACGTGATCCAGAACCGATCCCGGAACATCGCCACGCTGTGCCCTTCATGCCGGTCGTGCGCGCCCGGCTCACCGTGGCCGGCGTGTCCCGTCATTCCATGCTGTCGGGGGGCTTCACCAGATACGACAGCAGCGTGCGGCATCGGGTGATGGTGATCGTGCGGTTCCGGCGAAGTCGCGTTCATTCGTGTACTCCGTTTACATCAGAGCGCTGTCGATCCCGAGCGCGGTGTTGGTTCTCACGATCGACTCGTTCGCGGCTCTGACTGTTCCGGCCAGCGCACGGATGGCATCGATGGTTTCAGGAATCACGATTGCCTGGTTGTCCACCATGTAGGCGTCGAACAGCTCGTCACCCTGGACGCGGAGCATGTCGGCCCACAACGCCACTTCGTACAGGTTGTCATGCGGGCGCCCGCGATCGGCCATAAGTTCCTTCACCGTGTTGAGCGCAACCAGCCCGTCGCCCGTGTTGATCAGTGCGATTCGTGATGACGTGCGGAACGCATTGAGGACTTCGCCCTTGCTGGCGGAGTGGCCGGTGGCCGCGTGCTTTTCGCCGAGCTCTCTCCTCTGCTCGCCCGGGTCCAGGCCTCAAGTCTCTCGTCCGTCCGCAGACGCCATCACCTGCGGTTGGCGCGATCCTCCTGTTCGTGTCTCTCGTCGACGTGATCGAGAGAGTCATGCTGGTGGTCGTCTGGATTTGGAATGGAGGAAGGAGGATCGCTCGCGGGAAACGACTCCTCGATCGTGCGGTCGAGAGCGGCCTCGCGATTCCTCGCTTCCTCTTCGACGGTATGCTTCCGGTGGCCAGCGTTCATTCCCGTCACATTTGGCCGCCGAGCAGCGCCCACGATGAATACAGGCCGAGCGCGGCGAGGAGAACAGCGAGTGACCAGACGACGGCGATGAAGATCACGGGCCCACCGGCTGGGCGGTCAGCACGATCGCGAACACGGCTCCGACGATACTCATCACTTCCGTGATCGTGGCGTACACGCCCAGGTCATCCTCGCCTCGGCCAGGCGATCGTCAGGAGAAACGAGCTCTCTTCAAGCGCCTCGACCTCATGAGGCACCCCGTGATCGATCGCAAGTAAACCACCAGGGCGGAGACTGAACGTCCGTCCAGAGGCCCGTAGCTGGATGTGGCCAGACAGCACGTGGACGGAGATCCGTCCTTCGGCCTTGTGTTCGGGTATGCGCACCTTGGCCTGGAGTGCGGTCAGCACGACACGGAAATCGTCGTACTTGATGAGGGTTCTGGCGTTCTGACCTGTGCTCCACGTCGTTTCCGCGTGCAGGCGATGGACTTCGGCCGGTAGATCGAACTCCATTAGCCGCTCGGCCATCGACGTTGTGTGCGGTCGATGATGGGCCTCGTGTTGGGGAGTGTCAGACATCAGTAGCCTCCACCATTAACTCGCCGGGGTGAGCACCGCGCGGCCAGCCACCTGCCCGTGCTTGACGCGCTCGTAGACCTCGTTGATCTTCTCGAGCGGCCAGAACTCCAACGGGATTGGCGTCAGTCGGCCGCTTTCCGCCAATGCGAGCACCTCGCGCAGTTCGCGGATGTTGCCCCACCACGATACCGACACCGAGACTTCCGGCTTCACCGTCTTGAGTGCCGTTATGTGGGCGGTACCGCCAGCGAGGCCCACCTGAACCACGCGACCGGCCGGCCGTGTGCTGGCCAATGCGAGCTCGAGCGTGCTGTCCGCCCCCACGAAATCGAACGCGGCCGAGACACCGATGCCGCGCGCGATGTCGAGAATCTTCTGCTTCAAGTCAGCATCGCGCGCATTGATCGTGTGCGTGGCGCCTGATTCCCGAGCCGTCTTCAACTTCCCGTCGTCAACGTCGGTGGCGATGATCTCCGTGCCGGACAGGAGACGCAAAATCTTGACGCCGAACTGTCCGAGCGCACCGCACCCGATGACGAGCGTAGGGTAGTCGCGCGGCAGGCACGGTAGCGCCCGCGTGATTGCGCGATAGGGTGTCAGCGCGGCATCGGTCAGCGGGGCCGCGACCTTGGGCTCGAGAGTGTTGAGCCTGAGCAGATATCGCTCGTGCGGCACGAGCAAGTACTCGGCATAGCCGCCTTCGTGCTCCGAGAGCCCCACCCACTGCATCGTCGGGCAGAGGTTCTCTTCGCCCGTAACGCAGTAGTCGCAGTATCCGTCGCCCCATCCACCGTAGACCGCGACGTGGTCTCCTTCTTTCACCGCATGGACACCCGCACCAATGCCAGCGACCGTACCGGCATTCTCATGGCCAAGCGTGAACGGCATTCTCGGAAGGATCTGGATGTCGCCCGAAATGATGTGGAGATCGCTGTGACAGAAACCAGCGCCTTCGACTCGAATCACGACCTGCCCTGGACCAGGCGCCGGTCTGGGCACGTCGTCAATGACGAGCGGCTTCCCGTAAGCGTGAAGTCGTGCGGCTTGCATGCTGATGTCTCCTTAGCCCGTCGCTGATTGGCCGACATCCGACCCTACTGACCTTGCCCGATGGTCGCGAAGCGCGGGAATGCCGTGCCGCTGACAACACTCGGGCAGCTCGCCGCGAAGGATGTGGTTGTGCCGTGCTCCTGCCACCGAACACCACGCTCGCGGCTTCCGGCAAGACCTTCACGTGCGCGCAGAATGCCTGTCGAATCAGTTCGAGCAGGGCCGTCTTGCCCGATCCTGGACCACCCGTGAGCACCACCCGTCGCCGCTCATGAACGTCGATACACTCGCACGCTACCATGGGACGCTCCCTCTGACGATCGTGGGTTTCCGCTCACCCGGTGCCTCGACGCATCCGAGGCTCCGTCACGACGCTGGCAGCGCGACGGTCAGTCCGTGTCTGGCGAGATGCGAGAAGAAGCCGGACGGATCGATGATCTGCTCGGGCATCCAGGCGCCCGCCTCCGAGACCTCACCCTCCATCAATGCGCGCACGGTTGCGCTCGCGCCGGCGGCGGCCGCATCGGCCTGCGCCCCACCCACGAGCGTCGCGTGCGCCGATCGGCCGTCGTGGTTGACGTCCACACGCAGCGCAAACCGGGCGCCCTCGCTCGGCTCGCGAGCCGAGCGGCGTCTGGTGAGCACCTTACGAACGCGTTCTCGCGCCACGAGCCGCGCCGCGCCGACGCGAACCGCCGCCCCAAGCAATCGTCCCAGCCTCGCAGGCTCGATGGCCAACCTCGTCAACGCCGTCTGAGCGCCCATCGTCCGCGGATACAGCACCTGATCGGAGAATGGGAACAGATACGCGGATCGCGGCCCAAAGGGTGAGGGGAACTCAATCACACGCGGATCGCTGAAGGCGCGCGCTGGGCGGTCTGCGCCATCTACATGCACCTCGAAAGGCATCGTCAACTCCTGCAGGAAGTAGTCGAACGCGGCGGGGCCGGCCGCGTCGCTCGCAGACAGCAACAGCGAGGTTTCGATTACACCAGCGCCGCCGAGTGTGTTCGCGACGGCCCGAACGATCACGTTCGAGATGCCGGGGACGATCCCCGTTCCTAGCACGACGCGTGCGCCGGATGCCCGGGCCACGGCGCCGATCTCCTCGTACGCGGCCCCCCGCCCAAGCTCCGTCAGATGCGGGGTGACGTCGGTATACTGCAGGCCGCGCTCGATCGCGGCGTGCAGCAACGTACGCCGCGGCTGATCGATGCAGCTCACAACTGTCGCGACGTCTTCAAGCGCTGTTCCGATCGACGCCTTCACCGTCACGTCGATCAAGCGGCTACGCACACCGTGACCGATCGCTGCTGCCATCGCCTTCGCCTGCTCGAGATGGCGTCCAGCCACGATCACTTGGTAATCGGGCGCCAGATCCGCCGCAATACGCCGCCCGACGACGCCGTAGCCGCCCGCTATGAGAATGCCTCGCTCAGTCATGGCGTCAGTCCATTGGTTCAATGGCGGTCAGCATTACCTCCCGACTGAGGGGCTTGAGTCAGCTGATGCTTTCGGAGATGTTCGCGGCCGAGTGCGATCGAATCTGATTTCGTGCGGTCCACTCAGGCAGCACGGCGACTCGTGTTTGCATCCAGCGTGCTCGCAGTTGAAGCGAAATACCAGCCGCTGAGTTGGTGCTGGGAACGGACCAAGGGTGATTTGGAAACGTCTGGCGCCGGCCATGACGCCCCTGACAGCCACGAGCGTCTCCACGTGTTCTGGTGAGTCGTCGAAGAAGATAAGAGCGACTTTACGATTCGAGTTTCTTCGTTGGGTTATCGGAACGACCATTCGAGGTCCTTACGCATCTGTTCATACGGTTCGCGGGTGATCTGTCCCGCCGCATAACGACGCTTGATCAGGTTGAGCGGCGTTTCGTGCCACAGGCCCCCTTGGGCTCCACCCACAGATCGAATCAGCAGAATCACACCAACAATCACAACGCCCCAGAAGGCGACCATGACGAGGCCGTCCACCCCTCAGAATTGCCCATTAGGGTAGGTCCCATGCGCGGTCGTTACGCCGTCTTGGGATAGATTGCCGGCCCAACGGCCGATCGCTTCGGTCGCAGCCACGCCAGCACTCCTGCTATCACGAATAACGGGAGACCTTCGATGAGTGTCATGACGAGGTCCTTCTGCATGGGTGTCGCGATGAGCATCACGAGACCATGAGCGGCGTTTGCCCAGATGGTGAACTCGATGAATAGGGGGTGCCGTGCAGGATCGTCTGAGGCGCGCCACAGCATCACCGCCCACACGATGTGGATCGCGCTCATCATGCTCTCGTAGGGGGCGTTGTAAGGCTGGAATCTGAGCAGCGGTGCAAGACTACCGCCTGGCGCGAGAATCGGCGCGTTCAGGAGAATGAGTGTAATCCACGGAATGAACGCTGTGAGGAATCCAATAGACAGAACTTTCAAAAAGATGCGGAGCCAGACCATCCTCACCGTTTCGTTCATTTTGAGCTGGGTGTCCATCTTGCCCCCCAGCGCTATACATCGAACGTTGTCAATCAGCCCGTGTTGTTCAGTCGTCCCGTTCTTCCAGCTCCAATGCCCGGTAGTTCAGGCTGCAACGACGCCGGAGCCGACTGGACCTACCTTGGAAATGATCTGATCCGCTACCTGCCGCGCAACCGCTCGGCGTTCCTCTTCTGGAACGTCATCCATCGAAAAGATATCGGTGTATTTCTTGTAGAACGGCAGCGCATCGATATGGATGACCTTTTCTTCTCCGACGAGTGTCTTGAGTACCCGCCCATGGCACTTCAAGAAACAGCCATCGATCATGATGCAATGGTCCGCATCTTTCACCCAACGCGCCATCGAGGAATGAGGCACGAAAAAC
>JBLNGH010000409.1:0-2993 GCA_050264575.1 Acidobacteriota bacterium | reverse complement strand
GATTCCGAGGTCGCGCGCGGCGATCTCGGCACGCTCGAGAATCACGCGACGCGCGAAGAAGTCGTCCGCGCGGTGCAGTCGGGCGAAGGCACGGCCCTCCGGCGCAGTCACACGACGGACGTCGGGACGATGTACGCGGCGGTTGCGGTGCCGCGCGGTCCCGTCGCGATCGTGCGTGTCGCCCTACCGCTCACGTCAGTCGACGCCAGAGTCGCGGCCCTGCGACGGTATGCGTTCGTCGGACTGGCCGCCGGACTCGTTGCCGCGCTGGCGCTGACCTGGACGGCGTCCCTCCTCCTCAACCGCCGCATTCGAATCGTGGCCGAAACCGCTCGCCGGTACCGAACCGGCGACTTCACCGAACCCGCGCGCGATTACGGCCGGGATGAGATCGGTACGGTCGCCACCGTGCTCGACGACACCGCCAGAGAGCTCGGCGCGAAACTGACGCAAATGGCTCGCGAGCGCGCGCACATGGACGCGATTCTCACGGGCATGGTCGAAGGCGTCGTCCTCCTCAACGCTTCCGGCCGCCTGGTGCTCACCAACCCGGCCGCGCGCGAGATGCTGCGCCTGCCGGATACCCCCGAGGCGATGCATTACCTCGAGGTAGTGCGTCAGCCCGACATTTCCGGCCAGCTCGCCAGCGCACTCGGCGGCCGGCAGCCTGCCGCCGCGGAGATCCACCTCGATCTGGAGCGCGATCGCCGCCACACGTTCGCCGCGCACGTCGTTCCGGTCGCGCGCGAGCGCGGCGGCGGCGCCGTGCTCGTTCTCCACGACATCACCGATCTGCGCCGCGCCGACCAGGTGCGCCGGGACTTCGTGGCAAACGTGTCGCACGAGCTGCGCACCCCGCTCACGGCGATCCGCGGATACATCGAGGCGCTGACCGACAACCCGCCGCCGGAGGAAGCGCAGCACTTTCTCGAGATCATCGCGCGCCACACGCTCCGCATGGAACGGCTGGTCCGCGATCTGCTGCGCCTCGCGCGTCTCGACGCCGGTCAGGAACCGCTCGAACGCGCCGACTGCCATCCCGCCGCGCTGGTGACCGCCATCGCGCACGACATGCAGGCTCAGCTGGAATCGCGCCACCAGCGGATCGACAACCGCATCGGCGACGACGTGACCGTCAGCGGCGACTCGGCCAAGCTTTACGACGTGCTGCGGAATCTTCTTGAAAACGCGAGCAACTACAGTCCGGAAGGCGGGGTGATCGACGTCGGCGCGTCGACTGCCGGCGGCTGGCTCGAGATTGCGATCGCCGATCGCGGGCCGGGGATCCCGGACGCCGACCTGTCCCGGATCTTCGAACGCTTCTATCGCGTCGATCGCTCGCGGACCCGCGACCCCGGCGGCACCGGACTCGGCTTGTCGATCGTCCGGCACCTGGTCGAGCTACACGGCGGGCGCGTCACTGCGGTCAATCGTCCGGGCGGCGGCGCGCAGTTCACGGTGCGGCTCCCGCAGGGTGCACGCACCGCATGAACGGTCTCGACCTGCCGCTGATCCTCTCCTACGTCTCCGTCACGTTCCTTCTCGTCATCACACCCGGCGCGACGACGGCGGTCGTCGTTCGCAGTGCGCTCGCCGGCGGCACCCGGGCCGGTATCGCGACAGCGGCGGGCGCGGCAGTGGCGAACTCGATTGTCGCGATCGCGGCGGGCCTGGGGTTGAAGGTCCTGCTCCAGCGGTTTCCTCTTGTCCTGTTCGCGATCCGATTGGCCGGCGCGTGCTTCCTGCTCTGGTTGGCGTGCGTGAACTTCGGCCGCGCGTGGCGTCCCGGCGTCACGCCGCTTGATTCCGCCGATCGGCGCGCGGTGCGCGACGGTCCACCATTCCGTCAGGGGCTGATGGTCAACCTGCTGAATCCGCCGATCATCACCTTCTACCTGGTCTTGCCGACGTTTCTGCGGGCGGGCGCGGGGCAGGGCGCATACGCGGTGCTCGCCGTGATTCACGTGAGCATGGCCTTCGTCGTACACACCGCGTGGTCCGTTTCGTTCGCAACGCTGCGCACGCTGCTGACACGGCCGGTGGCGCGACGACTGCTCGACGCGGCGGCCGGGGCCGCGATGCTCGCGTTCTCGATGTGGACGATGTCGAAGCTGTGGGCGGTGTGACGCGCGCGACGCGCTACCGCGTGATGCCGAACACCAAATGAAACAGGAAATACGCGCCGGCGCCGATCGAGGCTGACGCCGGAATGGTCAGAATCCACGCCCACACGATCTGCTGCGCGACGCCCCAACGCACGGCGCTCAGGCGACGCGTGGCGCCGACGCCGATGATCGCGCCGGTGATTGTGTGCGTCGTGCTGATGCCGACGCCAAGCGCCGTCGCCGTGTAGATGGCGACGGCCGCGCCGGTCTCCGCGGCAAACCCGCCGGGCGGCTGCAGCTTCGTGATCTTCTGCCCCATCGTCTTGATGATGCGCCAGCCGCCGCTCAGCGTACCCAGGCCGATCGCCCCATTCGCGATCAGGATCACCCAGACCGGGACGTGGAACGTCGGCAGGTACCCGCCGGTCACCAGCGCGCCCGTGATGATTCCCATCGTTTTCTGCGCGTCGTTGGCGCCGTGCATCAGGCTGTAAGCCGCGGCTGAGAACAGCTGCATGTACCGGAACCCGCCGGCCACGCGTGTCGGCGGCGTGTCGCGAAACGCCCAGAAGATGCTGGTCATCAGCAACAGGCCGACGCACAATCCGATGACCGGAGCGACGACGATGAAGATGAGCGTCTTGGTCCAGCCGGACACGATGATCGCGCCGAATCCGGCTTTGGCGACCGCCGCCCCGCCATAGCCGCCGAAGAGCGCGTGCGAGGAGCTGGTGGGCAGCCCGAAGTACCACGTGATGAGGTTCCAGGTGATGGCGCCGAGCAGGCCGGTCAGAATCACCGAGTAGGTCACGACTTCGAGATCCACCATGCCCGATCCGACGGTCTTCGCGACGCCCGTTCCGAAGAAAAAGGCGGCGATGAAGTTGA
>JBLNGH010000408.1:0-3466 GCA_050264575.1 Acidobacteriota bacterium | reverse complement strand
CGTGAGCGGCGGCCAGCCGACGGTCGCCTTCGGCGCGCTCGGCGGCAACCCGCCGCGCCGCGTCCTCGGCGGCGGCCCGCACGAGACCCTGAAGACGTGCCTCGAGTGCAAGCAAGTGCCGGAGCTGTTCTTCGGACGCCTCGCCGGGCAGGCTGGGGCTCATGAGGGCACCATCAGCCCTCACGCAAGCCTAATGCCTGGCCGCTGGTTAGCTGAGGATTCGGGCACCCCCTGAGGAACCGCACCCCGCACCGTGTCTACCGCTAAAAAATTCGCAGGGCGTAGAAATTCCGGCGGCTTCGGCGTCAACGCCACGATTCTCAGCGTGCTCCAAGGCGTGCTCCTGCCCGCTCCAGTGCGCGGATCCCAGACCGTCTCGAGCCGTTTTCATTTCGGTGTAGCGTGATGAAACCGCTCTAGTCGTGCTGTGGGAATCGAATCGGCAGCCGACTTCGGCTCACTTGCTTGTTGAGGCGGTGGCTGCGTCGGGGGACTGGCGCATCACCACATCCAGGGAGCGATATGCGAGAGGCACCAGCAGCCACAAAAGGTAATAAAGGATCGGCCCCACGATAAGCGTGAGCCAGCGGAGACCGCGCAGGCCCGCCAGGCGTAGCGGCAGATCGAGCACGGGACCAGCGATGACCCCCGCGACTAGACCCAGGATCGCGCCCCAGACCGGCAACCGGCCGGGAACCCAACGTGCCGGTGCCAGCATTGCCCACAGACCCCAGGCCAGTGGAACAAAGCACCAGGCGGTCGTGAGGATGAGGGCATCTGCCGCAGGCCAGCGGGGTGGGAGCAGGCTTACGATTGCCCCGAGGGCAATGATCACAGAGGCAACCGAGGATGCGGCTGCGAATCGGTGAAGCATGGCACACCTCCGGCGCCGCGATTGTAGTGCCTCACGAGACGCGTCTCATCGCGGCACGTCTTCTACAGAAAAGGTCCCGCACGCAGCAGAAGCTCTTCCAGGCCCGGCTCGCGGGAATCGCGCGGCTTGCCAGGGTGGATGACCGACACCTGGCAGCTCTCGGCCGCCTCAACGAGCTGTCGATACGTGCCGGCGGTCGCGTCCGCGATGTATGCCTGTCGGTTCTCGTTATAGGCGAACATCCTGCCGTTGATCTGGATGCATTCGTTGCAGGTCGAGCAGCGCGGCGTCTCGATGTATGGCTCGTCGGGAGATCGCGCCTCGTCCTGATTCACAACGGCAGCAGCGGCGTCGGACGTCTCGGTGGTCGTGGCTGCCGGAACCGATTCACCCGCCGCTGGGGTGTCGCGCGCGGGCCCTTCACGATCTCGCCGCTCGCGCGCCTCATCGTCCTGCCGCGCCTGGCGCTCCCGGCCGAGCAGCCGTTCGGCGTGTGAGTTGTGTATGCCGCCAAGCTCCTGCAGACTGTGCCACCTCTCGCGGCACCGGCGCGCGTCGCGCACCAGCTTCTCATTCACGACGACGCGGTGGAGCGTGTGATCCCGATCGACCATCAGCACGCTCGGGACGGCTGTCGGCGTTGCCGTCGGCTCGGCCGTAAGCCATGCGCCGATCGGGATGAGGCCGCTGGTCCTCATACCCCGAGGCGCGCCGGCCAGATGCCGGTCGTTACGTCGATCGCAGGCGAGAAAATCCACGAACGTGAAGGCGAGGTCCTCGCCGATCCGCTGGTGCGCTGCGTCCTCGTAGGTCAAGCGCCGAATGGGCCAGTCGGCCTCCGGCTGCGGGTTCGCCTGCACATCGAGACGGGAGGCCCAGTCCGGTCCCGCACCCGGGTCGTACACGAACGCCGGAAACGCGCGCGAGTCCATCGCGGCCGCCGCCATGAGATACGGCGGAAGATCGCTCGACGCGCCGGCGCCCGAGAACACGCTGAACAACGTGGACCCGGTCCAGTTGACCCCCCGCATGATCTGGTCGCGAAACTGAAACAGATGCGACGCGCTCGATTGCAGCACGTACACGTCGTTCAGGCCGGTCGCCATAGTGGCAAGCTGGCGCGCGTGCACGCCGAGGTTGGCGTGGGCGGCCGACGAATCGTCGAGAAGGTCGTCGGTTTGCACGAGCACCTTCATCGGCAGGCCGGCCGCGAGGATCTCGATCAGCGTCGCCTGCTCGATCGGTCCCATGTCGGCGGAGTTGACCAGCACGAGGTAGTGCGGAAACAGCGCTAGATCCAGCCGGTTGAACTGGTCCGCGTCGAGCTCGTCAATCACCACACGCGCCGAATCGGTGCCGGTGCCGTCGATCTCGAGCTTGGCCATGGCGATGGCTTTGCCGATCTCGACTACGCTGGACATTCGTTCCCGATAGGCGGCCAACGCGTCGGCGCAACTCTCGAAGACGAAGCCGTATGGCTCTTTCGACCCGCCGTGCGCGCACGCGCCATCGATCGCGGAAAAGAAACGTTGTGATTCGAGCGTCGCGATGAGCGCGCCGACCCGTTCCCGGCGGGACTCGGATGGCGCCGGAGTCAGTGCGGTCGTCGCGAGCATCCGTGACATCGCCTCGAAGTCGAACGCATCCTGGTGCAGCGATCCAACGGAAGCCCTGAGGCTCCGCGGGCTCCGTCCTTCCTTCGAGTGCGCGAAGTCGGCTCTGAGTAGATCCGACAGACGCAGGATCAGTCCGTTGACTTTCTCGTGAAACCGGCGGGCCTTCTGCTGCTGCGCTGTGTTCCAGGCATGAGCGATCAGCCGCGACGGCAGCGCCTTGTCGCAATCGGCGACCTCGCCGTCGATCCTGAGAGCCGCCCGGGCGAGGTCGAAGCTGTCTCGGAGCTTGTCGTCCCCGCGGCCGCCGAGCCGGCTGGCCGCCGTCGCCCATAGATCCGAGAGCACACTGGCCTCACCCTGCGCCACGAGTGTCCGCATCTGCTGCTCCAGCCGCAGCACGTGTCTCGCCACCCGATCGGCGTCATCGCCGGACGCCACCTCGTGGAGCAGGTCGTCAATCAGGCCCGAGAGCGAGTGGACAAAGGCCGTTTCGGTGCCGCGCGCCAGGACGATCGGAAAGTCGTATCGAAGCGCCGACAGATCCCGATAACTCGCAAGGAGCGCGGGGCGCAGCTCCAACGAATCGACGGGGGCGAGGCCCGTGCCGGCGCTCCGGCCCGTCAGATGAAACGTGAGGCAGCCGCGCAGGTCCGCGTCCATGTCAGGCTTCCCGTGCCGCATCCGCCGGCCAGATCGTGAACTTGTCGAACTCCGACTCGAGACCGGCGCGGACGAGCTCGGGCGTGCGGAGATCCACGCGCTGCCGCAGGTCTTCGTAGCAAGGCACGTCCGGGTTCCGATAGAGAATCCCCACGGGAATCGGGTCCGCGCACGAGGCGATCTCCCGCGCCCGATTGAGATCCGATGGATCGTGCGCCGTCTGATTCGTGTAGATCTTGGACAGGCTCGGGCTGATGGACAGCCCGCGCTCGTGCGTGAGCAGCCGGACCTTCTGCGGGTCGTGCAGGAACGGCTC
>JBLNGH010000407.1:0-7574 GCA_050264575.1 Acidobacteriota bacterium | reverse complement strand
CTTCTCCTGCGCTGCTGGCGTTTGAGTTGTTGGTGTTTGTGGTGTTGGCGTTTTCGCAGTTGGCGTTTGCGCAAACGCGGAAATAGTGACGCTGAAGAATGCCGCGGTGGCAATCCCGGTGATCTGGGACGGACGCATGTTTTCACCACCAAAAAAGATCGTGATCATCCCGTTGGAGTGCAAGCCCCGGGCCACTGCAGTGGCCACTTCTGCGGCAAATCTTTCCCATACGATGCCGCTTGATCGCCCTTCGATGGCTCTTCTGACGCGGAGATTGCGATGTGTGAACGGCTCTTCTCTTGCACGGTTGATTTGTCGAGAACCGAGAGCAACGATGCGCGTATCCGCTTGGCTCGAACGGCTCCTCATCGTGATCGGCTGCAGCTGTCTCCTCACCGTCGGAATGAGTCTGGTGCGAGCGGTGTCCTTTCAGAGGACCGCGGCGCAGGCCTTCGAACGTGAGCTGGCAGCCCCCGCGGCGCCTGAGCTCTCTGACATCGAAAGCGCCCCAGTCACGTCCCTCAGGCACGGCGTAATCGGCCGGCTCGAGATTCCTCGTCTCGGCGTGTCGATGAGAACAACTCGCGGGATCTTCGATTACCGGGTCATCCGCACCGAGATTGTCGCGCCCAACGACCTCGCCGTGCTCGCGCCGGCACCGATAAACCTGGTGGGAGCCGCGTCATTTCAGAAGACTGCTGTGCAGACCTTCGAGCGCGAGGAGGTGGCACCCGCGCCCGCTGATCTCTCTGACAGGGGAAGTGCGTCAGTCATGGCGAGAAGCGGTCTCATCGGCCGGCTCGAGATTCCTCGTCTCAACGTGTCGGTCATGGTGATGGAAGGTGATGACGACGCGACGCTTGCGCGTGCGGTCGGACATCTGCGCGAAACCGCGCTCCCCTGGGAACCGGGCAACGCGGTCATCGCCGGTCACCGCGACACATTCTTCCGACCGCTTGAAAACGTCCGCGAAGGTGACGAAATCCGGATGACGACAACTCGCGGGACCTTCGATTACCGTGTCGTCCGCACCGACATTGTGGAGCCCGACGACGTGTCGGTGCTCGCGCCGACCCCGATCCGGTCGCTGACGCTCCTGACGTGCTATCCATTCGTCTACGTGGGCTCGGCGCCGCAACGGTTCATCATTCACGCTCGTTCGCAACACTAAGCCCGGTTCGCCCTGCTGCGCCGCGTCGGGCTCGCCGAAAAGTAGACCATGCAATGGCGTGATCGACTTCCCAAAAGCGTGCGGCCGTACGTCGAAGCGGCGCCGATCGCGGCGTTCTTCCTGGGCGTCTCGTCGGGCTTCGGGTTCGCGATGATCGCCGCGACGCTCACCACCAGGCTCGCGCAGGACGGCATCAAGAAAAGCGCGGTCACAGCGTTTGCGTTCACCTTTCTCGCCTTCAACTTCAAGTGGCTGTGGGCCCCGCTCGTCGACACCGTGCGCATTCCCGGACTCGGGCGCTTTGGTCAGCGCCGGGCGTGGCTGTGGCTCTCGGGTGGGCTCGTGATGATCGCGGTGGTTTTCCTCGGGAGCGTCGATCCGAAAACCTCGCTGCCGACCGTCGCCGCCGCCGCGATCCTGGTCGGAGTCCTGGCCGCGACCAACGACGTGATCATCGACGCCTACCGGATTGAGCTGCTCGAGCCGCGGCAACTTGGAGTCGGGGCGGGCATGAGCCAGTACGGCTGGCGCATCGGGTCCGCCGGCGCGGCCTCGCTGGCACTCGTGGTCGCGGCCCGTACCGACTGGTCGATGGCCTACTACGCGTGCGCGCTGTTCGCGCTCCCCGCGATGATCGTCGGCCTGGTAATGGGCGAACCGGTCCGCCGCCGGCCGCCGCCGTCGGTGCCGGGCGTGCTCCAGGCGATCGTCACCTACTTCAGCCCTCTGACCGAATTCTTGAAGCGCGAAGGGGCGGTCGTCGTGCTGCTCTTCGTGCTCATCCACAAGATCGGCGATACGCTCGCCAATCTGACGCTGCGGTTGTTGTTCGTCGACCTCGGCTACACCAACGACGAGATCGCGTTCTACGACGTGTTCGTCGGGTTCATCGCCTTCCTCGTCGGCATCTTCGTCGGCGGGGCGCTCTACGCCCGCGTCGGCATGAAGCGCGCGGTGCTCGTCAGCCTGGTCCTGATGGCGGTGTCCAACTTCAGCTTCGCCGCCCTGGCAGCCGCCGGGCATTCGAACCTCGGCATGGCTGGCGCGATCGGCTTCGAGAATTTCACGAGCGGTATCGGCGGCGTCACCGTGGTGGCGTATCTCTCGGCGTTATGCAACCTGCGATTCACGGCGACGCAGTACGCCTTGCTGTCCGCGCTGGCGAGCATCGCGGGCCGGTTCCTCACCGGCACGACCGCTGGCGCGCTCATCGAAGCGATGGGCTATGTGAACTTCTACCTGCTGACCACGGCGATTGCGGTCCCCGGAGTGGTCCTGTTCTGGTTCATGATTCGATCGGGGCTCGCGGACCTCTCGATCGGGTCGGCTGGCAAGGAAGGCACGGGGTGACGCGGCCCTTTTTCGGACTCCTCTTGACACCCTAAATGAGCGGCGGTATTGTCATTTAGGGTACCTAAATGAAAGACGACGACAAGCTCGACGTGCCGCAGGGGACGCTGGACCTGATGATCCTGACCATCCTCGCGCGCGAGCCGATGCACGGCTACGGGATCTCGCAACGGCTGGCCGTCCTGAGCCGTGACAGCTTTCGCGTCAATCCCGGCTCGCTCTTCCCGTCGCTCTATCGTCTCGAACAGGACGGCAAGCTCAAAGCCGAATGGCGCGCCTCGGAGAACAACCGCCAGGCCAAGTACTACCGCCTGACAGCCGCCGGCCGGCGTCAGCTCGAAGCGGATCGGCGGCGGTGGGAGCGCGCGTCCTTCGCGATCACGAGCGTGCTGGAGGGCGCGTGATCTGGCTCCGTCGGGTCCTGTCCGTCGTGCCGTGGGTGTTCCGCCGCTCGACGATCGAGCGCCGGCTCGACGACGAGCTGCGGATGTTCGTGGAGATGTCGGCCGCGGAAAAAATCCGCGACGGCGCCGCGCCCGCGGAAGCGCGTCGCCAGGCACTCATCGAGCTCGGGGGACTGGAACAGGCGAAGGAGCGCGTCCGCACGGGCCGCCACGGCGGCTGGTTCGACGAAGTCGGCCAGAACGTCCGCTACGCGCTCAGAATGCTCCGCAAGAGCCCGGGCTTCACGGCGGTGATCGTCCTGACGCTGGCGCTCGGCATCGGCGCCAACACGGCCATCTTCTCGATCATCGACAGCCTCCTGCTCCGGCCCCTGCCGGTGCGGGATCCGTCACGGCTCGCGCTCGTCACCGATACCTCGGAGGGCGGCCAGGAGTCGTGGACGTACGCGATCTGGGAAAAGATTCGCGAGCAGCGCGATGTCTTCGCGGGCACGGCTGCGTCGGCCACAGCCGACGCGTCGTTCAATCTCTCTCAGGGCGGTGAAACCGACATCGTCAACGGGCTGTGGGTCAGCGGCGAGTTCTTCGACGTGCTCGGCGTGCCCGCGGCGCTGGGCCGCACGTTCTCCGCGTCGGACGACATCCGAGGTGGCGGGTTGAACGGGCCGGTGGCGGTCATCAGCCACGGCTTCTGGCAACGGCACTTCGGGGGAGCGCCGGACGTAGTGGGCCGCACTTTGACGCTCGAGCGGATTCCGTTCACGGTGGTTGGCGTCACGCCGCCAAATTTCTTTGGCCTGAGCGTCGGCCAGGCCTTCGACGTGGCCGTTCCATTCGGCACCGAGCCGCTGGTGCGCGGCACGAAGGACTCGCGGCTCGATCAGCGCGATTCCTGGTGGATCAATGTTTTGGTCCGGCTCAAACCGGGTCAGACCCTCGAGCGCGGGATTGCCGATCTTCGCGCGCGCCAGCCCGCGATCCGCGAAGCGACCCGCATCGCCGGCATGAGTGCGCTCGATCGCGATGAACATCTCAAGGACCCGTTCACGCTCGATGCCGACGCTGTTGGTGATTCGTCCTTGCGCGGCCAGTACCGCGAACCGCTCGTCGTCATGCTCGTGGTCGTCGGGCTCGTGCTGGTGATCGCGTGTGCGAACATCGCCAATCTGTTGCTGGCGCGGTCGGCCGCGCGCGCCCACGAATGGAGCTTGCGGCTCGCGCTTGGCGCTTCCCGGTCGAGGTTGGCGCGCCAGGTCATCACTGAAAGTCTGGTGCTGTCGGCGCTGGGCGCCGCTGCGGGGCTGGCCGTGGCGCACTGGACCAGCCGCCTGCTCGTGCAGCAGCTTTCGACTGATGCTGTCTCTCTGAGCTTGACGCTCGATTGGCGCGTGCTGTCGTTCACCGCGGGTGTCGGCGTGCTGACGGCGCTGGTGTTCGGCATCGCGCCGGCTGCGCGCGCGACGCGTGGCGTGCCGATTGATGCGCTGAGGCAAGGCGGCCGCGGGGCGGCCGGCTCGACGAAGGCGCGTCTCGCCAACGGCCTCGTCGTCGCGCAGGTGGTTCTGTCGCTCGTGCTCGTCGTGGGCGCCGGCCTGTTTCTGCGGACGTTTGCTTCGCTCACGCACGTCTCGCTGGGGTTTGATGCCGATCGCGTGCTGCTGGCACAGGTGAGCACACGCCGGGCGGAGGTGCCGCCGCAGGATCGGCTCGAGACATTCACGCGTATTCACGAGCGTGCGCTCTCGGTGCCCGGCGTCGCCGCCGGCGGCCTTTCACTGATTGCGCCGCTCAGCGGCAGGCTGTGGCACCGGCAGGTGTACGTCTCCGGCTCCTGGACGCCTCAGGAAGAACGACGAACTTTGCCGTCCGGAATCGGCTCGACGAGCACGAAGTTGACGCCGACGGAGCCGTACACCGCGCTCAACGCGGTAACTCCCGGCTGGATGGCGGCGTTGGGCGTGTCGGTGCGCCGCGGCCGTGACATCACCGACGCCGACGGCGTCTCGACGTCCCGCGTGGCCATCGTGAACGAACTGTTCGTGCGCAAGTTCCTGCCTGGGCAGAATGCGATCGGCCATACCGTCCAGGTCGTGAAAAGCAACGCGGCGCCGCCGCGGGAGATCGTCGGCATCGTCAGTGACTCCGCGTATCGCGACGTTCGCGAGGCCGTCATGCCGACGGTCTACGTCCCGCTGGCCCAGTACGACACCGACGCCACGCCGCTGCCGCCGACGGACATCATCCTGAGCGTGCGCGCCGCATCGGGACCGCCGGCCGCGCTCAAGAAAGCCGTGACGGAAGCCATCACCGGCGTGAATCCGCGCTTCGCGCTGACGTACCGGCCGCTCGCCGAGCAGGTCAGCCGGACCATGCAGCAGGAACGGCTGCTGGCGATGCTGTCCGTCTTCTTTGGCGCGCTCGCCGTGCTGATGGCGGCGATCGGCCTGTACGGCGTGACGTCGTACGCCGTGAATCTCCGCCGGGGCGAAATCGGCGTCCGTCTCGCGCTCGGTTCGACGCGGGGCGGCGTGATGCGACTCGTGGTGGGCCGCGTCACGATCCTCGTCGCGATCGGCATCGGCGCGGGTCTCGTGTGCAGCGCGTTTGCGGCGCGCTACGTCAAGGCGCTCCTCTTCGGCCTCGAGCCGAGCGATCCGGCGACGCTCGTGGCTGCGGCGGTGGTACTGGCCACCGTCGGTCTCACCGCCGGCTGGGTCCCGGCATTTCGCGCCTCGCGCGTCAATCCCATGGAGTCGCTCGGTCGCCACTGACGTCGAGCGGTCGCCAGGAGCCACACCAACCGACCTGCCAAATCAGACCAATACCCCCGCAGGATCGACAGGTCCTGCCGGGGTTCTCGGCTTCACCGGATCGTTCCCGGCTTGATGAACCATGACGCCGCATCCGGCAGGCCCGGCGACGCGCAGCCACTTGGCGCCACCACGCCGGCTCGGTACTGCCTGGCCTGCTCCTGCAGGCGTTTGACGGTGTCATTGTTCTGGATCTGATTCACGACAGCCTTGGCGATGGCCGCGTTGAAGTTGTCGAGCGCCGTCTCGTCCTCGTCGCTCGCCGTCATTGTCTGAAACACCACGGCGCCCATCTCGTCGGTCGACTGGAAGCCCCACTGCACGCGCCGCGGCGGATTGCACGGATTGTGCGGGTTGTCTGCGGAGTTGTCCCACGCGATCGTGACGTCGATCTTCGTTCCCTTTGGCAGATCGACGGGCTGTTTGTAGACGTACCGATCCTGCCAGTTGAAATCCCAGTTCTTGATCCACAGCATCGGCTTGGTGCTGCCGTCGGGGAGCGTCGCGATCGCCTTCATCTCCTTGCCGAGATAGTGCGCGTGCGCCATGACCGAGTAGGCGCGCACGTTCGCGAACGTGCGTGCCGAGGCCTTGAGCTCGTATTGCTTTTCGCCTGCGGGAATGTCGATGTTGGCGAGCACGCCGAAGAGGCCAGGGGCGCTGATTTCGCGGACTTTGCGCACGGGCGGCGTGGTCGCGAAGTACAGCCCAACCGTCGAGCGCTCGGTTTCCGGTTTTCCCGTCGGATGGAAGTGAATCTGCAGGACGAAGTCCGAGTTCTTGTTCACCGTCCACTTGAGGTCGGACGGCAGGAAGCGCGGCGTGCCGCCGACGGCCCAGCCGCCCAAATCGCCGGCCGGAGCGAAGGCAGGCACCATGCGAGCGAGCATGGCGCCGCGAAAGCCCGGCTTGTCGTCCGCGCCGACGAGATCCGCGACGGCACCGGCCCTCACGAACTGAAAGATCGCATGATGTACGACGCGGCGATTGCCCGGACGGTACTCGACCGCGCGAACCCATTTGTCCTCAGTGAGGCCCAGCGGAATCGCGAAGTTCCTGTAGACGTCCGGGCCGCTGGCCGGGACTTCGAACGCCTCGGGCATCTCGAGGATCAGATCCGGTTTGCCGAGCTGCCAACCGTCAGTGAACGTCGGCACCTTCGGCATTTTGCTGGCGTCGCCTCGCGGCATGCCTTGCTTCACCCACTCGGCGATCGACGCGATCTGCGCGTCGGTGAGGCGCCGCTCGTCGGTGAATTCGCCGAAGCCGGGCTCGGCATGCCACGGCGGCATGTACCGCGACTCGGTGACTTTCGCGACCAGCGAGCCGCGCTTCGACACGTCGTCGTACGAGATGAGTGAGAACGGCGCCGCCTCGCCGGGACGATGGCAGGTGACGCAGTTGTCGTAGACGATCGGCGCAATCGTTTCGCTGAACGTCACCGCGCGGGCGCTGGCCGCCTGCGGCGACGAACTGCTGCTGGCGGTGGCGGCGGTGAGCCATGCGACCGCCGTCGCACAGACGGCGAGTGAAACGAGCGAAGCGGCGCGCGGTTTCATGAAGCCCCCCGGCTCTGATGGATAAAACATCCGATCGCTGCGGTCTCGGCGTTCGGTACCGGCTTGCCGCCGATCAGCGCGTCAATCGCATCGCGCAGGTCGTAGCTGGTGACGACGCGCCGTTCCTTGCCAAGCGCGATGTATCGATCGTCGATGCGACCGCGGTACTTGATGACGCCAGCAGGCGTGACGACGACGGTCTGCGGAGTGACGGTTGCCTTGGCGCGCCGCGCGATGGCGTGGTCGTGGTCGATCACCGCGGGTATCTCCCGGTACCGAT
>JBLNGH010000406.1:0-6972 GCA_050264575.1 Acidobacteriota bacterium | reverse complement strand
CATCGAAGATCCGCAGAACGTCGGCGCGATTCTGCGTTCGGCCGATGCGGCGGGCGCGCACGGCGTGATTCGCCAGGCACGGCACGCCGCGCCGCTCGACGGCGCGACCGCCAAGGCGTCGGCGGGCGCCGTCAATCACGTACACATCGCGACGGTCGTCAACATTGCGCGCGCGATCGAGGAGCTCAAAGCGCTGAACGTCTGGACAATCGGCCTGGACGCGGGCGCTGCTGACGCATACGATGAAGTGGATTACCGGCTGCCGACGGCCTTTGTGGTCGGAGCCGAGGGCGCCGGCCTCCGCCGGCTGGTTCGAGAGACCTGCGATCGCCTGGTGTCGATTCCGATGCAGGGGGGAATCGCCAGCCTGAATGTGTCGGTTGCCGCCGGCATTGCCTTGTTCGAGGCGGCCCGACAGCGCCGGCAGCCCATGCCGGGGCGGCACGGCCGGCCGGACGGGCGCCCTTGAATCGAGCCGTTTTGGCACGAGAAAAGGCCCTAGAGGTTATTGCCCCCTTGGCACGGAAGGTGCTATCATTCCTGTTTTGTTCCGGCTGGCGTAGCTCAGCCTGGTAGAGCAGCTGATTTGTAATCAGCGGGTCGGGGGTTCAAATCCCTTCGCCAGCTCCATGTTCCGGGCCGCGCCCCACTCGCGCACGTCGCAGGGACCAGAAACACGTTCCAGACAGATGGCGGATTCGGCTTGCGCTCCTGCTTAGAAACAACAAACAACGAGGAGTCGAGTGGGGGAGCGTCGCCCGGCGTTGGAGATTGGCACGGCGAGGTAGCGAAGCGGTCAAACGCAGCAGACTGTAAATCTGTCGCCCTAGCGGCTTCGGAGGTTCGAATCCTCCCCTCGCCATTTCATCAGCCTTCGCGCGCCTGAACGGCGCGCGCGCTTCGGCTGGGCAGGCCAGGGATCGGGCTCGGGGCGACAGTAGCAGACGCGAGCGATCGCTGAGCTGTTCGAAGGAGTGAGAGACGGATGCGCGGGCTTGCCCGCGCAGTTGCAAGTAGCGAGGTCACGGAGTCGCGGGGCTTGCCGCGCCGTAGCGGCCGAGAACGGCGCAGCGGGCGAGGCGCGAAGGCGGGAGTAACTCAGTGGTAGAGTCACAGCCTTCCAAGCTGTTGGTCGCGGGTTCGATCCCCGTCTCCCGCTCCAGACTCCGCGAATCGCTCATTGCGTTCGCCGCTGCGGCTGGCAAGCCAAGTGACGAAGGAATGGGCGCCGAAGCAAATATTGGGCGAATGCTGGCCGAGGCCGACTTGTCGGCCGTAGCTGCGAGCGAAGCGAGCGGTTAGCAAAGGCCGATGTAGCTCAGTTGGCAGAGCGCGTCCTTGGTAAGGACGAGGTCACCGGTTCAATCCCGGTCATCGGCTCCACTGATACGGGGTGGGGCCCCGCGAGCAGGTAACAGAAGAACACCAATCCAGGGAAGCCTTTCACACGAGGGATAGACAGCGATGGCGAAGGAGAAGTTCGATCGTTCGAAGCCGCACGTGAATGTCGGCACCATCGGCCACATCGATCATGGCAAGACGACGCTGACCGCAGCGTTGACCAAGGTCGCGGCTGACAAGGGCTGGGCGAAGTTCGTGCCCTACGACGAGGTTGCCAAGGCCTCCGAATCGCAGGGTCGTCGTGACGAGACCAAGATTCTCACGATCGCGACGAGCCACGTCGAGTACAGCACCGCCAAGCGGCATTACGCGCACGTCGACTGCCCGGGCCACGCCGACTACATCAAGAACATGATCACCGGCGCGGCGCAGATGGACGGCGCCATTCTCGTCGTGAGCGCCGTCGACGGTCCGATGCCGCAGACGCGGGAGCACGTCCTGCTCGCCCGTCAGGTCAACGTGCCGTTCCTCGTCGTCGCCTTGAACAAGGTCGATGCGGTCGACGACCCCGAGCTGCTCGACTTGGTCGAGCTCGAGGTGCGCGATCTTCTGAAGAGCTACGGCTTCCCGGGGGACGATCTGCCGGTCGTCCGCGTGTCGGCGCTCAAGGCGCTGCAGGGCGACCAGGCTGGCATCGACGGCGTCCTCAAGCTGATGGAGGCGATCGACACGTACATCCCGCTGCCGCAGCGCGAGGTCGACAAGCCGTTCCTGATGCCGATCGAAGACGTGTTCTCGATCTCCGGCCGCGGAACGGTCGTGACCGGGCGCGTCGAGCGCGGCAAGGTGAAGGTGAGCGAGGAGATCGAGATCGTCGGGTTCAAGCCGACTGAGAAGAAGGTCGTCACCGGCGTCGAGATGTTCCGCAAGCTCCTCGATGAAGGGGTCGCCGGCGACAACATCGGCGTGCTCCTGCGCGGCGTGGAGAAGGACGACGTCGAGCGCGGCCAGGTGCTGGCCAAGCCCGGCTCCATCACGCCGCACACGAAGTTCAAGGCCGAGGTCTACATCCTCTCGAAGGAAGAAGGCGGCCGGCATACGCCGTTCTTCAACGGCTACCGTCCGCAGTTCTACATCCGGACGACCGACGTGACCGGCTCGCTGCATCTGCCGGAGGGCGTGGAGATGGTGATGCCGGGCGACAACACGGCGATCTCCGCCGAGTTGCAGGTGCCGGTGGCGATCGAAAAGGGCAGCCGGTTCGCGATTCGCGAGGGCGGCCGCACCGTGGGCGCCGGCACGATCTCGGACATCGTCGACTGAGAAATTGGAATTGTGATGTGGTGGTTTTGTGATGTGGTGAGTTGAAATCGTGCTTGTCAATTCACCACATCACGACATCACCACATCAGAGATTCAAGGGTCATTGTCATGAGGGAAATCGTCACGCTCGCCTGCACCGAGTGCAAGCGGCGAAATTACAGCACGACGAAAAACCGGCGGAAGAGCTCGGAGCGGCTCGAGTTCAACAAGTTCTGCCGGTATTGCCGGAAGCATACGGCGCATAAGGAGAGTAAGTAGAGGAACTTAGAACTCAGAACTTAGAACTCAGAACTGGGGTTCTCGGGTCCGAAGTTCTAAGTTCAGAGTTCGAAGTTCTAAGTTTTGCGAAGCAATACAGGCCAGTAGCTCAACTGGCAGAGCATCGGTCTCCAAAACCGAGGGCTGGGGGTTCGAGTCCCTCCTGGCCTGCCAGTAATAGAAGGACCGCCCGAGGAGAACGAGGCTCGGCGAGCGCCGCGGGCGGGCGAGCGGGGTGGGGCCCCGCGAGCGAGTAAAGAGAGAAGTCAGTCGCAGGTGAGCAACACAAAAGGCGCGGGCAAGCAGAGATGAAGGCAGCAATGCTGGACAACCTCAAGGAATCGCCAGAACAGGTCGCCGGCTGGTTCGGCCGGGCGCGGCGGTTCCTCAGCGATGTGCGAAGCGAGCTCGGCCGGGTGACGTGGCCGACGCGGCGCGAGGTCTGGGCGACGACGATCGTCGTGATCCTGACCTCGCTCCTGTTCGGTGTCTATCTCTACACGGTCGACATCTCGCTGACGAAGCTCGTCGAGTGGATTTATTCACGGGTCGGAGCATGAGCGTGTCGACGATGACCGACGATCGCACGAAGCACTGGTACATCATCCACACCTACTCGGGGTTCGAGAACAAGGTGAAGGAGTCGCTCGAGCAGCGCGTGCAGGCGTACGGACTCGTGGACGAAATCGGGGAAATCCTGATTCCGACCGAGGACATCGTCGAAAAGCGCGGCGGGCGGGAAGTGAAGAGTTCGCGGCGGTTCTTCCCGGGCTACATCCTGGTCGAGATGCACATGTCCGACCATGCGTGGCACGTGGTCAAGAACACGCCGAAGGTCACCGGATTCGTCGGCGCGGGCCCGAAGCCGTCGCCCCTCTCGCGCGAAGAGGTCGACCAGATCCTGCACCAGGTCACGGTCGCCGCCGAGAAGCCGAAGCCGAAGTACACGTTCGAGCGCGGCGATCAGGTCCGCATCAACGAGGGCCCGTTCGCCAGCTTCAACGGCGTCGTCGACGACGTGAACGCGGATCGCAACACGTTGAAGGTGATGGTGACGATCTTCGGTCGGGCAACACCCGTGGAGCTGGACTTCCTGCAGGTGGAGAAGCTCTGATCGGCTGTTGACCGAGAGGGGACGGGGGTCGCTCTGTAGCCCTGTCCCCGCAGCAGGTGACGTGAGCAAGTTGCTGATTGAGGAACAGCGTAAGCAGACATGGCGAAAAAGATCCAGGCGCAAGTGAAGCTGCAGATTGCCGCGGGGAAGGCGACGCCGGCCCCGCCCGTCGGGACCGCGCTCGGCCCGCACGGCCTGAACATCATGGACTTCTGCAAGAACTTCAACGCCAAGACGGCGAAAGACGACGGGCTGATCATTCCGGTCGTCGTGACGATTTATTCGGACCGGTCGTACTCGTTCATCACGAAGACGCCGCCGGCCGCGGTGCTGCTGAAGCGCGCCGCGAACATCGCGAAGGGCTCCGGCGAGCCGAACAAGACGAAGGTCGGAACTGTGACGGCCAAGCAGGTCGCCGAGATCGCAAAGCTGAAGCTGCCCGATCTGAACACCGATTCGCTCGAATCGGCGATGCAGTCGGTGCGCGGGACCGCGAGGTCGATGGGTCTGGATGTGATCGACTAATTGTGATCTGGTGATGTGGTGATGTGGTGATCTGACAAGCGCTTGCAAATCACCAATCACCACATCACCAGATCACAAATATTTGTGAGGCAGCAGTGAGAACCCGAGGCAAGAAGTATCAGGCGGCGCGGCAGCAGGTCCCGGCGAAGATGCATTCGATCGAGGACGCCGTCCCGCTGATTCAGAAGGTGAAGTACACCAAGTTCGACGAGACCGTCGAGATCTCCGTCCGGCTCGGCGTCGATCCCAAGCACTCGGACCAGATGGTGCGCGGCACCGTGGTCCTGCCGCACGGGCTCGGCAAGTCCAAGCGCGTGCTGGTCATCGCGAACGCGGAGAAGCAGCGTGAGGCGAAAGAGGCGGGCGCCGACGAGACCGGCGGCGAGGAGCTCGTCGATCGCATCATGGGCGGATGGATGGACTTCGACGCGGTCGTCGCGACGCCGGACATGATGCGCGCCGTCGGCAAACTCGGGAAGGTGCTCGGCCCGCGCGGCCTGATGCCCAATCCGAAGACCGGGACCGTGACGCTCGAAGTCACGAAGGCGGTCCAGGAGATCAAGGCCGGCAAGGTCGAATTCCGCGTGGACAAGGCGGGGATCGTGCACGCGCCGATCGGGAAGATTTCATTCGCCAAGGAGCGCCTGATCGCCAACGCGCATGCGCTCATGGAGAACATCGTCAAAGCGAAGCCGTCGACGGCGAAAGGCAAGTACCTGAAGAGCGTGACGATGTCGTCGACGATGGGGCCCGGCGTGGACATCGACACGTCCAACGTCGAGGTGTTGGTCAAGCACTGCGGAACGACCGTAGGGCCGGCCAATCAGGGCCGGCAGGCTGGCGGGGCTGACGCCCCGCCCTACACGTGATTATTCATGGCTGTATCGAGAGCTGAAAAAGAAACGGAACTGAACGACCTCACCGCGGCCTTCAAAGACGCCGAGACCGCGGTGCTGGTCGACTACCGAGGCGTCACGGTACCGCAGGTGACCGAGCTGCGACGGCAGATTCGGGCCGCCGGCGCGTCGTACAAGGTCGTCAAGAACACGCTCGCCCGGCGGGCGGCGGCCGGGACTTCCTTCGCGGCCTTCACCGCGCATTTCGAAGGCACGACGGCGGTCGTCTACACCGGCAAAGATCCGGTCGCGATGGTCAAGGCCCTCACGACGTTCGTGAAGGCCACGCCGAAGATGAGCATCAAGGCGGCCATCGTCCAGGGCCGCGAGGTCACGCCGGCGGCGGTGAACGATCTCGCCAGCCTGCCGAGCAAGCCGGAGCTGTACGCGAAGCTGCTCTTCGTCCTGCAGGCGCCCATGCAGCAACTGGTGACGGTGTTGTCGGCCGTGCCGCGCGATCTGATGAACGTGCTGGCCGCGGCGGAGAAGAAGCGAGGGGAAAGCGCCAGTTAACTTCGAAGTTCGAGCTTCGAAGTTCGAAGTTAGACAGAGTTTTTTTCAGGAGAGAACAATGGCCGAAGTGACGCAGCAGCAGGTCGTGGATTACATCAAGGGGATCTCGGTGCTCGAGCTGTCGCAGCTCGTCAAGGCGCTCGAGGCCGAGCTCGGCGTGTCGGCCGCGGCGGCGATGCCGATGGCGATGCCCGGCATGGCGGCGGGCGGCGGCGCGGCCGCGCCGGCCGAAGAGAAGACCGAGTTCACCGTCACGCTGACCGACATCGGGAGCAACAAGATCAACGTCATCAAGGCCGTGCGGGAAGTGACGAGCCTGGGCCTCAAGGAGGCCAAGGACCTGGTCGAGTCGGCGCCCAAGCCGATCAAGGAAGGCGTGTCCAAGGACGAGGCGGCCACCATCAAGAAGAAGTTCGAAGAGGCGGGCGCCAAGGTCGAGGTCAAGTAGTCGCCACCTTCGCCGAGGCTTCGGCGGACCCGCCGTCGCTTTAGCGGAGGCGGGCCACCGCGGCGCCCGGCGCCGTGCACGTGTCCATGACGCGCCGCGTTGCGGCGCGTCAGTCAGTCTGGCGGGTGCGCCGCACACCGGCGCGAGGCAGTCAACTTCGAACTTCGAACTGTGAACTTCGAATGGAGGAACGCACTGACGCTGGCCATCTTTTTCTTGAGTGAAGAACAGATGGCAGGCGCCAGCACGGTCCTGCGTTCGAAGTTTGAAGTTCGAGGTTCGAAGTTGGCATGCGTTTTTTCTGAGGTTTATTAATGTACAGCCTGCCCAAGAACGTCTACCGCGAACGCATCGACTTTTCGAAAATCAAGACGACCATTCCGATCCCGAACCTGATCGAGATCCAGAAGAAGTCGTACGAGCGGTTCCTGCAGATGAACCGGCTGCCCTCCGAGCGCGAGGACGTCGGTCTGCAGTCGGTGTTCAAGTCGGTGTTTCCCATCAGCGACTTCCGCGAGAACTCGTCGCTCGAGTTCATCGAGTACTCGATCGGC
>JBLNGH010000405.1:0-6664 GCA_050264575.1 Acidobacteriota bacterium | reverse complement strand
AGTCTTGTTGAAAACCGTGATGGGATTTCCAGTGTCGGGATCCGGAAATGAAACCGGTTCAAACGTGCTCGTCACGTCCTTGAGTCCGACCTGGCGGTGCTCCTGCCGGAAGCTGACCACGCCGGTCACTCTGAAGTTGGGCATGATCTCTCGCTCGATATCGAACAGGAACTCGTTCGTGTACGGCGCCTTGAGGTCGGGGTCGACCGAGGTCAACAACGGCGTGGCGGGCGCGAACACGATTCCCGCCTCGTTCGGCTGAAACTTGAGATCGTTGTTCAGGTCCAGCCATTCGACCACGTCAAACCCGAACGCGTTTGGATTGGCCGATCCTGGGATCCCCGTGCTCATCAGGTGGTAGTACCGCGCGGCGTTGAATTTGACGGCCGTCTTGCCGTCCTTCGTCAGCTGATAGATCACGCCGCCACGAGGGGAGAGCGTCTTCCAATTGACGATGGAGCCCAGCGAGTTGAAGCTCCGCGCCGGTGCGAAGGTTCCGGCCGGGCTCGACTGCTCGGGGACGATGCCCCACGCCTGGTCAAATCTCAGGCCGACGTTGGCCGTGAAACGGCCTCGTTGAATCGTGTCCGACGCGAAGAACGCATTCATCCGCGTCGTCTCCTTTTCGTCAACGGGCGTGTTGAATCGAAGCGCGAAAGCGGGAGCCCCCTCGCTCACCGCCACGTTGACGTCGTCGAGCGCGCTGATCTCCACCGAGGTCGGGTTGTTCGCAAAGTCCCAGCCGAATTTCAGCTCATGGCGCGCGCCCATCCATTGGGCCTTGTACCAGGACAGCACCGTGTTGAGCTGCAGGCGCTTCCGGTCGCTGATGAACTGTTGTGTGTTAGCGCCGGTGATCTTGTTCGTCGTCAGCTCGACCGTTGCTTGATTGTGGGCCGCTCTCGCCGCGTCCTGGATGAACAGCGGAAAGTCGATATTGACGAAGCTGACGCGCGATTCGAGAAACGCGTGGTCGTTCAGGATGCTGTTCCAGATGCCCTGATAGATGCTGAACGTGTCGTCTTCATTCCACGTGGAGATCGGCGTGTTGAACGCGCTCGCTCCGCGCTGAGGCTTGTTGTACGCCTGACGCGTCCAGAAAGCCGTCACACGGTTTTTCGGATTGACCTGGTACGTCGCGTTCGCCAGAACCGAGTACATATCCGTCGGCTCGACGACGGGATTACCCGCGTCGTCGACGAACCCGGCGACGAATCGATGGACGCGCCAATCACGATACGCGCCAAAGAAATGCAGCTTGTCCTTCACGAGCGGCCCGCCCGCCTGTGCCGTGAAATCCGAGAGATAGTCGAAGCCGACCTTCTCGATCCCCTTGTCGCGCAGCTCCTGATCGATGTTGTCGCTCTGCAGGCTGTCGTTCTGGTAATAGAACGCGACCTTGCCCATCAACGAGTTCGTGCCAGTCTTCGTGACCATGTTCACGTAGACGCCCGGCGGACCCACCTCAATCGGGTGTGCGCCCGTCGAGACCTGCACTTCCTGGAACGTGTCGTAGTCGTAGTAGAAGTCGGCAAAGCCCGTGCTGACCGGGTCGGTGACGTTCACCCCGTTCAGCGCCTGCGTGTTCTGGCCGTGCGGCGTGCCGCGCACGACGAATCCCGCCTGCAGACCCGACTCGCTTCCCCCGACGTCGACTCGGTCAGTCGTCAAGCCGGAGGCCTTGGCCTGGAGCAGACTCCAGATGTCGCGCCCTCCGGGTGTGTTTTGGAGGATCCCGAGGTCGATGGTCGTGCTGACGTTGTTGCTCGTCGTGTCGATCGTCGGTACCGTGGCCGCAACCGTGAACTCTGCCTTGACCCCCGCGACTTTCATCACAACGTCGAAGGAAGCGGTCTGACCGACGTTGACGACAACGTCCGGGTTTTCCATCATCTGAAAACCGGTGAGTTCGACTTTGACGGCGTACTTGCCCGGCTGAAGCGCGACCGCGCGATACGCGCCGCCGGCGTCGGTGTTCCCGACCATCGGCACGAGCAGCGTCGCGCCGGTGACGGTGACGGTCGCGCCCGGCAGCACGCCGCCCTGCTCATCGGTCAGCTTGACGAGGATGCTTCCTGATTGAATCTGCGCAAACGCGGGAGCGGCGGAGCCGAGAATGGCTAACGCAACGACGATCAGCCGTACAAGCAAACATCTCTGACGAGTCATACGCACAGTCCTCTTGTGTCCGGTGCTCGGAAGCTCGGTGCTCGGGAAACGCGGGAGGGCAAACCCCGAGTACGTACCGCGGGCCAGGGAGCCGGGGGACGCGGGATTGTAACTGAACACACGAGACGAATGAAGTTAGAAGTGACTTTTGTTTCAGAAATCCCGAAGAACTAGCACAACAGCCCACGACCTTTCGGGTATGCGCAGACGTCGTCCACCCTAACGTGGTTTGTTTGTCGAACGAGAGACTGCCAACGAGATGACTTTCCAATCTCCAAACGCCAGCTCGCGAGTTGCGAATTGGTACACGACCAGTTTCTTACCTTCGAGCCGATCGGGATCCCGCTGGAGCATCTCTCGCGTCGCGTACGACCCTCCGCCGTTCTCGGTGATCCGGTCGAGCGGCCGCCGCAGCAGGTAGCTCACGTGCGCGGCAAGACCCCCTGTGCGCGGCCCGCCGAACGTTTCGCCGGTGTAGATGTTGCTGAAACTGTCGCCCAGCAGCAGGACGTCGGCTTCTCTGGAAGCGCGCCACGGTGAGCCGTCACGATTGACCACGAGCGTCGGCCAGATGTGATCGGGCGCAAATAGTTGGGCACGCGGCGGCAGGTCGAGCATCCGCGCGATGTCTCCGGGGTAATGAAACTCGATTCGCTCGAGACGATACGCCGGTTCCGGAAGGCGCGGCAATGACACGTGCTGCTCGATGAACGCGACGAGCGCTTCGGCCGCCCTTTCGAGCGCTTCGGGCCGCCAGTGAGTATCTGTGGCCATGAACTGCGGACTGGTGCGTCGTTCCGCCGCCAGGATCGGAGAGGAATCGAACACCAGGACGCCAGCCGCGTTGAGGTCCGCCACGAAGCGTGCGTACGACGCGTTCTGGATGGGCGTGAGCTCGCCGGCGAGCCGCGACGCAAGCTTTTCCGGGTGAACGGTTGGCTTGACCGGTGTCGGCATCACGATGAGCGCGATTCCGCGTGCCTCGAGGTCACGCTTGAGCTGGCGAAGCGGGATTCGCGGATCGGGCTGCGGCGGCGACTGCCATTCGGGAGTGGACCTGATGCGCCTCGCCATCTGCGATGGTTCGAGAAAGCCAGGTCCGGTGACTGACTCGACGTCGGGACGATAGAACAGCCATCCGTCACGTCCGGGATAGACGCGTTCGTTGCCGGCGCCGAGCCAGCGCGTCAGGAGAAACTGCGCGTAGGGTCGCAGCCGCTGGCCGAGCCACGATTCCTGCTCCAATCCGCGCTCGAAGTCCTGCAAGCCCGACAACACGCCGCGGTTCACGGCCACGGTCCGTCCCCAGAGGCTGAAGTGCGCGGCTCTTGCCTCTGCCAGACGTGATCGCACCGATTCGGGGATTCCTGTCAAATGCGCCCACGTCTTCGGGCTTTCGTTCGTCACGCCGACGGAGGCCCCGAGCCACTCGAGCGCGGGCACCGTGAAAATGAGTACGAGGAACGCGACGACCGTCATCCAGGCGGTCGAACGCGAGATGGTCGTGATTCCTATTTCGTGCTTGGCGATCTCCTCGCGGCTGCGTCCTCCGGCCGGCAATGGCGAAGTGGTCGTCGTCATCAGAAGATGAAATAGATGAAAGGGTTGAACGCCTGCGTCGTGAGCGCGATGACCGAAAGCACGAACAACGCCACTGCCGTGGTCGCCTTCGGCAGTGTCAGCGTGCGAGTCCAGTTCCAGGTCTGCGGCGCACCCCAGACGATGCCCGCTGCCAGGAGGAAGATTCCGAGGTAGTACGGCTGATAGATGACGCCGGCCAGCAGTCGGGCGGCAGGCTGCGGGTCGCCGAGGCCGAACATGTCGCCGAGATAGCGACCCGCATGGCGAAGATCGGCCGCGCGAAAGAACACCCACGTGACGAGCACCGTCGCAAACGTCAATCCGACCCGGACGATCGACGGCAGCCGGCCGTAGATTGCCGCCTTTCCGCCCAACCGCTCGGCCGCGAGCAGCAGGCCGTGCAACCCGCCCCAGACGACGAACGTCCACGCGGCGCCGTGCCACAGCCCGCCGAGCAGCATGACGATCAGCAGATTGACGTACGTGCGAACCGGTCCGCGCCGGTTGCCGCCGAGCGGCACGTACAGGTAGTCGCGGAGCCACGTCGACAGAGAAATGTGCCAGCGCCGCCAGAATTCCGTGATCGACTGCGAACGGTAGGGCGAATCAAAATTCTTCGCGAACACGAAGCCGAGCATCAGCCCCAATCCGATCGCCATGTCCGAGTACCCGCTGAAGTCGAAGTAGATTTGGAACGCGTACGCGGTGACGCCGTACCACGCATCGAGGACGCCGAGCGATCCGGCATCGAACGAGAGGTCGGCGATCTTGCCGCACGGGTTCGCTACCAGGACCTTCTTCGCCAGCCCGATGCCGAGAAACGACACGCCGCGCGCGAACTTCACGAGCGTGTGGGTCCGCGATCGCAGCTGGTCGGCGACCTCGGTGAACCGGATGATCGGCCCGGCGACGAGCTGCGGGAACATCGAGACGAAGCACGCGAAGTCCACGAAGCTCCGGATCGCCGTCGCCTGCCCGCGATAGACGTCGATGGTGTAGCTCATCGACTGGAACGTGTAAAAGCTGATGCCGAGGGGCAGCGTCACCCGGAGGGCTGAGTCCAGGCCTGTGTCGCCGAGCCCGAGCCGTTCGGCGGCCGCGTCAATCGTCTCGGCGCCGAAGTTGTAGTACTTGAAGAAACCAAGGAGCAGAAGGTTGCTGCCGAGCGAAACGACCAGCGCCAGACGCGCGCGTCGATCGCGCCGGGCCTGGCTCCCGGACATCGTACTGGAGCGCTGGTGGCCGATGACCAGGCCGGCGCCGTAATCGACCGCTGTCGTGAACAGCAAGAGGAACAGAAAGAGCGGATTGGCCCAACCGTAGAACACGTAGCTGACGATCGTCAGGATGAGCTGCCGGGCGCGCGGCGGTGAGACGTAATAGAGCACCAGCGCCGCCGGCAGGAAGTAGAAGAGAAAGAGATAGGAACTGAAGACCATCGAGGCGAAGGCTTCATCGCCGGCCGATATCGTAGTACAGCGGCAGAGATGATGTCGCGCGGCCGGCGATCAGACGTTGGCCTTCGAGCTCGGCGTGCGCGTCGTAGCGCTCGATCGTCAGCGTGTACACCGCGCCGGCGGTCTTGCGCGCCTCGGCAAGCGTTCGACCGTCCCGAATCGCCCATTGCGCAATCGAGATCGTCCGCTCGGTGTACGTGCCCGACAGTACCTCGACGATTTCGTAGTGACTCACGACCAGCGCATGGCGGTAGGGGAGGATCGACTCCGGGCTCGGCACGGGGCCGGGTTCGGTGACACGGACAGCGACACCGAGACGATTCGCCGCCGCCGGAGGGGCAACGGTCGCGGTGCTTGTCCCAGGCCGCACGGGCCCGATCTGTCCACTGACCCGCGGGTGCGGGCTGCGATCGACGTCAATCCAGATATCGGGGTACGAGTCGCCGGCCGAGTTGTGCGTGACGCGGGCCCATGCCTCGACGCGCAAGAAGTCCCGGCTGAAGCGCCCGAGATAGATCTCGACCTGAGGTCCGCCCGTACGCGCCTGGTTCGGTCCGCCCTGATTGTACGGTCCGGCGATCGTCAGAAAGCGCGCGTGATTGGTCCAGCGAGGGAAGTACACTTCGGCGCCGTCAAACCCCGGCGCCGCGTTGATGTTCACCGTCCATCGCGATTCGGCGGCGACGTCGACCATCGTGATGTTGCGATGCGCGCCATCGAAGTACCAGAAGAGCGGCCCCCGCGCCCGTGTCAGTCCCGGCCAGCACCCTTCGCCGAGCCGCGTGACGGTGCCCTTGCGCAGGTCGGCGATCCCGGCATGGGGCCACGGGAAGACGCCGCCGGCGAGCCGGCCGTCGGCGGAGACCTCGAAATTGTCCATGTTGACCGGCGCGGCGTTCCACACGAGCTCACGCGCCTGTGGCGCGTCGATCGGAAATCGCGAGACCGTCGCGAAGGTATCCTTCGTATTGTCGGTGCCGACGTACAGCCACTCGCTGTCGTCGACCGGATTCTCCCAGACGGTCAGCGCGAATCCGGGCACGAGCTTTCGCAGTCCGGTACCGTCCCAATTGACGATGAAGACCTCCGGCGGTCCGGGCTCGATACGTGTCGAGAACACCACTCGATCGCCGCGAGGGCTCAGCATCGGCTTCACGTAGCTGCCGCGCGCGCCCAGGATGACGCGCTCGCCCCGGCCATCCTCGGTGTCGAAACCCATCAGCACGAGTTGATCGCCGGAGGCTCGCGGGTCGTTGCCGTCGCTCTGCACCCAGACGGCGCGCGTCGGCGCGCCCGTCAGCGCCCGCACTTCGGATTGGGTGCTGTCCGACCCGGAGGGTTCGCTTTGACGGGAACAGCCGGCATGGCAGAGCACTACCGCGAGACTTCCGGCGGAGAGGACGGTGCGACAAAGCATGGGTCAGGTCTTGTATTGCAATACAAGACCCGACCCCGTC
>JBLNGH010000404.1:0-22385 GCA_050264575.1 Acidobacteriota bacterium | reverse complement strand
CAAGGAACCTGATCCTTGGCAGGCTCTTCAATAAAGGATGGCAGGCGTCAGTGCGTTCCAGGGACCCGTCGTACCAAGGCGTACCTGATGTACCCGACGTACCGACACGGCATCAGACGATGGGTATAATCCGCGCATGCGAAAGCTGGCGTTACTTCTCGGGCTCAGTCTCCTCGTGCCGTCGACCGCATCGGCCACCTGGTCCGTGATCGCCGTCGACAAGAGCACGGGCCGCATCGTCATCGCGTCGGCCACGTGCGTGAACAACAACGACCAGTTCCTGATGGGCGTCCAGGCAGTCGTCGTGCCGGGCAAAGGCATTGCGGCATGTCAGGCCGGCGTCGACAACACGCACAAGAACCAGATGCTCGTCTTCGCCGAGCTGCAGAAGGGGACCGATCCCCGGAAGATCATCGATCTCCTGAGTGAAGACCCGGCGTTTCAGTCGCGTCAGTTCGGCATTCTCGATCTGCAGGGCCGCAGCGCCGGCCACTCCGGGCTGTCGAACGGGTACGTCTCGCAAGACATTCAGGGACAGGTGCCCGGCACGGAGATCTACTACTCGATCCAGGGCAACATCCTGCGGCCGGGTCAGGTCGTGCCGAACGCGGTGAAAGCGTTCCTGGCGACGAACGGCGCGATCACCGATCGGGTGATGGCGGCCATGGAAGCCGCCGACGCGTCCGGCGGCGACAGCCGCTGCACGTGTCCACCCTTGCCGGCCGATGGATCGAAGCCGCCGATCGCCTGCGACGGCAAGACCACGCACATCGCCTACATCCTGATGTCGGAGCCGAAGGACACGAACGGCGACTCGCACAACAACGGCAAGTACACGATGTACATCACGGTCGCGCAGCCGTCGCAGCAGGGCACCGATCGCGGTCCCGGCGCGATTCGCCCGGGCGAAAACCTGAATCCCGTGAAGACGCTGCGGATGCGCTACGACGAGTGGCGGAAGAAGCAGCCGGCGACGTTCAAGTAGGCCGGGGCTTTAGCCCCGGCGACCGATGGAACGCCGGACCTTCAGGTCGGTGGAACGCCGGACCTTCAGGTCCGGCGGACAAGAGCTCTTGTCATGACAAACACTCTCACTTCGGCGCTCGCTCTCGCACTACTCCTCCCACTGGCCGCCCAGCAGGTACCGCCTCCACCGCCCCCGCCGACGAATCCGACTGCGGCACAACGGGGAGGCGAGCCGCCGGCGCAACCTCAACCCGGTCGCGGCGGCGGCCGCGGCGGCCGCGGCGTGCAGGTCATGACGCTGTCGACGACGGCGTGGACGGACGGAGGCCAGATTCCGGTGAAGTACTCGCAGGCCGGCGACGAGCTGTCGCCGCCGCTCGCCTGGAGCGGCGCGCCCGAGGGCACTGCGAGCTTCGTCCTGATCGTTCACGATCTGGATGCGATGGTGAATCCGCCGAACGACTACACCGCTCCGGTCCGCGACACGAACGACGTCCTGCACTGGCTCGTGTGGAACATCCCGGCGACGGCGACCAGCCTGCCCGAAGGTGTGCCGCAAGGGCCGCAGCTGCCGGACGGCATGAGACAGATCAGCCAGACCGGACCGTACTACCGGGGTCCGGCAGCACCGGCGACCGGGCCCGCGCATCACTACGTCTTCGAGCTCTATGCGCTCGATGCCACGATCATGATCCCCAACACCGACACGTCACCCGGCGAAGTTCGCGCCGCCGTCAGGGCCGCGATGGCGACGCACATTCGCGGCAAGGCGGCGATGGTCGGGTTGTATAAGAGATGAGGCTCCGAGCCCCTCGCCTAACCACTGTCACCAGACATACCTCGCCGTGATCTGCGTCAGCCGCGAGTAGTTCGCCTGCGTCGTGATCTGGCCGAACTGCGCGTTGCCGAACGCGGTGCTCGCGAACCCGGCGTACCACGGCGTGTTGGTCAGGTTGATCACCTCGATCCGCAGCACCAGCTTGCTGTCGCCGTTCATGCGGATGTCCTTGCTCAGCGCCATGTCGAGGCCGCTGCGGCCGGGACCCCGGACGCCCGGCAGGATCCGCGGGGCGTTGCCGAACGTCTGCGCCGGCGCCAGTTCGAAGGCGTCCGCGTTGAGATACCGGTTGTCGTTGATGTCCTGCTTGAGCCGATCCGTGATGTCGCCCGGCGTCAGGAAGTCGACTCCCGGCTTCACGTTCGGACGCTGGTTCGCGCCGAAGAGTCCCGTGTTGTTGTTGTTCTGCGTGACGCCGAGGGGAAAGCCGCTCTGGATCGTACCGACGAACGACACGGTCCATCCGCCGATGAGGTAATCGAGCGCGCCGAGGTCGTTCAGGTAGCGTCGCCCTTCGCCGACGGGAATCCGGACGATCGGCGCAATCACCAGCTTGTGCGGCGAATCGAGCAGGCTCAATCCGTAGAGCGAATCCGGGTTGTACTGCACTGAGCCGGGAATGACCGTGTAGTTGTCGAGCAGGCCCGGGGCCGCGGAGTAGTAGTTGTCCTGCCCGAACTGGTTGTCCTCGAGCTTGCTCAAGGTGTACGTGATCGATCCGGCCCACCAGCCGGACATACGCTTCCGCAGGGTGAAGACGCCGGCGTGATACAGCGACTTCGCGCCTGTCGACTGCGTCATGGTGATGTTTCCGAATTGCGGAAACGGCCGCAACAGCTGACCGAACTGGATCGTCGATTGGCTGGCGAACGAGCCCGCTTCCGGAATGCCGAAGAACGGATTCGGCACCGCCTGCGTGAGCTGCGTGCCGAGCGCAAAGTACTTCGGATCGAGCTGGTTGACGTTGATGCTCGTGTTCGCCGTTCCGCCCCACCCGAGATTGTCGCCTCGCGAGCCGACGTACCCGACCGTCAGGCTCATCCCGCCCGGCAGCTCGCGCTGCACGTCGAACGAGTACTGCTGAATGCGCGGGGCGCCCTTGTCGGGATCGATGAAGCCGATGTTGCCGCCCGTCCCCGTCAGCAGCCCGAGCGTGTTTTCCGTCGGCTGCTGCAGCCCTCCCGGGAACGGATTGTCAATCGCCGTGATTGGCACCAGCGTGTTCTGCGACAACGTGGTGCTGCCCGTGTAGCCGTACTGCGCGTAGCCCGTCGTGCCCGGCGCCGGGTAGTTCCACGGTCCGTAGAAGATCCCGTACCCGCCGCGGACGACCGTCTTGTCGTTCATGCTGAAGACGACGCCGGCCCGGGGCGAGACTTTGACCGCAGGCGGATTGCCTTGATGGCGCGGCGCGCCGTTCACGCCCGCGAAGATCAACCCGCCTTTGACGGTATTGCGCTGGCCGGTCAGCGGATCGATCGGCAGTGTCACCTTGCTGTTGAGCGGACTGATCGTGTCGTAGTCGAATCCGACGGTGAAGTGATCGTTCTCTTCCATCAGCCCGGCCTCGTGCTCGAGGCGCAGGCCGAAGTTGAGCGTGAACCGTCCGTTCGGCCGCCAGTCGTCCTGGAGGAACCCGCTGTAGTACCGCGTGAAGGCGTTGATCGGCGTCGGGAGTGCCATCGATCCGGCCGAGGGGAAGCCGAGCAGCAGGTCCGCAATCGCGTTGCCCGTCGCCGCCGACGGTGAGAGCGCGTTCGGACCTTGCGTGAAGGTGCCGTTGAACGTGAAGTCGCCCGCCGACTGACCGTAGCTCAGCGCGTCGACGCCGAGCTGACGGTAATCGGCGCCCCATTTGAAGCTGTGCGCGCCGAAGAGCTTCGTCATCGTGCCGTTGACGCCCCACGAGTAGTACTGCCGATCCTGCTGGCCGGTGAAGCCCGTGCCGTTGTAGCCCGTGAAGGTGAGCGCCGGAAACTTCTGGACCGGGATGGCGTCGGCGAAAATCGGATTGAACCCGAGGGTGTGCGCGTCGAAGGGAAATGGCAGCGAGTTGTCATCGTCGAAAGTATTCCAGCCGAAGCGCAGCGTCGTCACCATGCTGGAGTTCATGACGTAGGTGTGGTTGATCGAGATCGCGTTCACCCAGCGGTCGAGCTGGTAGCTTGGCGCCGCGAATTTGTTGTCGCGGAAGAAATTCGTGTTCGGCTCGTGCGTTTCCTGGCGAAGGTAGAAGCCGCTCAGCGAGTTGTTGCCGCTGAACTGATGGTCGAGTTTGAGGGTCGTCTGAAACGCCTGATCCTTCACGACGTCGCCCTGAAAATAGTTGGTGCTCCCGTTGGAGACGTCGAGGTCCGGAACCGGGAGGTAGCCCACCATGCTGCGGCCGACCGCATTCATGCGATCGGGGCAGATCACGTTCAGGCGGCCGTTGCAGGAGATCTGATCGCGCGTCTGGACGCCGTTGACCAGCCGGGTCGTCAGCGGATCGAAAATGCGGACCTGCCGGCCCTGGCTGTCGGTCGTCGCCGAGAAGTCGCCATTGCGTTCGGCCAGCGTCGGGAACCTGAGGTTGCCGTTCTGCGCCAGGCCGTCGCGGTACGCTTCCGTCGCGAACCAGAAGAAGGTCTTGTTCCTGACGATCGGTCCGCCGAATCCGCCGCCGCCGTTGTGCCAGTACTCTTCAGGCTTCCCGATCTCTTCGCCCGTGGCCGGATCCTTCGCGCGGCCGAACTGCTCCGCGCGGCGCTTCAGGAAGAAGTTCTCGTTGATGAGCGCGTTGGGCCGGATCTGAATGTAGCCCGATCCGCGGTACGCATTCGTTCCGGACTTCGCCGTGACGTTGAACACGCCGCCGCCGGTCCGCCCCATCTCCGCGTCGTAGGTGTGGACCTGAACCTTCACTTCCTCCACTGATTCGATGCTGGGGTTGGTCGCCGATCGATTCTGGATGTCGGTGACCGGGAATCCGTCGAGCAGATAGTTGTTCTGCCGGACGCCGCCGCCGCCGAGGGAAATGAGCGACGCGCCGGTCTGATCCTGCATCCGGTTCCAATGCGTATCGCCGCTCGTCACCATCGTCGGCACCATGTTCGCCATGAGGAACACGTTGCGGCCGACGGTGGGCAGCGATTCGAGCACGGTCTTCTCGAGCGTCTCGCCCGTCGAGGCGGTGCCGGTTTCGATGATCGGCGACTGGCCGCTGACGGTGACGGTCTCGCTGATCGTGCCGACCTCGAGCGCGACGTCGAGATTGACGAACTGCTGCGTGCCGATGCGCACACCCTTCAGCTCGAACGTCTTGAATCCGGCGAGATTGGCGCGCACCGTATACGTCCCCGGCGCCACCGCCGGGAACGAATACTCACCGGCGGCGTTGCTCACCGTCTCGCGCGCAACCTTGGTGTCTTCGTTGACGAGGATGACGGCAGCGGCGGGCACAACGCCCTGCGCGTCCCTGACGGTGCCGCGTAACCCGCCCTGGAACGTTTGTGCCTGGACCTGGATGGTGGTGACCGAGAGAAACACCGCGGCAAACGCGAGGACAACGGCTGAACGAGAATCTGCTGGCATAGACCCTCCGTTCGTTCGGTTGTGGGGAAGCCTGTGCGGCAGTAGATATCACGATCAGGCGGGCATTTGATCGAAAAAAGCTGGAAAGCCGGAAAGCCCGAAAGCTGGAAGGCCAGCGCTCAAGCTTTCGAGCTTTCAGCCTTTCGAGCTGGTCACCTCACCAGACAACGATCTTCCCAGGATTCATCCGGTTGTCGGGGTCGAGCGCGCGTTTGATGGATCGCATGACGTCGAGGCCCTCGCCGTGCTCGGCTTCGAGGAACTTCATCTTGCCGTAGCCGACGCCGTGCTCGCCCGAGCAGGTACCGCCCATTTCGAGGGCCCGGGCGACCACGCGGTCGTTCAACCCGCGGGCGGTCTCGATTTCCTCGGATCTCGCCGGATCGAGGACGTATAACAAATGAAAATTGCCGTCGCCCGCGTGGCCGACGAGGCAGACGGGAAACGGCGCGCCGGCGTGATCGCGCTTGGTTTCCATGACGCAGTCGGCGAGCCGTGAGATTGGCACGCACACGTCGGTCGTCCACGCGCGCGAGCCGGGGCGCAGCGCGAGCGCGGCATACAGCGCGTCGTGGCGCGCTTTCCACAGCCGCTCCCGATCTTCGAGCTGGGTCGCCCAGGCAAAGCCCAGACCGCCGCGCTCGGCCGCGAGCGCCTGCACGGTCTCGGCCTGCGCCGTGACATGTGCCTGGCCGTCGCCATGGAACTCGAAGAACAGCGTCGGCGCGCACGCGTAGCTCGTCTTCGAGTGCCGGTTGATGGCATCCATCTGGACTTCGTCCACGAGCTCGATGCGGGCCACCGGTACGCCGGACTGAATGGTGGCAATGACGGTTTCGACTGCGCCCTGCATCGAGTTGAAGGCGCACACGGCAGCCGAGACCGCCTCGGGCACCGGATGCAGGCGAAGCGTCACTTCCGTGATGACGCCGAGCGTGCCTTCGGATCCGACGAAGAGCCGCGTGAGGTCGTACCCGGCCGACGACTTGCGGGCGCGCGTGCCGGTCCGGATGACCCGGCCGTCGGCGAGCACGACGGTGAGCGCGAGAACGTTCTCGCGCATCGTTCCGTACCGCACAGCCGTCGTTCCCGACGCCCGCGTCGCGGTCATGCCGCCGATGGTCGCGTCGGCGCCGGGATCGATGGGAAACATCAACCCGGTGTTCCGCAGCGCTTTCGCGAGCTGCAGCCGCGTGACGCCGGCTTCGACCGTCGCGTCGAGATCGTCCGCGCTGATCCGCACGATGCGATTGAGCTCGCGCAGATCGATGGTGATGCCGCCCCTGACCGCGTGGACATGTCCCTCGAGCGACGTGCCGGCGCCGAACGGGACGATCGGCACCTGAAAGCGCCGGCTGATCTCGACGATTCGAACGACCTCGTCGGCCGTTCGAGGGAAGCAGACGACGTCGGGAGCGGCGGGTTGATGGTAGGACTCGCCGTGACTGTGATGCTCGCGCACGGCGGCGGTGTCATTCGCGCGAGGACCGAGGAGCTCTTTGAGCGCTTCTATCGCGTTACGGGTCGCTGACGCTGGCATTGGTAATTGGTAATGGGTAATCGGGTAATGGCGGCCAGAACCCGTAAGGTTTTCAATTATCAATTACCTATTACCCATTACCAATTACCAATTCCCCGTGCTTTTCACTTATCCTGTCGCGCCCATGGACTTCGCCAGCAGCTTCCGCGTCAAGCCGAGGAGCCGCCTCTCGCTCAAGTCGGTCAATCCCAGGGATACGACCGGCGTCAAAGGCAAGACCGAAGCGGAACTCCGTCTCGGCACCGCCGCGTTGCGGCTGGCGGAGCTCCAGGAACGGATGTTCGCGCTGCGAACGTGGGCGGTTCTCCTCGTGTTCCAGGCGATGGACGCGGCCGGGAAGGACGGGACGATCAAGCACGTGCTGTCGGCGGTGAACCCCCGCGGGTGCCGCGTGGTGAGCTTCGGCGTGCCGTCGGACGAGGAGCTGAACCACGACTATCTCTGGCGCGCGTCGAGGGCGCTTCCCGAGCGCGGGATCATCGCGGCGCACAACCGATCGCACTACGAAGAGGTGATCGTCACGCGCGTGCACCCGCGCGTGCTCGAGCGGCAGCGAATGCCTGACGCGACGCGCGGTCCGGATCTCATCGCGCGCCGGTATCGGGCGATCAACCGCTTCGAGCAGCATCTCGTCGACAACGGCACGATCGTCCTCAAATTCTTCCTGCACATCTCCAAGCGCGAGCAATGGCGCCGGCTTCGCGATCGCATGGAAGATGCCGACAAGTACTGGAAGCTGCAGGCCGGCGATTTCCGTGAGCGTCTGCACTGGGAGAAATACATGAGCGCGTACGAGGAGGTCTTCCGCCACACGAGCACGCGTCACGCGCCGTGGTTCGTCGTGCCCGCCGATCACAAATGGTTCGCGCGCTGCGCCGTCGCCGAGATCGTCACCGCGCGGCTGGGCGAGCTGCAGCTCGAGTATCCGAAACCGACCGGCGCCCGCCGCGCGGAGTGGGAAAAAGCCCGCGAAGAGCTGCGGAATTCGCTCACGAGTGAAGGAGAGCCGAAGTAAGGCGTCACGTGGATCGTCGGTGACGCCTGCGTCAATCTGAAATCTGGAATCGGGGAATCTGCAATCTCGATCTGGCAATCGGGAATCGAGGAATCTGAAATCTATCGGTAATCTGAAATCTATCGGCGAATCGGAAATCGACAATCTGGAATCGAGAATCTGGAAATCGGCGGATTGCTGATTCCCGGATTGCTGATTCCCGGTAGATTCCAGATTCCCCGATAGATTTCAGATTGCCGGATTGCCGATTTCCCGATCAACGATTGCAGATTCCCAGATTCCAGATTTCAGATGGACACGCTTCTGACACCGCTCTTCTGGGGCTTGCTATACTGATCCTGGAAGCTCAACCCACCGTTCAGCTGCGTTCAGCGTCGATCGAGCCGATTAAGAGACTCGCTCCTCCTGTATGTCAGTCGAGCCGGGGCGGCGGTCGCGCCGGCTGGTTTCCGAAAGGTCCCGTCGCGGGACAGCGGGTTCCCCGCTCTCGTCAGGAGTGAGCGCAATGAATCGAAAGCTCTATGTCGGCAATCTCCCATTTCAAACCACGGACCAGGAGCTCGAAGCGCTCTTCGCTCAGGCGGGTCCGGTTGAGTCCGTCCGCGTCATGCGTGACATGGCGACCGGCCGGCCGCGAGGCTTCGCGTTCGTCGAAATGGGCACGGACGCCGCCGCCGAGGCGGCCGTCAGTCAGTTCAACCAGAAAGAGTTCGGCGGACGAACCATTGCCGTGAGCGAGGCGCGGCCGCAGGCGCCGCGCTCGGGCGGGTTCGGCGGAGGCGGCGGCGGCCGGCGCGAAGGCGGACGTCGTGAAGGCGGCGGGCGCCGCTCCGAGCCACGCTGGTAAAATAAAGTCCCTTCAGGTCCTCGAGGTCCTCCGGGTCCTCGAGGACCGGAGGTTCAGAGTCGTTGCGGAAGGAAGGTTGACTTGCGCTCGCGACCAACCGCCATGAAACGCGCCCGGGAACGGGCACGTGTCGAAAAGCAGAAGGAAAAAGCCGCCCGCCGCCAGGCGAGGTCGCAGTCCGACGGACGGACGGGCGACGCGCCGCCGGGCGTCGATCCCGACATCGCCCACATTCGCCTCGGGCCGCAGGCCAAGCAGGATTGGCAGATCGATCCCGAAGCCGAAGAAGTGGAGGAGTGAGCGCTACCGGCCCGCGACAGCGCGGCCGATCTTGATCGCGTCGTCGGCCCCCGCGCCCTGGAACAGCAGGGCCAGGAACCCGTCTTTCACTCGTTTCTCGACATCCTGCCCGTTGGCCGTGAGCATATCCACGAGCTTCGCCCGCTTGCTTTCGGCGAGCACCAGCTGCGTCCCGGCTTCGGCGCCGGCGGCATCGCCGCCGAGAGCGCCGCGGAGACTGCCGATCCCGCACGCGAGAATGCTGTAGCCGCCGAGATCGGCGATCGCTTTCGTCTGCGCGAGGGCGCCGGGGTCTTCAATCATCAGCATGACGATCGTGTTGCCCGACGGATTGGCGGGCGACCACACACTGGCCTTCAGATCCCGAAAGAATCCGGTCGCTTCCTTTGCGTCGTCCACGTGTCTGATCTGCGGAAACACGACGCCGTCGCCGCCGAGGCTGATCACTTCCTGCACGCGCGCCCGCGCGTCGGCCGATCCGCTGCGCGCGATCGGCGGGATGCGCACCAGGAGCGTCTTTCGATCGGCACCGGATCCGGCACGCATGCCTGCCGCGATCTCCTTGACCGCTGCGGTGTCGTAGTTGCCTTCGAGATTGAGGAAAACGAAATCGTAAAGCGGATTCGACGCAAGCTTCTCGCCGGTTTCGGTCGCATAGGGCCGCGGCGCGTAGACGCCGAACGCCGGCTTGCCGCGAGCCCAGAGCTCGATGGCCGTCGACTGCCGCGACTGGGCGCCGGGCAGCGCGACGAGCAGCGTCAGCCCGATCCACGCCGTGCTCCAGACTCGAAGAGTTCCGGCAGTCAGATCCGTCTCCGGGCTGATTCTACGATGGTCTCGCCGTGGCGCCAGGCCCCGGTGAATTGCCCGATCTTTCTGTCCTTGTTGACAGGGATTCCCACCCTCTACAATCAACAGACGATTAACTGCTGCAAGTCCTGCGTGCCGTAATCCGTTCGGCTGGCGCCGCGCACGACGAATTCGAGAGCCGCTCATGAATCGGGTAGATCGGAAGAGAGTCGTACCGGTGTCCTCGTTTGGACGCCTTGTCGCGCTCCTCGTCGTGCTCGTTGCCGTCCAGCAACCCGCCATCCGGGGGCAAGTCGTGCCGCCCAAGCTCGCGACCGTCCTGGGTGATCTGGCGCGCGCCGTGCCTCAGGACGCGCGGGGTTTGTCCTGGGAACAGATCGTCGGCAAGCCGCTCGTCATGGCCAGCCTGCCGCGCTCGGTGCAGGATGCCGCCGCGTCGAGGCGGCTTCGTCTCGATGCCAACAACTACGTTCAGGTCTACATCCTGCTGTCCGAGGTGAACGCCGACAATCTTCGTCGTCTCGTCGCTGCCGGGGTCAAGCTGGAGATGACGGACGCCGCCGGCCGGCGCGTCCAGGCTCGCGTGCCCGTCCGAAGTCTCGAGCGTCTCGCGTCGTTTTCGTTCGTGACATTTGTCCGGCTGCCTTCGTACGCGATTCGCCATGCGGGAGCGGTCGCGACCGAGGGCGACGCGATTCACGGCGCCAGCGCCGCGCGGCCGCAGTTCGGCGTCGACGGCACCGGCGTGAAGGTTGGCGTGATCTCGGACGGCATCAAAGGCGTCGTCGCGACCAAATGCGACTCGTGCGATGCGGTGTCGGGCGGCCCGGTGGCGTCGGGCGATCTCCCCGAGACGAGCGGCACGCGCCGCGACGGACTGTTGACGGCGACGTCGGGCGGGGTCGAGAGTCAGTCGTTCCGGGCGGATGAGGACCTCGAGGACACGCATTCATTCTTCGCGCCCTGCGCATTCCGCGGCGCCGGCGCCGAGGGCACGGCGCTGCTCGAGATCGTGCACGATCTCGCGCCGGGCGCCCAACTGTCGTTCGGCAACGCCAACACGAGCCTGGAATTCATCGCCGCCGTGAATGGCCTCGCCGCCGACCATGACGTCGTTGTCGACGATCTCGGCTTCATCGGCGAGCCGGCCGACGGCCAAAGCTCGGTCTCGCGCAATACGGCCGCGGCGCTGAACAACCCGGCCAACCGCATTCGCACGTACGTGACCTCGGTCGGCAATGCCGCCAACGACCACTACTTCGGCGCCTATGTCGATTCCGGCCAGGACGCGGGGGCCATCAACGGCGTCACCAGCGGGGGCCGGATGCACCTCTTCCGGTCCAGCGCCGACACCACCGACGTCCTCGGCCTGGGCCCGCAGCCGTTCGACCTGATCTCGCTGCCGACCAACGGCGAAGTGATCATCGTGCTGACGTGGGACGATCCGGCAGGGCAGTCGGCCAACAACTACGATCTGTATCTCGTCGACGACAGCACGGGTCAGGTGGTCGCGCGGAGCACCGATGGCCAGCGCGGCGCCCAGGATCCGATCGAGGCGATCGATTTTCTCAACCGCGGCCAGACCGGCGATTTCCGCATCGTCATCCAGAACGTCAACAATCAGGCGGCGGCGCGCAATCTGAACATGTTTGCGTTCCAGCCGCAGTGCGCGGTCGATGGACCGCGGCGGCTGGCGTCCGGCCGTCACGAGCGTCACAACTACAACACGCCGTCGCGCAGCGTCCTGGCGCAGAGCGATTCGGGCGGCTCGCCGGTGTCGGCCATCTCGGTTGGCGCGATTTGCTCGGCGTCCGCGGCGGCGCAAGGCGTCTTTGCCGGCAGCGACGCCCCGAGCGAGTCGTGCAACGACGGCGGCCACGGCACGATTGAGTTCTTCAGCAGTCTCGGTCCCACACTCGACAACCGGCTGAAACCGGACATCGCGGCGATCGACGGCGTGTCGATCACCGGCGCCGGACGGTTCCCGAGCCCGTTCTTCGGGACATCCGCGGCGGCGCCGCACGTCGCCGGCATCGCGGCGCTCGTGCTGCAAGCCGCACCGTGCTTGCGGAGCGGCGGCGCTATCGACGTCGTGTCGGCGCGGACGACGCTGCGAAATCTGCTGGTGTCGACGGCCGATCCGATCGGCAGTCCGATTCCCAATCAGACGTTCGGGTTCGGGCGGGCGAACGCGTTTCGCGCCGTGGAATCGGCGCGATCGACCTGTGCGGGAGTGCCATCCGAGCCGCCGCCTCCGACGCCCGGTCCGCCCCCACCGGCGCCGTCCGGCAACGTGATCGCGGTGAACTCCTCGGTCGGCTTCCAGACGATCTCCGGATGGGAGGGCGCATCCCTGGCTTCGATTCAGGATTATCAGGGATTCACTGACGCGCAACTCGACGCCCTGTTCGATCTCGTGGTCAACGAGGTTGGCGTGACGAGAGCGAGACTCAGTGCCCAGAACGGCTTTGAAGGACCGGGGAGCGGCTTCGATCCCGTCAATGACAACGCCGACCCCAACGTCCTGAACATGGCCGGATTCAACTTCACGCGATTGGATTATCAGATCGATCGCCTGATCACCCGGTTGCGGTCTCGTGTGCTCGCCAGAGGGCTGCAGCCATATGTCGGGCTCCAGTACGTCGATCACCAGGCGAACACTTCCTTCGAGCACTGGCGCAATCCGCTGGAATATGCCGAGTTCATGCTGGCGGTGTTCACGCACATGCAGCAGAAGTACGGCTTCGTCCCGAACGCGATAGACATCGTCAACGAGCCTGACAACTTCGCGGACTGGGACGGCACGGACATCGGACGTGTGATGGTCGCGACGAAGACCCGGCTCAATGCAGCAGGCTTCAACCCGGAGTTCATCGCACCGTCCACGGTGGGCACGCCCGAGGTCGCCGGGCACCTCGCGCAGATCGCGGCGGTGCCAGGCGCGATTGAGGCTTTGACGGAGATCTCGTTTCATCGATACAACGTGTCCACGCCCCTGAGCAACATCGCCGCGCTCGGCCAGCAGTATGGGAAGCGCACGTCGATGCTCGAGGCCTGGGGGGGCGGGGCGGTCGGGAGCGGGGCCACCTACGAGAATCTGTATCAGGATCTCCGTGAGGCCCGCGTCTCCGCGTGGCAACCCGGAGCCTTCGCGGACAGTTCTCATTGCCTCTTCAACGAATGGGTGGAGCTCTCGAACGGCCAACCGGCCGTGTGCCAGAACGCCAAGACGACGCGCCAGTACACCAAGTACGTGCAGCCCGGCGCCCGCCGAATCGACGCGCAGTCCGGCAACCCCTCATTCGAGCCGCTTGCTTTCATCAATCAAAACGGCCGGTACGTCGTCGTCGTCAAGTCGCAAAGCAATCAGTCATTTTCGGTCACCGGCCTGCCGGCGGGGACCTACGGAATCAGCTACATGGTCGGGTCGGATTCTCAGACTCAGTTGGGCGACGTGTCGATCGGCGCCGGCCAACCCCTGACGACGCAGATTCCGGCCGCGGGCGTCATCACGATCTTCGGCCGGTAGCGGCGCGCCAGCGCCGGTCCGCAAAACCGTGTAACCTACGATCAGGGTTCCCCCCTTACAAAGCGACGGGTCCATGCGCCGAGTCCTCCTGCTGACGCTGGCGGTGGTGCTGTGTGTGCCGCCCGTGAGATACGTCGTATTGCGCGCGACCGCGCACGACGTGGATCGGACGACGCCGGCGTGGCGGGCGCGCGAAGCGGTCCTGGCGCATGCGCGCGTGTTCGTGCCGTCGCCACCCGCGATTGCGACCGTCGATTTGTCGCGATTGCCCGACGAAATGACGACGCCAGACGCGGCGCGCGCGCTGTCATGCCGGTACGTGCCGAAGCCGACGACCGGCACGACGTCCAAGTTCGACTGCCGGCTCGACACCGGCGAGATCGTCAAGGTGAAGTACGGACACAGCCGGGAACGTCAGGGGGAAATCGCGGCGACGCGGCTCCTGGCCGCGCTGGGATTCGGCGCGGATCGCGTGACCTTCATGGACCGCGTCCGCTGCTACGGGTGTCCCGCCTCACCGTTTCAGCTGCGCAAGGTGGCGGAAGAGTTTCTCGCGACGCGGCTGCTCGACTGGACGTTGAACTACGAGCGTCCGCAGGATTTCAATGCGGTGTCGGTCGAGTGGAAGCTGCCGGGCCGCGCCGTCGAAGTCGACACGTTCGAGGGGTGGGACTGGGTCGAGCTGAAGCTCGTCGACGCGGACCAGGGCGGCGCCTCGCCGGCGGACCTCGATGCGCTTCGGCTGATCGCCGTTTTTCTCGGTCACTGGGACAACAAGTCGACCAATCAGCGTCTCGTGTGTCTGGGCGACACCGATGACACGCCGCAGGAGCTGTGCCGCGAGCCGCTGCTCATACTGCAGGATCTCGGGGCGACGTTCGGGCCGACGAAAGTGGATTACGAGGCATGGACCGCGATGCCGATCTGGGAAGACGAGGCCGCATGCCTCGTCAGCATGCGGTCCATGCCTTACAAAGGGATTCTCTTCCCGCCGACCCGCATCTCCGAAGCCGGACGCGCGCTCTTGGCCGACAAGCTGACCCAGCTCTCAGCCGACCAGATTCGCGGACTGTTCACCGGCGCCAGGTTCCCCGATCCGGCGACGGGGGTCGAGCCCGCCGCGGACGTCACGCCCTGGGTCCGGACGTTTCAGGCCAAAGTCCAGCAGATCGCGGGACGCCGCTGCCGGTAACGCCTCTCATTTCCGAAGCGTGGCTGAAGGCGGCGGGTGGGCGCCGCGTTTCAGCGCGCCGGAATCGACGGTCATGCCCGTCCGGCTGATCGCCTGAAAGTAGAGCGTGTCGCCGCTGATTTCCATCAGCAGGAAGTGATTGTCGGCGTCGAAGCCCGCGGCCATCGTGCTCGAAGGTGTAATGTCGTTCTTCCGCAGCGCGCCGCCTGCACCGGACGTGAAGTACTGCACGCCGCCGCGGAGGACGCTCCGCTCGTAGAAGTGCTCGTGGCCGTTCAGGCCCACGTCCACGCCGTACTGCAGGAAAACCGGTTCGAGCCTGGACCTCGTCCAGTACGCCGACGACCGGTACCGTCCCGAGGTGTACAGCGGATGGTGATAGAAGCAGATCTTCCAGTCGGCCTTCGATCGGGTGAGCTCGCGCCGCAGCCAGTCCAGTTGATCGCCGTCGAGCCTGACCGTGTCCAGTGCGAAGAACTGCACGTGGTGCGTCGCCAGCGCCCCTTCGTCTTTCGTGAACGAGTAGTAGCGATTGCCGTTCATATGGAACGGCACGTAATGCCACTGGTCCGGCGGGTCGTGATTGCCCAGGACCGCGTAAAAGACGACGCCCTTGTCGAGCAGCGCCTTGTACGGCCGTTCGAATCGTGCGCCGTAGTTTTCGGCCGTGCCCGTCGCGTAAATGTTGTCGCCCAGCATCAGCACGAATGAGAAGTCGAACTTCTCGCGCCACCGCGCCATTTCATTCGCCGTGTCGTATTGGGCGGAATCGCCGCGGCCCGTGTCGCCCATGACGGCAAACCGCAGGGATCCGAGCTTCTTCGGCAGGGCGAGGCCGTGTTCGTCCAGCTGCACCGCCGAGACCGACGCGCTCTCTTCCGGCCGGACGGTGGCCGGCAACGCCGGCGGCGCCAGCTCGATCTCGTGATTCGAATAGTGCCAGGCGATGAGCGCGGCGGCGGTCAACGCGCCGGCAAGCGTGACGCCTGCGAGCGTGCCCCGAAGCCACCGCCGGGGCCGACGCGTCATGGTCGATTAACCCGAGGCGCGCTTGTGACGCGGCCGGTCACCCGTGAGTATGGACACGGCCAGCCAGATGCCGCCGGTCGCAGCCAGGAGGAAGAAGATCATCGCAAGGCCGGGATAGCCCAGAATCGTGAAGCTCGTCGTCACCCGCATCAGCAGCGCCGCGCCGACGATCAGCGACGCGAGCAGCAAGCCCAGCGTAATCCGGTTCGCGATCTTCTGAAAGCCCTCGATCAGCGCCCCTTCGTCGATGACTTCCATCTTGAGCTTCAGATCGTTCGTCGAGATCGCGTCGAGCACCCGATTCAGGCGGCCCGGCAGCGCTTCGACGAATTGCCTGAGCTCGAGCAGCGTGCTGAAGGCGCCGGCGACCGACAGGCTTCGCTGCATGCGCTCCTGCATGAGCAGCGCCGCGTTGCGGCGGATCGATCGCTGCACGTCGAAGTCCGGCGCCAGGCGCCGGCCCACCTCGTCGAGGTTCAGCAGCGTCTTCGACAGCATCGTCAGCTCGGTCGGCAGCCGCAGGCCGTGAGCGCTCGAGACGCGCGAAACCTCCAGCATCACGGCGCCGGCCTGCGTCTCGTGCAGTGACGCGTTCTTGTGGCGCGTGACGAGATCGACGATGGCCGGCTCCAGCGCGGCGCGGTTGAAGTCGTCGAGCGGCCGCCCCATCGAGATCGCGACGGAGGCCGCGCGCTCTCCCTGCCCGTCCGCGATCGCCAGCAGCAGCTTCAACAGCTGTTCCTGCCGCGCGGCATCGAGGCGGCTGACCATGCCCAGATCGAGCAGCGCGAGCCGGCCATCGTCCGTGAGAAAGACGTTACCGGGGTGAGGATCGGCGTGGAAGAAGCCGTCGATGATCACCTGGCGCAGATACGCGCGAAACAGCTCCTCCGCCAGACCGTGCGCGTCGACGTCGACGAGGACGACCGGATTCAGCGCCGAGATCTTCCGGCCCGATACGAACTCCATGGTGAGCACCCGGCTGCTCGAGTAGTCGTCGATGGGCGCGGGAATCACGATCTGACGGAAGGCGGCGAGGTTTTCGCGCAGCGTCACGAGGTTTCGCGCCTCGCGCCGGTAATCCAGCTCCTCGAGGATGGCCTGCCGAAACTCCTCGACCACTTCCGCGAACGGTGTCACGCGGCCGGTGCGCGTATGGCGATCGAGGAATTCGGCGATGTCGCTGAAGACCTTCAGGTCGGCGGCAATCTCCTCGCGCGCCTGCGGCCGCTGCACTTTGACGGCGACGCACCGGCCGTCCCGCAGGGTGGCGCGGTGAACCTGGCCCAACGACGCCGCCGCGATCGGTTCGGCGTCGAAAGAGGCGAATCCTTTCGAGAGCCGCACGCCCAGCTCATCCTGCACGATGCGCTCGACGTCGACGAACGAAAACGGTTCGACGCGATCCTGAAGGCGCGACAGGGCTTCCAGATACTCGGGGGGCAGCAGGTCGGCGCGCGTCGAGAGCAGCTGTCCGAGCTTCACGTACGCAGGCCCGAGGCGTTCGAGATCGGCGGCGAGATCCGCGGCCGATGCCGCGCCAGCCGGATCCGGCAGCGGTTCACTCGACATCGCGTGATCGAGTCCCGCTCGCGCCACGAGATCGCGACTGCCGTACTTGTAGAGCAGCCGCGCCATGCCCGCGTATCGCTTCAACCGATCCGGAGCAACGGATAGCGTCACTTCAGCCACCTGACCCGCGAAGTGCTGATTCTGGCCAACGCGCTTCACACGCCCGCGGGCGAATACGGCGCAAAAGATGAGGCTGCCGCCGCATTTCCTGCGCGAATGCGCCGGCGATCGGCACGCCTTCTGGCGAAACTCTTGCAACTCCAGTTCCAGCAGGACACGCATCCGTCGTCAACGAACGCGTGTCATTACACGGAAAGTCACTTGACTTGACGTGGTAGGCTGCGCGCCCCGAATCGTTGCAATGGCGCGCGCGGCGATACCACGTCAAGTCAAGTGCTTCCGGTCAGAGGAGATGAGCGATGCTCACCATACTGCTTGTCGTCTTGATCATTCTGGCGCTTGGTTCACTGCCGACGTGGGGATACAGCCGGGGCTGGGGTTACGCGCCGAGCGGTGGTCTCGGGCTCGTGCTGTTGATCGTGCTGGTGTTGTTCCTGTTGGGAAGGGTCTGACGCAGTCAGGCATGTAAGGCAAAGGAGAAACGGTCATGGCGAATACCGCAGTGTTCGGAATCTATCCGACCTATGAGCTGGCGGAAACCGGCGTAGACAGTCTCAAAGCGGAGGGATTTCGAGCGACGGACATCTCGGTGCTGCTCCCCGAGAACGTCGGCACGAAGGATCTTGCGCACGCGAAGGCGACCAAAGCGCCCGAGGGCGCATCGGCCGGCGCGGGCTCAGGAGCGGTGATCGGCGGCGCGCTCGGATGGCTCGCGGGCATCGGCGCGCTCACGATCCCCGGCATCGGTCCGCTGCTGGCCGCAGGACCGATCGTCGCGGCGCTCGCGGGCGCCGGCGCCGTGGGCGCGATCGGCGGCATCACCGGCGCGCTCGTCGGCATGGGCATTCCGGAGTACGAGGCCAAGCGCTACGAAGGCCGCGTCCGCAAGGGCGGCATTCTGCTCTCGGTTCACGCCGACGATTCGGCCTGGACCGACCGCGCGAAGAAGATCCTCGTCCGGACCGGCGCCGAAGACGTCGCGTCGGCGAGCGAGGCCAAAGGCGACTTCGCGAACAGCGCCAAGCCGCTGCACCGCTGAACGGCCGCACCCGGTGAAATCTGTTGCTGAAGTACGGCGTGACGGCCGTACTTCAGCGTTTTTTCACTGCTGTACTTGATCGCATTTGCACCGCGTACTTCCTCGCTTTTCACACTCGTACTTCACGCTTCTGTCACTCTTTTTTGTCGCTACACTGGTCTCAGCGCCCCGACCTTGGAGGTAGCCGATGAAACGCACTGCAATCGTCTGCGCCGCGCTCGCGTGGGCAGCCTGGAGCGGCGGCGGCCGGATGGCGGCTGCCGGATCGCAGGTGCCCGTCCCGCTGCCCGACAACGATCCCGGACGGCCGACGCTGAACCGGGTCTACGTGACCAATCGAGATCGCGCCGAGGCGATTCCCGTATCGGTGCGCGACATGGTTTCCAACGAGCCGATACGGGTCGCGGTCACCGGCGTGCCGTCGGTCACGCTGGGCGGGCCGGTCGAGATCCGCGTGGTGCGCCACGCGTGGGAGTACCGTCAGATGACGTTGCCCGCGGGCGAGGACCCCACGGCCGCGTTGAATGCCGCCGGGGCCGAAGGCTGGGAAGCCATCGGACCGCCAATCATGATCTCGAACAACAGCGCGCGGCTGATTCTGAAAAGACCGAAGTAGATCGGCGCCGGTCTACTTCTGTTCTCCCTTGACGTAGGCCATCTTCACCATGTCGGGCTTCTCGATCTTCTCGACGACGTTCATGCCGCTGGTGACGTGGCCGATCATGGCGTACTTACCGTTGAGGGCCGGGTTCGGCGCGCGAAGAATGAAGATCTGGCTGTCAGCCGCCGTGGGCTTCTGCCCTTCGCGATAGGCGAACCCGACGGTGCCTTTCTCGAATTTCCGCTTCGAGATCTCGGCCACGCCGACCGAGCGGCCGCTGCCGCTGTTGCCCCAGGAATCCATGCGCGACATGTCCCGGGTCGTCGGATCGCCGATCTGGATGACGCCGGGCTGCACCCAGTGGAATCGCAGCCCGCGGTAGAACCCGTGCCGCACGAGATCGACAACATGCGCGACCGATTTCGGGGCCTCGTCCGGATATGTCTCGATCTCGAATGCTCCCTTGACGGTTTCAAACACCAGGACCGGGCCGGCCGGCGTCGCCGCCTTCTGCGCGGCTCCGGCGGGCGGCTTCTGCGTAGGTTTGGCCGGCGGCTTCTGCGCCGAAACGCCGGCAATGCCGGCCGCAGCGATCATCAGAGCAAGGGCAAACCTCAGCCGATTCATGGGACCTCCTCGCAGACGTCCTGGCCCGGCGCCGGACAGGCTCCGGTCCGTCATGCTCGAGAAAAAATGCTGGGCGTAGTCTAATCCTGCTCCGGCACGGCGTACAGCTTTTCGCACCAACCCCGGATTCCGACCGGCCGTCCAAGGGGAGACACCCGCGAGAGCGCGTGAAAGGGGGTCGGACCAATGCAGGACTTCCGCGATGCGATCCGGGCGCTGCGTGCGGCGCCGGTCATCACCATCGTCGCGATCCTGTCGCTGGCATTGGGGATCGGGGCCAACACCGCGATCTTCTCGATTCTCGACAGCCTGCTGCTGCGCGCGCTGCCGGTGCGCGCACCGGAGCGGCTCGCGATTCTGTCGATTGGCGACGACCAGGACAGCTTGACGAACCCGATCTGGGAACAGATCCGCGCGCGCCCCGAACTGGGGAACGGCGCGTTTGCGTTTTCGTCCACGCGCTTCGATCTCTCACAGGGCGGGCAGACGGAATTCGTCGACGGCATCTGGTCCAGCGCCGGCATGTTCGACGTCCTGGGCGTGGCCCCGTTGTACGGCCGGGTGTTCGTGCCCGACGATGACCGCCGGGGCGCCGGGCCCGATGGTCCGGTCGCCGTCATCAGCTACGACTTCTGGCAGCGCCGCTTCAACGGCGCGGCCGATACGCTCGGCCGCACGCTCACCATCCAGCGCGTGCCGTTCACGATCGTCGGGATTGCGCCGCCGTCGTTTTTCGGCCCGACGGTCGGCCGGACGTTCGACGTCGCGATCACGCTCGGCGCCGAACCGCTCATGCGCGGCCGCGAGAGCGCGCTCGATCGGCGATCGACGTGGTGGCTGACGACGGTCGTGCGGTTGAAAGCGGGCCAGACGATTACCGAGGCCCAGGCGGCGTTCCGCGGCGTGCAGAAGCAGATTCGAGAGGCGACGATTCCACAGGACTGGCGGCCGAAGGATCTCGAGAGCTACCTGCGGGAGGATTTCTTCCTCCATCCGGCGTCGACGGGCGCGTCGAGTCTGCGGTTCCGCTACGAGCGGCCGCTCCAGACGCTGATGGTCGTCGTCGGCCTGGTGCTGCTCATCGCCTGTGCGAACATCGCGAATCTGCTGCTCGCGCGCGCGACGGCGCGACGTCGGGAGCTTTCCGTCCGCCTGGCGCTTGGCGCCTCCAGGAGCCGGCTCGCGCGTCAACTGCTGGCCGAGAGCCTGGTGCTCGCCGGCGCCGGCGCGCTTGCCGGACTCGCGCTTGCCAAGTGGGGCAGCGAGCTGCTGGTCCGTCAGCTGTCGACGCAATCGAACCGCGTGTTCCTCGATCTCTCGCTGGATCTGCGCGTCCTCGCGTTCACCGCCGCGGTCGCCGCGGCGACGGCGATCCTGTTCGGCGTTGCGCCCGCGCTCCGGGCCGCGAAGGTCGATCCGAACGACGCGATGAAGGAACAATCGCGCGGCATAATCGGCGAGGGGCGCGGTGGTGTGAGAAACGCGCTGGTCGTGGTGCAGATCGCGCTGTCTCTGCTGCTCGTCGTGGCGGCGGGGCTGTTCGTCCGCACGTTCCAGACCCTCGCCAGCAAGGATGTGGGATTCGATCGCGATCCGGTGCTCGTCGTGAACGTCAATGCGCAGCGCAGTGAAACCCTGCCGGAGAACCGCGCGGTGTTCTACGAACGGCTTCGCCAGACCGTTCTCGCCGTGCCCGGCGTGGCGTCGGCAGCGGCCTCGGTGGTGACGCCGATGAGCGGCAGCAGCTGGCAGTACCCGATCGAGATTCCTGACCGGCCGGATTTTCCCGAGCGCGATCGCGGCGTCTACGTGAATGTCGTGACGCCGGCTTGGTTCAAGACCTACGGCACGGCGCTCGTTGCCGGCCGTGACTTCGACGATCGCGACAGCCGAAGCTCGCCGCCGGTCGTCATCGTCAACGAGACACTCGCCCGGAGATTGCTCCTGACAACGTCGGTTGTCGGCCGGCAGATTCGCACCGGCGGCCGGCCCGGACGGCCCAGCCGGACGCACGAGATCGTCGGCCTGGCGCGCGACGCCGCGTACCGGTCTCTGCGCGACCCCGTCCCGCCCACAATCTATCTGCCGCTCGCGCAGCTCGACGAAGTGGGATCGTTCATCGCGATCAGCGTGAAAGCCGCCGGCCTTCCCGCCGGCACGTTGGGCCGGAGCGTGATGTCGGCCATCAGCGGCCTCGATCGGAACGTCGCGCTGACGTCACGTCCGCTGGCCGATTACGTCAACGCGGCGCTGATTCAGGAGCGGCTGCTGGCGATGCTCGCCGGATTCTTCGGTGTGCTGGCGCTGCTGCTCGCCGGCGTCGGCCTCTACGGCGTGACGTCTTATGCCGTCGGGCGGCGGCGGACGGAGATGGGGATTCGGATGGCGCTTGGCGCGGCTCCGGGCGCCGTGCTCGCGCTCGTCCTTCGCCGCGTCGCGATGCTCGTGACCATGGGCGTTGTCGTCGGCGGCGCGATCAGCGTCTGGGCGGCGCGTTACGTCGGGACGCTGCTCTTCGGCCTCGAAGCGAGAGATCCGGCAACCATCGCCGGCGCTGCGTTCGTGCTGGCGTGCATCGGCGCGCTCGCGGGCTGGCTTCCGGCGCGGCGGGCGTCGCGAATCGATCCCGCGCGAGTCCTTCGAGAGGGATGAGCAGCTTCTCCAAGCCTCAAGCCCCAAGCCTCAAGCCTCTTTCTTCAGTGCTCGCGGGCCCCACCCCCGCTCGCGCGCTCCGGCGCTTGCGGACTCGCTATCCTCGCGCGGGGGCCGCGGGCGCCTCATGTCATA